>JAFTOC010000026.1 GCA_017451585.1 Clostridia bacterium
ACCGATCCCCGCACCTGCGTGCACTACATCGTCACCGAGTACGGCATGGTCAACGTGAAGGGCCTGTCCACCTGGGAGCGCGCTGAGCAGCTGATCAACATCGCTCACCCCGACTTCCGCGAGCAGCTGATCAAGGATGCCGAGAAGATGGGCATCTGGCGCCGCACCAACAAGAAGTAATTCTTTTTCCCAAAACAAAATCCCCCGGACCGCGGTCCGGGGGATTTTTCATGCTTTTTTCAGTTCTGGCCGTCCTCCCAGAGGACGATGGCGCCGGAATCCAGAGATTCCTTCACTTCAATGATGCGCTGATTGTCGCTTCCACGGAAGCGAAGGCCCAGATTCTTCCGGGCAAGGACAAAGGGACCGTCCACCAGCACGTCCAGCCGCTCCAAAAGAGCCCGGGAATGGCTTCCCACCTGCCCCACGCTGAGCTGCTCGAAGAGATAGCCTGTGTAGCACCAGATATCCTTCTCCGGAAGCTCCTCCCGCACCCGCTTGACCAGCTCCAGTACAGCCTGCTGGTTCTCCGGCTCAAAGGGCTCGCCGCCCAGCAGGGACAGGCCCTTGATGTGGGCCGGACGCAGATAACCCAGAATTTCCTGGATCTGTTCTTCCCCAAAGGGCACGCCGAAGTTAAAATCCCAGGTTTCAGGATTGAAGCACTCCACGCAGTGGTGGGTGCAGCCGGACACAAACAGGGACACCCGCACACCGGGACCATTTGCCACATCTACCCGTTTAATATCTGCATAGTTCATCGAAAGGCCTCCTCAGGATAAAACTAAGGCCTCCTGAATGGAGGCCTTAGCAATGAAATTACAGGTGCATCACGCGGGACTTGATCTCCTTGGTCTTGCCCACGTTCCAGAAGTTCTCACCCAGGTAGCCGCAGGTGCGGCGGGTGACGTTCATCTTGGACTGGTCCTTGTTGTGGCAGGCGGGACACTCCCACTGAAGATCATCGTTGACCTCGATCTCGCCGTCGTAGCCGCAGCACTGGCAATAATCGCTCTTGGTGTTGAACTCGGCGTACTGGATGTTGTCGTAGATGAAGCGGACCACATCCTTCAGCGCCTCCAGATTGTGGCGCATATTGGGCACCTCCACGTAGGAGATGCAACCGCCGGTGGAGATCTTCTGGAACTGGCTCTCGAAGGTGAATTTCGAGAAAGCGTCGATATCCTCGCGCACGTCCACGTGATAGGAGTTGGTGTAGTAGCCCTTGTCGGTCACGTCCTTGATGGTACCGAAGCGCTCCTTGTCGATGCGGGCAAAGCGGTAGCAGAGAGACTCGGCAGGTGTGCCGTAGAGAGCGAAGCCGATGTTGGTCTCGCGCTTCCAGCGGTCGGTGGTGTCGCGCAGATGCTTCATCACCTTCACCGCAAACTCCTCGCCCTCGGGCTGGGTGTGGGAAACACCGGTCATCAACTTGGTCAGCTCGTACAGACCGATATAACCCAGCGAAATGCTGGAGTAGCCGCCGTAGAGGTATTTGTCGATGGTCTCACCCTTCTCCAGGCGGGCGATGGCACCGTACTGCCAGTGTACGGGGGAAACGTCGGATTTCACGCCCATTAGTGCGTTGTGACGGCACATCAGCGCTTCCTTGCAGATCTGCAGGCGTGCGTCAAACTCCTTCCAGAAAACATCCATATCGCCCTTGGCGACGATGCCGATCTGGGGCAGGTTGATGGAAACGACGCCTTGATTGAAACGTCCCTCAAACTTGTAGTTGCCGTTCTCATCCTTCCAGGGAGAGAGGAAGGAGCGGCATCCCATGGGTGAGAAGACGTTGCCTTCGTAATGCTCGCGCATCTTCTTGGCGGAGATGTAGTCGGGGTACATTCTCTTGGCAGAGCATTTGACTGCCATCTTGGTCAGATAGTCGTACTCACCGCCCTTGAGACAGTTGTACTCGTCCAGCACGTAGACCAGTTTGGGGAATGCGGGCGTGACGTATACGCCCTTCTCGTTCTTGATGCCCTCGATCCGCTGACGGAGCACCTCCTCGATGATCATGGCGTTTTCCTTCACGTATTCGTCATCTGCAGAGCGCAGATTCAGGAAAAGGGTCACGAAGGGAGACTGACCGTTGGTGGTCATCAGGGTGTTGATCTGATACTGGATGGTCTGTACGCCGCTTCTCAGCTCGTCTCTGAGGCGGTCGGTGACGATCTGCTCGATCTGTTCGGGTGTAAGCGAGTCACCGTGTTTGGCGATCAGGCTGCTCTTGAATTTTTCGTAGGAGCGACGCAGATATTTGCCCAAATGGCTGATGTCCACCGACTGTCCGCCGTACTGGTTGGAGGCGACGCAGGCGATGATCTGCGTCACGATGGTGCAGGCAACCTGGAAAGACTTGGGAGACTCGATCAGCTTGCCGTTCATTACGGTGCCGTTCTCCAGCATATCACCGATATTGATGAGACAGCAGTTGAAGATAGGCTGTACGAAATAGTCAGCGTCATGGAAGTGGAGCACACCGTCGTCATGAGCCTTGGAAATGTGCTCGGGCAAGAGCATACGGCGAGTCAGGTCGCGGCTGACCTCGCCCGCGATATAGTCACGCTGGGTGGCGGCGATGACGGTGTTCTTGTTGCTGTTCTCCTCGGCAAGCTCCTTGTTGGTGTTGCGGAGCAGGCTGAGGATAGACTCGTCGGTGGTGTTAGCTTTGCGCACCAGTGCGCGGTTGTAGCGGTAGATGATGTATGCCTTGGCAAGGGCAAACTTCTCTGCCTCCATCAGCTTTTCTTCGACGATATCCTGGATGTCCTCTACCAGAAAACGCTTCCGTTTTTTGGTTTCGATGTGGGATACAATCTCCTCGATCCCTTCTTCCGAGATGCGCTCCTCGGGCTCAACGGCGTCGTTGGCCTTGCGGATAGCGATCACGATCTTACTGCGGTCAAAATCGACGGTAGAGCCGTCGCGCTTGATAACTTTCATGTTCGTCCTCTTTCTTGCTTTTCTCGTCCTGTCGTGATGGGTGTGGTCATTTGAAAAATCGGTTTGCCGTTTGCTATTTTTGCAAAATAGGTAAATAATTGGAAGCGATCAGTACGCGTGAGAAACCTCCCGCCGTGGCGGGAGGAGGATTCTTCGTACAGATATATTACCACAATATATTGTGTTTGTCAATTGGCAAAAACCACAATATATTGTGTGCTTTTTTGTATACAACGATGAAATCCCCCGTTTTTGCAGCAAAAATCCCCGCCGAAGCGGGAATTTTGAGACAAACTATGCAAAAGCGAGGCACAAACAGCACAATATATTGTATATACGCCAGAGACGCATACAAGATATTGTGGTGGTCAAAATCTATTCCTCAACCACTTCGCCCAGCGTCAAGGACAGATGCGGGAGCTTGACCTTCAGCTTGGTTGAACCGATATAAGGGAGACCGTCCTTCCATTCCACAGGCTGGATGCGCACGCTTCTGCCGCTCCATCCGGTGCCTGCCTGAATGTTAGCATGGTAAACGACCCACAAGGAACCGTCCTCCGCAGTGGTGAAGGAGCAGTGACCGGGACCGTAACACTTAGGTCCCTTGGTCAAAAGCGGTTTGTCCAGCTTCGTCCAGCCTTTGGACTTCATCAGCAAATCGCCTTGGCAATAAACAGCCGACAAGCTGTAATTATCACCCCAGCTTCCGTTACAGGAATAGACCACGATGATCGTATCACCGTTGATGAGAACGGCAGGTCCCTCGTTCACCGAAGGATTGGTATCATAGCGTTCGTAGGATTTGGTGGGGCTGGAGATCAACACGCGCTCGCTGTCAATGGTCCAGGGATTGCTCATATGCGCGATGTACAGATTCTGCTGACCGTCGGTATCGCCCGGCCAACCGGACCAAACGGTATACAGTTCTCCGTCATATCGGAATACGGTACCGTCGATTGCCCATTTATCTGTGGGATCGGTTACCTTGCCCACCAGTACGAAGGGATCAGTAGGATCCTGAGACGTGCCCTTCAGACAGTACATTCTGTGTGCGGCGTTGTCAGTAGTTCCTTCGCACATTGCAACGTAAATATACCATTCGCCATCGATATAATGGAGTTCAGGCGCCCATACATTTTCAAAGCCGCCCTGCTTGCGATCAAACACCCGTACACCGTCATCCTTGACGATGTTGTTAAGGCCGTCAATCTTGGCTACCATTACGCCACCGTCGCTCCAGCAATAATAATAGGAACCCTCATGCTCGATGACATAGGGATCGTCGCCGTCGATGTCCTGCGTATTCGAAACCTCTTCGTACAGATATCCGATAGAGCCTTGGATCCGAACGGAGAGATCGGAAGGGACCACCAGCTTCTGATCCTCGGTAACGTAGCGGTTCAGAAATTCCTTCGCCGCCAGAATAAATCCGCCGTCAAAATTGGACACGATGGAGATCTGACCGTCGATCGCATAAAAGCCTACCTGATCTGTCTCCAGACGACTGTAGGCAGATTGAGACTCGGGACGGTTGGTAAGACCCAGCAGAATCTCCTTGGTTCCTTCGACAGAAGCAACCTCGGCGTCAGACTTCAGATTGATAAAGACAGACAGCTTTTCTCTCATAAGGGAATTAAATTGACGGTATTCCTTCATCTCGGCATCCGTGGCACCGGCAGGATAGATCAATACATACTCCGACTTTTGATCGGCAACGACGGTCAAATCCTCAGCGGCGGGTTGGGAATCGGGCTCATCCTTCTCTCCGGCACAAGCAGACAGGATCGGCAGAAGCATCGTTGCCAGCAGACCCACGCAAAGCAGTTTACGAAGTAATTTCATTGGTTCCTCCTAAGTAAAATTATAATTTTTTATCATTATAACAGATTTTCTCCGTTCTGTCAAGCCCCGAGTGATCTTAATGATGATAATCTGCCATTTTGCGAACATATTCTTCGCAGACGGATTTCCATTCACGGTAATCCTTTTCGGACAGCGCACCGTCTGCGTACAACTCCTCCGTTCGGGCGATCAGCCGATCCTTCGCACGGTGAGCCGGCTCTTTGTAGTTGTTGGACAGGTATTGGCGAAGCTCGTGCAGGATCGATTTCAGTTCTTTGTTTGCCCGCATTCCCGCAAATAGCTTCATTTGCAAAGTCCCTCCAAAATGTCGGCAACAATGCGCTTCATCTCGGGCGTCTTTTCTTCAATCTCCGCCACTAATTTGAGCTGGGTACGGCAACGATCCAGATTCTGCCCGGGACGGGAGGTCTTAAAATAAGTGTCGCCCGACAGATAGTCAGTGAGGAAGCGCATCCCGCATTCCATAGTGATCAGCTTCACCGAGAACGGAAGCAGAGCCGCCTCCGATGCGGTCAGACGGTCGCCCAGCTCCTCGAGAAAGCCCTTGGTAAAGGTCTCGAACAAGGTTAGATCAAAATGTACCAGCGACAGATCCTGCTCATCCTCAGCGGCGGTTGAGGCACCGAAACGGAGTGCGTCTCCGTAGTCGTAGAGAAGCGAGCCGGGCATGACGGTGTCAAGGTCAATGACACAGACGGCGGTGCCGGTCGTTTCGTCCATCATGACGTTGTTGAGCTTGGTATCGTTGTGGGTAACCCGCAGAGGGATCTTCCCTTCCGCAATGGCGGAAACGATCACGTCGGTGTCCGCTTCACGGGCGTAACAGAAATCGATCTCATCACGCGCCAGGGCAACGCGCGAAAAATGATCGGTGCTCACCGCCGTGCGAAGTGCCTCAAAGCGGGAGCGAGTATTGTGGAAATCCGGAATGGTCTCCTTCAGACGGTCTGCCGGAAACCCGGACAGCATCTTCTGAAATCTGCCAAAGCCTTTAGCTGCCTGATAGAGCAGTTCCGGCGTTGCGCTGTCGTGAGAGACGGCGTTTTGAATGGTCTTGTAGACGCGGTAGCACTCCCCATCGTCGGTGCGGATGAACCAAGCACCGTCCTTGGTGGGAATGGGAGTCAGGGTCTCTCTTTCGGGATCGCCCCCATTGGCAGAGAGCCAATTTTTCAGGTATCCCGTAATCAGCACCACGTTGTTGGTCAGTCCTTTGGGATCGCTGAACACCGAGGTGTTGATCCGCTGAAGTATGTAGGCGCGGTCTGCCGTGATAAAGGTATCGTTGATGTGACCGTTGCCGAAGGGGATCGGTTCGGAATCAATGCCGAACTGCTTGAGGATCTCGCGTTTATCGTTCATTGGACGGTAATCCTTTCAATGTAAAGTATTCTTCTCCTATTATAACGGTAATTTGCCGATTTGTCAAATACTTTTAACAAATTTTCCGATTATTCTTGACTTTGTTTGCGCAATGTGCTACAATAAGTCCAACATAAGATTTTTGGAGGTTTATTTATGAAATCTACGTTACGCATCGTCGCCCTTCTGCTGACGGGACTTATGCTTTTCTCCTGCGGCTCCCAATCCACCGGCGATGAGACTACCGTTGCCACCACTACCGAAGCCGTTACCACCGATGCGCCTCCCGCAGACGATCCCGTTGCAACCGGCATTACGCTGACCTATGCTCCCAAGTCCGGTGACATCACCGAGGGGACCGGCGAGACTTCGGTCGAGCTTTCGGTCAAGGATGCTTACGCGGTGGGCGACCGGATCATGATCACTCTGCCCGAGGGTCAGCATTATGTGGCATTCTGCCTGAGCAAGGGCAATGTGGAGGAAACCATTCTCTATCTGCCCAAGTCCACCTTTACCTACACCGTGCAGAACATCGGCACCAGCTATCCTCCCGCTATGAGCAGCGCGAGAAAGTCCACCATCACCGCTCGTATCCCCACCGCTGAGGAGCTTGCAACCTCTCGCAACCTGGCTTGCAACCCCGCCGATCTTGAGAATAACAAGAACGCTTATCCTCATGCTATCACCAGCAATGTTCACGATAAGAGCAACGAGAGCAACCGCCTCCAGTTTGAGGCAAGAAACGCCATCGACGGCTTCACTCAGAACACCGGTCACGGCGGCTGGCCCGTACAGTCCTGGGGTCCCGGCTCCAACATGAGCGCAACCGACACCTTCAAGGTAGACTTCGGACGCGATGTCTCCCTCACCGAGATCGTGATCTACCTGCGTGCCGACTTCCCCCACGACACCTACTGGGACACCTGCACCGTGAAGTTCTCCGATGGCACTACCCAGGAGCTCTCCTTCAAGAAGACCGCGAGCGCCCAGTCCTTCAAGCTGGACTCTGCCGTTACCACCTCCTCCATCACCTTCACCGGCTTCAACAAGGTTGCCGGCGCCGATTGGGCTGCATGGATGGAAGTGCAGGCGATTGGTTCCGACATCGTTGGATAATATATTTCATTTTACTACCTCCCGCTTGGGAGGTAGTTTTTTGTATTCAGATGCCGATGTAGGAAGATCGAATAAAGAACCGAAGTTTATACCCGTATATCCGGCAAACGGCAACAGAAACGACGCCAAGAGCGCAATCGCCACAAGCGCTTTACCGCATCTGTGAGTAATGTTTTTGACACTACGCATTTGTTTTCTCCTTTCAAATGTGGTGAGTTAATAGATCTATAAAACACAAGAGAGTCTACTTTTTTGAGTAGACTCTCTTGATATCGTTATAGGGATTATTCTACAGGATCTTCAGGCCATGCAAGAATCATTTCTTCTTCAGTAGCGAGAAGAACGCAGCAGTAGTAGGTGTAGGGGTTAGCATCGAAGGTGCCGTTAGCAACACCGGCCTGCACATACGTGAGCTTATCCGACTTGATGAGATTCCAGTGATCTTCACTCTCGTAAAGGATTTTTACCATTTCACGAGCAGTTGCATCGATCGTACTTTCGCCCCATCCGGCAGCAGCACATTCAGCGAAACCGTTGAAGAAATCCGGATAACCGCAGGCGGCAGCTGCTTCGCGGATATCATCCTGATTGTGCCAGTCGTCGCTGATGGTGTACTTATCCATCTGCTCTGCTCTGTAGCGTGCCAGTTCAGAGCCATACCACATCTCTTCCAGCATCTTGTCGGTGCCGTCCTGTTCGAGGTAGTAGTTCAGCCAGTAGATCACTCTGTCGGAGAAGCAGAACTTCACGTCAGCTTCAGAGAATCCGTACTTGGACACTGCCTTTCCGGGATCCAGTTCCCAAAGCTCGCCGTCCCATTCTTCCTCAACGATGATTTCGGGTTGGAAACCGTTCAGCGCCTTACAATATTCAGCAAAAGCGGTGGTGCCACCGGTGGCATTATAAATGCTCGCGGTTACGCCAAGATCGCTATCGTATTCCCAATAAACGACTGCATTAGCTGCGGATACGGGCTCGTCAATCCAACAAATTCTGTGGATATAGGAGTCGTAGAAAAGATCTCCTTCTTGAGGATTGCTGGGATAACCGATGTATACGGTCTTATTACCAATCTTTGCGGTCTTGTCGCTTCCCTGCTGTACACCATATACCAGCTCGTCGAGGCTCCAAATAATACCGTTCCATACATACTTACATCCGTTGGTAGTGCAAGTGCAGGTGTAGGTAGCGCCTACATTGGTATCGCGCTCGTAATGAGGCATACAGGGGTCCTTGGCAGTGCTTACATCAGCAGGATCGATATTTACAACGGGGATTCCGACACCGGAAGCACCGCCCACGGGCTTGATAGTAGGAGTATTAGGTCCGGAAGGATCCATAGTCACTACAGGCACGGTGGTAGTGGGCTTTGTAGTAGTTGTAGTAGGCTTCGTAGTGGTTTCGGGCTTTTTCGTGGTAGTCGTTGTAGGCGTCTTCGTGGTGGTAGTAGTAGGAACCTTCGTGGTAGTCGTTTCGGGTTTCTTCGTGGTAGTGGTTGTAGGAGCCTTCGTGGTGGTAGTTACGGGAGTTTTGGTGGTAGTAGTAGGCTTCTTAGTAGTAGTCGTGGTAGGCTTCTTGGTCGTGGTAGTATCGGGCTTTTTGGTGGTAGTTGTGGGAGCGTTAGTAACAGGAGTGTTAGGAGTAGTCTCGGGTGTGTTGGTCGTGGGAACTTTCTCGGTGGTAGTTGTTGCCGTAGTGGTTTCCGAAGCTTGGGTAGTGACCGCCGTAGTGGTGGTGGCTGCCGAGGTGCCGGAGGTCTCCGCCGGATCTTTGCCGCAACCGCTTATGCAGGTCAGCAGCAACGATGCGGCAAGGGTGATCAGCAAAGATTTGGTGTAATGATTTTTCATTGGTGCATTATCCTTTCACAGTTTATCAGCTAAGCTGGGATTCCAGACCGACCTGTCCCAGCATGGACTCGTAGGTCTCGGGAAGCGCGCGTTTGATATTGACGGGCTTGCCGTCTTTGAGATAACAGTGAGAGGTCTTGCCGGTAGCACGGAGAATGCCGGTAGCAACGTCGTAAACCTTGTAACTGAAGGAGAAGCGAATGCCGGTGAACTCCTCGAATTTTACGCAGACGGCAAGGGTATCGCCGAAGGTCGCCATACTCTTATACTCGGCAGAGGCAGACAGCACGGGGACTACGTACCCCGACCGCTCGATTTCAACGTAGGAAACGCCGAGCTTTTCCAGAAAGTCGATGCGGGCTTCTTCAAAAAAGCGGATGTAGTTGGAGTGATGCACGATCTGCATACAGTCGGTCTCGTAATACTGTACCTTATGGAGATATGCGGGGATCATCGCCGACACCTCACGCAAGCACTTCCAGAGGTGCTTCTGCCGCTTGAGGCTCGTCCGAGCCTTCGATGATCACGGAGACGGTCAGCTCGTCGGTGGCGATCGCTTCGTCGGCGGCGGGGGCGTCGTCCTTATGGGAGGATCTGCGGCGGCTCCGCTTTTCGGTGGGGGCATCGGGGGTGCCGGAAGCCTCCTCGGGGAGCGGAAGTTCATTCAGCTCGTCCTCGGTAATATCCAGCATGGACAGCAGCTCGGGCAGCAGGATGATCCGCGCCTCGCTTCCTTCTTCGATGGCGTTTTCCACGAAGGAGCGGCGCTTGTCGGGCATCAGATTGCCGGCACCGTCGATCTCCTCGCAGGCAACGAAGAGTGAGCATTGGCTTGCCTTCTGGACGTAGCGGCCGCCTGCCTCTGCGATCAGCTCGGTAATCTTCAGCATCTGACGGTAGTTGTTCTTCTCGTAGCCCGAGCTGAGAGACACCCTCTCTCCGCTGAGCACGCCCTCGCCGATCTGACCGCCCAGACGGCGCAGATGACGCTGGAAGGCGTAGAAATTGGGGGAGTTATAGCGGATGCGGTTACGGTTGGCGTCGGAGATCGCCTTCTGCCGCTCGGCTTCCCGAATGGCGCGTTGACGCTCCCGCTCCTCTTTATAGTTGGAGTGGATCTCGTAATCCTTCAGCGTTCCCTGTGCGATGGGATAACGTTCCAAAAGCTCGGAAGCGGTAATACCCAAATGACGGCAAGCGCCCTTCATAGCCAGCATGGTCATGTAAGCGTCATCATCGCTCTTATGGATCTCCTGATCCTCATGCATTCCGAAAAACTCCAGCGCCTTCTGCAGTGAGGGCATATTCTGCAAATCGAACATCTGCATCACCATGCACTGCACGTCGTAGAAGGGGAAATCGAAGCAAGGCAGATTGTAGCGCTTGCAATCAGAGCGGAGGAAGTTGCAATCGTTTTCGATGGAGTAGCCGAGGATAACATACTCGGGATATTCCAGCAGTGCGCCGATCTCGTCGTAATAATCGGGGAACGGTGCCGCCTGACGGAACTCGGCTTTGGTGTACGCCAGCTTCAGATCGGGTCCCAGATTGAAGGAGGAGCGGGGATTGATGACGATGTCCTTCTTCTCCAACACGTTGAAGTGTTCGTCGGTCAGGACGTAGCCGAAGCTGCAGATCTTGCCCTTACCGCCGTAGCAGTTGGCGCATTCGATATCAAAGAAACAGTAATTCATTGGACTTTCGTTCGCTTTCTTGTTCATCTCGTCCGTGGGGACGGTTTTATTGGAGTTTTCCGAAATAGGTTCTCAGCAAAGACATCAGATCGCCGACGGTCTTGTCGTCACCGTTTTGGATTCTGTGCTCCGCTTCGGACAGGCAGACCTGTTTGCTTTCGGGAAGCAGATTCAGCAGTTTACCGTACAGCGCGTAGGGTACCACCCGATCCTGCCCCGCCTGCACCAGCAGAACGCGGGTAGAGATCCTTGCCGTTCCGGAGCTGAAGATCCGATCGGAGGCTTCCAGCGCGGCTGACAGCCAGCCCATCGTATAGGCGTTATTTTGCAGACGGGAATCAGCGGCACGCAGACGCCGATACCAGGAAAATCGCGCAAAGCTACGCCATCCGCTCCCCGGGAAGGCTTCGCTTGGCTCATAACAGCTACTGCCCGGCACCAGCTCTCGGGAAAGTCCGCGCTTGACGCTCCGCTTCAGCCGCCAACGGTAAAGTCCGGACGGTTCGGGAAGCTCCAGCCCCAAGAGAGGCGCGACTAAGCACGCCGAGAGGACGCGGTCGGGATTTTTCTGCATATACAGCAGAGCGGCGGCGCCGCCCATGCCGAAGGCGGTCAGACAGAGCGGAAGACGGCGATCAATGCGGGAGGTCAGATCCGCCAGATCGCGGGCATATGCGTCAAAGTCGTCGATATGGGTCACCGATCGGTTATCGATCTGACGGGCGGAGCAGCCGTGACCGCGGAAATCGAAGAGGTAGACCTGATACCCCATCGCATAGTAGAACGCCGCCCATTCCACGTAGCGGCAGAGCGATTCACAGCCGTCGTGGCAGATGACCATCGCCGCACGGGGCGTCTGTTGCACGTACACCCGATAGCGAAGCAGTTGACGATCCCGTCCGGTCAGACATCCGTCTCTGCAATAGGGAGCGAGCGCAGATTCCGCTGTGGTCAGTTCCTTGTGATAATTCTCTTCCCGAAACGGAAAGGTCACGTCCCGCAGGATCATCCTTGCTCCCTCCTTAATACAGTCGTTCTTCTTATTGTAGCAATTTTTCACCTGCTTGTCAAGGACTGCGCCGAAATTTATCAAGAAAACCGTATTTTCAGAAATCTCTCCGGATTTTTCATCATTCAATTTCAAAATGATTGACTTTCCGAAGAATCTGTGCTATACTTACATTTAATGTAAAATAACGATGTCCGAAAGGATTCCCTTATGAAACAACTGCGCACTGCAATCGGCTATTTCTATACGCGCTACTCTTTTTATCCTGTCTTCACTGGCTTTGCCGTGGCGTCATTGGCCGGATTTTTGACCCGCGAGACGGTTTGGCTGGCAAACGGCGGACTGGGTACCATGACCTCCCTCTCCCTGACCGTGTGGCTTCTGATCTTCGCGGGAGCGACTCTGCTTGCCTTTCTACCGCCGAAATTTCTTTGGCCGCTGGTGACCTACGGCGCTTGGTTCTGCTACGCGATCCCTATGCTGTGCGCCAATCATTCAAACGTATGGATGCTTGCCGCTCTGCTCTTTCTAATGGCGTTGCTGACCTATTTCGTCCTGCGGGATACTAAGGCGCTCTTTACTGAGAGTAACAGCCTGATGCGGATGCGGATCCCTTACGAGAAGCCGATTTTTGCCGTGCTGATCGCGCTGCTGTCGCTGGCGTCCGTTCTGCTGTTGGCAATCATCGGCGTTTACCGCTATCTTTCCTATTATTCTCCTTGCTTTGACTTCGGTATCTTTGCCCAAATGTTCGAATCCATGCGGACGACCTTTCTGCCCACCACTACCTGCGAACGGTATACCGAGCTCTCCCACTTTGCGGTGCATCTGTCGCCCATCTATTACGTTCTGCTCCCTCTCTACTGTATCTTCCCCAGCCCCATCACGCTGGCAATCTCCCAAGCACTGATCGTCGGCTCGTCGGTGATTCCGCTGGCGCTGATCGCGCGGCGGATGAACTTCACCCGCTGGCAGACGGTGGCAATCGGCGTATGTATCGCCTTTTTCCCCGCTCTGCACGGCGGCACCTTCTACGACATCCACGAAAACTGCTTTCTGACTCCGCTCCTGCTTTGGTTCTTCTACTTCCTGGAGCGAAACAGCCACGTGGGAATGGTGCTCACGGCGCTGTCGGTTTGTTTGGTCAAGGAGGATGCGGCGGTCTATATCGCCTTTATCGCGCTGTATCTGATCTTTTCTGGACGCAAAAAGCTATTTGGCACGGGACTTTTGGTGCTTGCGATTGGCTATTTCTTGTTTGCCGTCACGATGCTGGCAAACTTCGGCGAGGGTGCCATGAACTGGCGCTATCAGAATCTGATGCTCGCCGGAGAGGATTCGCTGGTGTCGGTAGTAGTCAACGTCTTCAAAAATCCCGCATACGCCCTGTCGGGCAGCTTCAACGCCGAAAAAGTGGAATTTCTGCTGCAGCTTCTGCTCCCCATGGCGGGAACCGCTCTGCTGATCAAACGCGCCGACCGCATCATTCTGCTGGGTCCCGTGGTACTGATCACTCTGCTGTCCGATTACGTTTACCAGCATTCTATCTACTTCCAGTACAACTTCGGCATTATCGCCATTCTGTTCTATCTTGCCCTGCTCAATCTTCGCGACCTTTCTGACAGATGGCGACAGTATCTGGTGATCTGCATGGCAGTGGCGTCGATCCTCTCGTACGCGGCGCTGTGTTCGCCTTATCTCTCGGTTACGGACGCATATGAGAGCAACGCCGAGGCCATCGAGATCTATAACGAAGCGGTGGAACAGGTGGATCGCGACCGCTCGGTTGCCGCTACTACCTTCTTCGTTCCGCACCTGTATGACTGCAAAGAGCTGTACGAGGTCAAAAGCGATAGCGATGCGGAACAGATTCTGCTGATGACCGACGGTGAAGAAGGACAGCGCTATTACGCAACCTTCCTGCAACGAGGCTATACCGTTGCTTGGGAAGAAGAGGGCGTTGCCGCTCTGCTGATTAAGGCGGGAGAATAATTCCGATTGAATTGATTCTTGATTCGCACATTGTTTCTATGAATACCGAGGTATAACGATGGAAGACCTTTTATGGTACGAATGCCCTGCCAACGTCTTTGAGGAGGCACTGCCTTTGGGAAACGGTGCGCTGGGCGCTATGGTTTACGGTAAGACCGATCGTGAGCGCATTTCGCTGAATTTGGACACGCTTTGGTCAGGTAAGCCACGTCATTATCAGCTTCCCGATGCCCAAGACGCGATCCGGCAGGCGAGACGGCTGGTGCTGAATGGTAACATCGCGGAAGCCGAACGGATATTGGAGCAAAAGTTTTGCGGTCCCTGGACGCAGTCCTATCTTCCGATGGGCGATCTTTGGATCGAACTGCCCGAGGGGGAGATTCGTGCATACCGTCGGGAGCTTCATCTTGATACCGGCATCGCAACGGCGACCTATCGCATCGGCGATACCGAGTACCGAAGAGAGTGCCTTATCAGCAATCCGGATCAGGGGCTGTTTCTTCAGCTTGTATCATCCCGTCCGACCGACTATCGCTTCGGCCTGACCTCCCAACTGAAGCATACTGTCCGAAACGGGCAGGATGGGCTTCTGCTGTTTGGTGAAGCATTCTCCGATATTGCGCCCTCCTATGCATCGGGCGATCGCCCTGCCGTTTACGACGGCGAGGGAATCCGATTTGCCGTCTCCCTTGGAGCGGACACTGACGGTATGCGCGTCATTGAGGACGGTACGCTGATCATCCGCAACGCCCGAAACGTTACGCTCCGTTTGTTTGCTGACACGTCCTTCGTTGCATGGGATCGGATCCCCGACGCCGATCCTATGGAGCGCGTGCGCCAAAAGCAAATTGCCGCAGCAGAGTTTGCGTATTCGGACATCCGAAAACGGCACGTTACCGATCACGCCGCCCTTTACGACCGCGTTTTACTGACCATGCCCCTCTCTCCCGATCCTCGTCCTACCGATCTGCGGTTGCAGGATGGCTATTCGACGGGGCTTGCGATTCTGCTGTTTAATTTCGGCAGATATCTGACGATCGCCTCCTCCCGCCCCGGCACGCGCGCTACCAATCTCCAGGGGATCTGGAACGAGGAACTTTACGCGCCTTGGTCCTCCAACTATACGGTGAACATTAACACCGAGATGAATTATTGGCCTGCGCTTCCCTGCCGTTTGCCCGAATGCACCCTTCCGCTGACCGATCTCATCCGCGACGTCTCCGAGAGCGGCAGACGCACGGCTCGGGATTATTACGGCGCGCCCGGATTCGTAAGCCATCACAATATCGACCTTTGGGCGCATACCACGCCCGTCGGCAATCACGGCAAAGGTTGCCTGTCCTATGCGTTCTGGAATCTGTCCTCCGGCTGGCTTTGCAGACATTTGTTTGAATACTACGAATATACACTTGATGCGGATTTTCTTGCTAACGTCGCCTACCCGATCCTTAAATCGGCAACCGAGTTCTACCTTTCTCAGTTGACCGAAACGGCTGACGGTTTGATTCTTTCGCCCTCCACTTCCCCCGAAAACTGCTATCGTGCGGGACAGAATACCTTCGCTCTTGCTACCCATACCGCGATGTCTCAAACCATTCTCGCGGAGCTGTTTGATTCCTGCGTGGCGGCCTCCAAGCTCCTGCATACGGATGATGAATTTGCCGACGCCGTTGCCAACGCGCGGCGCAATCTGGTAGGAGTTTCCGTGGGAACGGCGGGCGAGTTGCTGGAATTTGATGCTCCTTGGGAGGAAAACGACCTTCATCACCGTCACGTTTCCCATCTCTACGGGCTTTACCCCGGGGAAAGTATTACCCCCCTGCAAACGCCTGCCCTTGCAGAGGCTTGCAGACAGACGCTGCTGCGTCGGGGCGACGAAAGCACCGGATGGAGCATGGGATGGAAGGTCAATCTGTGGGCAAGACTTCACGACGGTGATCACGCACTCAAGTTGGTGAAGGATCAGCTCACTCTGATCGATACTACTGCCGTCAACTATCATCACGGCGGGGGTACATACAAGAATCTGTTCGACGCGCATCCCCCGTTCCAGATTGACGGTAACTTCGGCGTCACGGCGGGTATCTGTCAGTTTTTTCTCCAATGTACCGATGGGGAGCTGAAGATCCTACCTGCTCTGCCTCACCAGTGGCAGGAGGGAAAAATCTCCGGTCTGCTGGCAAATGGAAATGTGACCGTATCCGTTGAATGGAAAGCCGGACGGCTGTGTTCGGCAGAACTGATCACGCCGATCCCACAGACCGTTCGTTTGCGTACCCCCGACGAGGTGTCGGAGATCACGCTGGCGGCGAATATTCCCTACCGTTACCAGCCCCGCGTTTGATTCCGTCTGAATTTCAATACTATACAAACCGTCAATTCTTTGATGGGAAAGGAATTTACTATGATCTCACAGGAAATGCTCGCCCTGGGCAGACAGGGCTCTATTATCCGCGCCATCTTTGAATACGGCAACCGCAGAAAGGCTGAGATCGGCGCGGACAAGGTCTTCGATTTCAGCTTGGGCAATCCCAGCGTTCCGGCGCCCGAATCGGTGGCTGAAGCGATCCGCTCGGCACTCTCCGAGACCGATCCGGTTGTGCTCCACGGCTACACCTCGGCACCGGGCAGTATGCAGACGCGCTCTGCTATTGCCGCTTCTATTCGGGAGCGGTTCGGCGTTCCCTCTACGCCCGATTGTATCTACATGACCGCGGGTGCCGCCGCTTCACTGACCATCACGCTGAAGGCGCTCGTTCTGCCCGGTGAGGAGGTATTGGTTCCCGTTCCTTACTTCCCCGAATACCGTACCTTTATCGAAAATGCCGGCGGCAAGCTGACGCCCGTAGCTCCTGACGGCAGAATGTTCCCCGATCTTGCCGATCTGGAGGCAAAGCTGACACCCAACGTAAAGGCGATCATTCTGAACTCCCCCAACAATCCCTCGGGTGCGGTGTACAGCGTCGAGGTCATCGAACGGATCACCGCTCTACTGAAACGGAAAAGCGTCGAGTTCGGCGCGCCGATCTATCTGATTTCGGACGAGCCTTACCGCGAGCTGGTCTGGAGCGGCGTGGAGGTCCCCTATCTTCCCTGCTACTACGACAACACCGTTGTCTGCTACTCCTACAGTAAGTCCCTCTCTCTCCCCGGTGAGCGGATCGGCTACGTTGCCCTCTCTCCTACGATGGAGGATCGCGGCGAGGTCTTCGCGGCAGTCTGCGGCGCGGGACGTTCGCTGGGATTCGTCTGCGCGCCCAGCCTATTCCAGGCGGTAGCGGCAAAATGCACCGCCGAGCATTCGGATTTCTCGGTCTATATTGAGAACCGTGCACTTTTGCTGTCAGCACTGTCTGAATACGGCTTTGATTGCATCCGTCCCGACGGTGCCTTCTATCTGTTTATGAAATCTCCCGAACCCGACGCCTATGCGTTCTATGAAAAGGCAAAACGGCACGAGCTGCTCCTCGTTCCCTCCGACGATTTCGGCGTGGGCGGGTACGTGCGCATCTCCTATTGCGTTTCCACCGAGCAGATCAAGCGGTCACTTCCCGCCTTCCGCAAGCTGGCACAGGAGTACGGGCTCTGCTGAGAATGAGGACCCGCAAGGGTCCTCACTTTTGCGCTATTCATTGGTCTTTGCCACCGTGGTGCGGCTACCGATACGCTTGCGGTACTGTCCGGGCGTGCATTGATAGACGTCCCGGAAGGCGTCGTAAAAGCTGTGGGGATTGCCAAAGCCGGCGCGATCTGCGATCTCCTCCAGCGACAGATCGGTGGTGCGGATCAGCTGTACCGCGTAGCGCAGGCGCATCGTGGATAGATAACGGCAAAAGCCGGTATGAATGGTCTCGTTAAAGACGCGGGACAGATAGTCCTTGTGATAGCCAAGCTCTCCCGCCAAACGCTCCAGCGTCAGCGGCTCTGTGTAATGCTCGTCCATGTAGCGAAGCATCTGTCCCACGACCGCCACGCCGTCCTTAGTGCGGTGAGGTGCAGGAACGGTACCCAGCGCGTCGGTCAGCATCCCCAAAAGCAGATAGGCAAAGCCTTTACCGATCATCGGACTGCGCCGACGGTCAAACCCGTCAAAGGAGCGGAACAAAACTCCGATCTCCGCACTGCGGGCGCAGGGATCCAAAAACGGCGTGGCAAAGGTAAGATTGCGATGCCGCAAGCTGAAGTCCGGTACGCGCATCACGGGAATGATGGCAACGCGGACGTCGGCGTCCTCCGAGGCGGATAGGCTGTGTACCGCGTAGCTTTCCGCGACCGCAACTGCCCCTCGGGTCAGGATTCGCTTATCACCGCCGATAGAAACCTCCAATTCTCCTTTTTCTACGTAAAGAACCTCAATATTGGAATGAAAATGTGCCTCAAACCTTTTGCGATGTAATTTTATAATGTGGATATGATTATCCCGATCCCGAAACGCTTCAAAATAGACTTCCATGACGCCCTCCGAAATGTCAGTTTTCTGCACAAATTCTGCAGAAATTTTCATTGACATTCTACCACGGAATCAGTAAAATGTCAATACAAGAAATGACCGTTTTCAACATTTTACCGCGTATGATTCATCATTGAATCGGAGTATTACTATGTTACCATTATCTAAACCAAACGAATCGGTGCTTGCCGCGCTCCGTGAGGCGGGCATAGCGGAAGAGACCCTCACCGTTGCCCTTTCGCTGGATCTTGCAGAGGACGGCAGCTTCGGCAGCGTGTGCCTGTTACTCTCCGTCCCCGACCGTACCCTCTATCGGGTGACTGAGGGAGAGGTGCCCGTTGTGGAACGGTGGTCCATCGACTGTCTCCACGCGCCCTATATCGATAATTACGACGCTTCCTGCCGTCTGCTGGCACGCCGCACGGATGAGCCCATCCCCGCCGACGCCGACGATGCCGCGCGGGAGGAGATCCTTGCCACGGCTTACACTTATCCGCTGGGCGGATGCACCAACGCCTGCAAGAGCCGTCTTGCCGCCTTTTTGCAGATCTGGGAGCGGATGGGACGTGGTGAGGAGATCACCGCCGAGGATCCCCTCTTTGAGCAGTTCAATACCAAATGTCCCAAGTGCGGCAGACCCTATAAAAATCCCTATCGCAAGGTCTGCACCCATTGCACCTCTCAAAAGGGCACTTTCTCCCGTATTCTCGGCTATTTCAAGCCGTTTAAGCTGCAATTCGTCACCGTTCTCTGCTGCCTGGTGGCAACCTCGCTAATCTCTCTGCTCTCCCCCATTCTCAGCGGAAAGCTGCTCTTTGACCAGGTGATCAGCAAGCCCTCCTACAACGATGCCGGTGATATGATCACGGGACGCTATCACAGTATGGAAGCCCTGCTTCTGGTGGTCGGGCTAATATTCATCCTTGCCGTAGTGTCCATGCTGATCGGCATTCTGCAGAGCCGCGCTACCATTTCCATGGTACAACGCGTTACTGCTACGATGAAAAAGGACGTCTTCGCCGCCCTGCAAAAGCTCTCCTTCTCCTATTTCAATCAAAATCCCACCGGACGACTGCAAAGCCGCGTCAACACCGACGCCATGCGCATCCGCAACTTCTTTTCCAACGGCGTTCCTCAGCTAATCATTCACAGCCTGAACTTCATCGGTCTTTCCATCTTCCTGTTCACGCTAAACTGGAAGCTGACGCTGATCGTGTTCGTACCGGTTCCCATTATCGTGCTGATCTTCAGAAAAATGCTTCCTAAGCTTTGGCACGCCCACTCCATCAGCTGGCGACGCTCCTCCGCTATGAATACCATGATGAGCGATTCCTTTACCGGCGTGCGCGTGGTCAAGGCCTTTGCAAAGGAGGAAGAAGAATCAAACCGTTTTGCCGGATTTGCCAAACGGCTTGCCGACATCAATCTCCACACCAATCTGATCTCTCTGACCATTTTCCCGGTGGTCAGCCTGCTTATCGGTCTGTCCAGCCAGACGATTTGGGGATTCGGCGGCATAGAGGTAATGGGCGGTCATATGACCTACGGTGAGCTGACCACCTATCTTGGCTACACGGGTATGATCTTCACCCCGCTCAACTTCTTCTCCACCTTCACCAATCTGCTGACCGAGACCAACAACGCCGCGTCCCGTATGTTTGAGACGCTGGACACCGTCCCCGATATTACCGAAGCCCCCGACGCCGTGGAGCTTCCGTCGATCCGCGAGGGGATTACCTTCGATAAAGTCTACTTCCACTACAATCCCAGCCGTACGATTCTGAAGGATATTTCCTTCAACATCAAAGCGGGCGATCACGTGGGTATCGTCGGGCACACAGGCTCGGGCAAATCCACCATCGCCAATCTGATCCTGCGAATGTACGACGTGGTCAGCGGCTCCATCACCATCGACGGCACCGACATTAAAAAGATTCGCATCGCCGATCTGCGACGGAACATCGCCATCGTTTCTCAGGAGATCTTCCTGTTCCGCGGTACGATTGCCGATAACATCCGCTACGCACGTCCCGAGGCGACCATGGCGGAGGTCATCGACGCCGCCCGCGCAGCAGGCGCCCACGACTTTATCATGGCGCTTCCCGAGGGCTATCAGACGGTCGTCGGCGGAGGAAGCCGCTCTCTCTCCGGTGGCGAACGGCAACGGATCTCCATTGCCCGTGCCCTGCTGCTCTCTCCCTCTCTGCTGATCCTGGACGAGGCGACCGCCGCTATGGATACCGAGACCGAACGGCAGATCAGCGAAGCGATCGACCGTCTGATCGTAGGACGTACCACCATCACCATCGCCCACAGACTTTCTACCCTGAAGAACTGCGATTATCTGCTTGCCATCGAAAACGGTGAGCTTGCCGAGATCGGCACCCACGAGGAGCTGATCGAAAAGAAGGGCGTGTTCTACCGTCTCTACTCCCTCCAGACCGAACAGCTGGAGCGAGTGAAATCGGGTCAATGACCCGGGAAAGGATACTTATGACTCCCGAAATGAACGATACCGAGATCGATCTGTTCCATCACCGTAAGTCGGTTCCGCTGACTCCCGCTAACGCGACCTTCTTCCGCTCCAAAGGAGGACTGGTCAGTATGACGCTTCGAGGGGAGGACGGCACTACCGAGACCTTTGAGCGCGTAGTCATCATCCGCGCGTTTCCCATCACCAATCCCGACGATTTTCTGTCGGTGCGTGAGCCGGGTCGCGACGGCAGTCGCGGCGACGAGATCGGTCTGATCGAGACCGTCACACTTTTTGACCCCGAAACGGTGGCGCTGCTGAACGAGGAGCTGGATCGTCGGTACTTTATCCCCGAGATCTCCCGCATCTATTCGATGAAGGAGAAATACGGCTACCATTACACCGAGGCGCAGACCAGCGCCGGACGGATCCAGTTCGTGCTGAACAATCCCTCCAACAATATCCGTACGCTGGAGGACGGTCGCGTTCTCATAACCGACACCGACGGCAACTGCTTCTGTCTGCCCGATCCCTCGAAGCTGGACAAGCAAAGCTACCGTCTGATCGAAATCTACCTGTAAGCGACTCAATCGCGAAAGGAAACGCTATGAAACTCCAATATTCCCTGCCGAGCGCGTTGGAGACAGCCGTCCGACAAATCATCGGCGACGAGGAAGTGCTATACTGCCTCCCTTACGACATCGAGGGGGACGTCTACATTGAGGACGGCTATCTGATCGTCACCCGCACCAAGATCCTGCGCGGACGGGGCGATACCGTCATCGGCTGGAAGTCACTTGCCGAATTGTCCGACTTCACTGCGGAAAAGCTTTACGGTAGCGCAGGTCTCTTTGCCAAGGAGAACGGGAACACCGTTCTGATCTGTCGGTTCGTCTCCGGCAAGCACCTGGCGCGCTACTCAGTGATTGCCAGAGCCTGCGAGGAGCTGGCGAAGGACGCCGCCGCCCCCATTGCGGTAAACGACGAACCGGAAAAATTCTGCCCCGTCTGCGGCAGACGCTATTTGAAAGGCACGCATTACTGTCCCAATTGCCGCAAAAAGAGCGAAATTTACAAAAAACTCTGGGACATGACCCGCGGAATGCGTCTCATCCTGCTTTTCCCCGTCTTTGCCACCGCCGTCGCCCTGATCCTGCGGTTCGTTCTGCCCGCTATTCAAAAAGTAGCGATCAACGATTACATCTACCCTGCGGACGGAACTGCACGGGGCACTATGACCGGCTTTCTGGTGGTCATCGCCGCAATCGTCACCTTAGATATCGTACAGCGCGCCTTGAGCGTACTGCAGGGGCGTATCTCCGCCATCTCCGGCAACAAGTTCACGCTCAGACTACGAGAACAGCTTTTCGAAAAGCTCCACGCGCTGTCCATGTCGTCGATCACCAAGAAGACCACCGGCGATATGATGGGACGCATCAACGAGGACGTTTCCACCGTACAGAATTTCATCACCAACCTGCTTCCTTCTTATCTGTCGCAGATTCTGTCTTTCGTCATCGCGCTGGTGATCCTGATTGCCATCAACCCTTTGATGTGCCTGTTCGTCTTCGTTCCGCTCCCCATCGCCATCTACGCCGTTTTGCGATTTTGGAAATATATGCGTCTCCGCTGGCGTCGCCGCTGGACGCTGAGACGGCGGGTCAACGAGCATCTGCACGACGCGCTGACCGGTATCCGCGTGATCAAAAACTACGGCAACGAGGCGCACGCCATTCGTCAGTTCTCCGAAAAGGTCGATCTGCAGGCGGATCAGGACGAGCGTACCGATAAGGTCTTCAGCACCTTCTTCCCGATCATCGGCTTCGTTTTACGACTGGGCAATTATCTGATCCTGCTCTACGGCAACATCCTGCTGTTCGGCGGTAATATGTCGGTAGGTGAACTGAATCAGTTCAACAGCTATTCTTCGATTCTCTATGAGCCGTTGATGCAAATCAATCAGATCCCTCAGAATATTACCGAATTTATGACCTCTTTCTCCAAGATCCTGGAGGTTTTGGAGGAAGAACCCGAAATTTCTGACACCGATACGCCCCGCGACGTCAAGCTGTGCGGAAACATCTCGGTTCGTGACGTAACCTTCGGCTACGACAGCTATAATCCCGTGTTGGAGCACGTTGACCTGGAGGTCAAAAGCGGCGAGATGATCGGCATCGTAGGACATTCCGGTTCAGGTAAGACTACGCTGATCAATCTGATCATGCGACTGTACGAAGCCGGTCAGGGACAGATCCTGATGGACGGCGTGGACATTCGCGAGATCTCGCAGACCGCTCTTCGGTCTCAGATCGGCGTCGTTTTGCAGGAGACCCTGCTCTTCTCCGGCTCGGTACGGGACAACATCCGCTACGCCAAGCCCGACGCCACCAACGCGGAGATCATCCGCGCGGCGAAGATGGCAAACGCCCACGATTTCATCATGGCACTCCCGCAGGGCTACAACACTATCGTGGGAGAAAAGGGCTACTCCCTCTCTGGCGGCGAACGGCAGAGAGTTGCCATTGCCCGTGCGCTGATCCACGATCCTGCCATTCTGATCCTGGACGAAGCCACCGCTTCACTGGACACCGAGACCGAGAAGCTGATCCAGGACGCCCTTTCCAATCTCACCGAAAATCGCACCACCATCGCCATTGCGCACCGTCTCTCCACTCTGCGCGGCGCAGACAAGCTGTTGGTGCTGGATCACGGCAGAGTCGCCGAGTTTGGCACCCACAAAGAACTGCTGGATCGGCGCGGCATCTACTACAAGCTGGTCATGGCACAGACCGAGGCGGCCATCGCCAAGGGATAACCGATTCAAAAAATCACCGCATTCGCTTGGAATGCGGTGATTTTGAATATAGGAATCATCTTTGATCCATGGGAATATAGGGAAACTCTTGTTTGACGTTAATATAAGCGGGACGGATGATCTTGCCGTTGTTTTGGATCTCCTCGATGCGGTGAGCGCTCCAGCCGGCAATGCGGGCGATAGCAAAGAGCGGGGTGAACAGCTCGCAAGGCAGATCCAGCAGTCGATAGATCAGACCGGAGTAGAAGTCCACGTTGGCGCTGACACCTTTGTATATCTTCCGCTTCTCGCCGATGATCTGCGGCGCAAGCTCCGCCACCATTTCGTACAGCGCGTACTCCTCCTCGCATCCCTTTTCCACGGACAGATCCTTAGCACAGCTGCGCAGGATATCCGAACGGGGATCGGACACCGAGTAGATGGCGTGACCGAAGCCGTAAATGAGTCCGGCTTTATCAAACGCCTCTTTGTCCAGCAGCTTTGCCAGGTAGTCCTTGACGGCGTCGCGATCCTTTGTGTTGACGTTTGCCTTCATATCGTCAAACATCCGCACCACTTTGATGTTGGCACCGCCGTGACGGGGTCCCTTCAGAGAGCCCAGCGCCGCCGCAATGGCGGAATAGGTGTCGGTTCCCGAGGAGGTGACCACGTGAGTGGTAAAAGTGGAGTTGTTACCGCCGCCGTGCTCTGCGTGGAGCACCAGCGCAAGGTCGAGGATACGCGCCTCCAGCTCGGTATACTTGCCGTCTTCGCGGAGAATGCTGAGCAGGCATTCTGCGGTAGACAGCGAACGGTCGGGATAATGGATAAAGAGGCTCTGTCCGCAATGATAGTGCTGATAGGAATGATAACCGTAGACCGACAGAAGCGGGAACACCGAGATCAAAAAGAGCGACTGACGCAGGACGTTGGCGATGTCGGTATCGTCGGGATTGTCATCGTAGGCGTAGAGTGCCAGTACGCTACGGGAGAGGATATTCATCATATCCTTGCCGGGGGCTTTCAGGATCATATCCCGCACAAAGGAAGTCGGAAGTGTCCGACAGCTTGCCAGCACTTCCCTGAACTGCTTCAGCTCGTCTGCATTGGGCAGTTTGGAGAATAGGAGCAGATAAACCGCCTCTTCAAATCCGAAGCGTTTCTCACTCATGAAGCCTTTCACCAAGTCGCGGATGTTGATGCCGCGGTAACAGAGCTTACCGTCGCAGGGCACCTCGCTGCCGTCGGGCATGGTAATGCGGGCGCAAACGTCGGAGA
This sequence comes from Clostridia bacterium, assembly GCA_017451585.1. Lineage (GTDB taxonomy): Bacteria > Bacillota > Clostridia > Oscillospirales > CAG-272 > CAKSQF01. The sequence continues at coordinate 24,831 of JAFTOC010000026.1, forward strand.
TCTCGGTGAGTCCGGTCACGACGCCTTTACCGTTCAGATCGCGCAGACCGCGATAGACCGTACGTTGACCGTACATTTCGGTGGTGATTCCGTTGTTTTGGCAGGACAGATCAGCCATTGTCCGAATGTAATCGTTGAAGTCCGAAAAATTTTTGTTCATGGGGTTCTCCTTTTCGCGGGGGAAAATCATACTTTGTTTCGATATAGTGATAGTATAGCACATTTTCAAGAAATTTGCAAGCGTCATTTCCCGTATTTTGATCCTGAAGCGGGAAAGTTCGGAAAAATGTTACAATTTTAACAATATTTTAAGCCGATTGCAACTACCTCATGACAAATATTTGAAAAAGTACCGGGGATTTGATTGACAGATCGGACATTTCCATGTATAATAGAGGAAAAGCCCTCCCAAAGGAGCGTGTTCGAAGAATGAAAAAAATCTACATATACCCTAATCCGCGCCGAGACGCTTGCATTGCCGCCGCCCGTGATCTGAGAAAACGACTCACCGACGCGGGAGCGAAGGTCACCGTCAGCGAATGCTGTAAGGACGTAGCGGCAGATCTGCCCATTGCTTCCCCGTTCGGTGCCGACCTGGCACTGGTGCTGGGCGGCGACGGCACCATCCTGCGCTGCGCCATGGAGGTGTTGGATCTTTCGATCCCGATCCTTGGCGTGAATTTCGGCAATCTCGGCTACATGAGCGATCTGTCTCCCGAAGATCTGCCCGACGCCGTGGAGCGTCTGATATCGGACGAGCTGTTCGTGGAGCGGCGTGCGGTACTGTCGGGGCGGCTGGTAGACGGTGAAGGAAATTTCCTCTCCCACTTTCGCGCGGTCAACGACATCACCCTTTTTCGAGGCGATCAACCGGGACTTACCCGTACCGCCGTTCATATCAACGATACCTATATGGACACCTACCACGCCGACGGCGTGCTGGTCTCTACTCCTAACGGCTCTACTGCTTACAATTTTTCGGCAGGCGGTCCCATCGTAAATCCTGCGGCGCGGAATATGATCCTGACCCCCATTTGCTGTCACTCCCTGCTCTCCCGCTCCATCGTGCTGGCCGAGAACGATCTGATCCGTCTGACCCCCGAGGGCGAGACGCTCCCCCAGATCGCGGCAGACGGGATGACGATCCCTCTCCCCAAAGAGGCAGTAAGCCTGGAGATTGCGCTCTCAGGTACTCCCTTCCTGCTGGCTCGGCTGTCCCGTGGCAATTTTTACGACGTTTTGCGCAGAAAGATGGTACCCTCCCATGATTGAACTGTACTCTCCCTCTGAAATCAGGGCTGCCGAAATTTTTGCAATGGAGAACGGTGTCAGCGAGATCGAGCTGATGCGGCGTGCTGCCGAAGGGATCCTGCAAGCGCTGCCCAAGACGGACGGGGCGATCGGCATCCTCTGCGGCAAGGGCAATAACGCAGGGGACGGCTACGCGCTGGCGCACCTGCTTTCCCTAAACGGCAGGACTGCGATCCTCTATCGGTTTTCCGAAAAACTCACTCCTGCGGCGGCGCATTACTATGAGTTGTGTAAGACGGACGGCGTTCCCGAACGGGTTTCTTTAGAGGATAACCCCTTCCCGGATTGCTCGCTTTTGGTGGACTGCCTCTTCGGTACGGGATTTCACGGCGAGGTTGCATCTCCCTTTCGGGAGGTGATCGAAGCGGCGAATGAATCAAGGCTCCCTATCGTTGCCGCAGACATCCCCTCCGGGCTGTCTGCCGAGAGCGGACTCGGCACGGTCGCCATCCGTGCTGTCAAGAACGTTGCCATCGGCGGTTATAAATACGGGCACTTTCTCGGCAGAGCACGGGATCTGTGCGGCGAGCTGACGGTCTGCGATATCGGGCTTGCTCCGCTCTCCGATGCGGCAGTTGTGGAGGACAGCGATCTGTATTCGCTTCTTGCGCCCCGTCCCCATCATTGTCACAAAGGAACCTACGGAACGGTCACACTACTGGGTGGCTCGCTCCCTTACAGCGGTGCACCGCGTCTGTCTGCGCTGGCGGCGGCATCACTCCGCAGCGGGTGCGGCATCGCACGGCTGGCACTTCCCGCCTGTATTGCCAACGCGGCACTTCCTTATCTGCTGGAAGGAACGCTCTGTCCGATGCCCTGTCGGGACGGTCGGTTGATCTACGACGAGGAGGCTTTGGAGACGGCGTTCCAAGGAGCTGCCTCCGGTGCCATCGGCATGGGAATGGGGCGTTCCGATGACAATGCAGAGATACTGCGATGGGTGCTGGAAAATCTTTCGATCCCGCTGGTGATCGATGCGGATGGGCTGAATACGCTGGCTGAGATGGATCTGTCCATCCTTTCGAAAACCAAATGCAACGTGGTGCTGACCCCTCATCCGAAGGAGTTCTCCCGTCTGTCGGGTATCCCGATGAACGAGGTCTTGGCACACCCTGTTGCAAGTGCTCGGTCGTTTGCGGCTGAGCACGGTTGCACCGTTTTGCTCAAGGGTACCTCCACGGTAGTTGCCGACGGAACGGACGTGCTCTTTGTCTCCCGGGGCTCGGGAGGAATGGCAACTGCCGGCAGCGGTGACGTGCTGTCGGGCGTGATCGCCGCACTGCTTGCCTGGTCACAGGAAGATCTGCTCCTGACCGTTGCCGCAGGAGCGCATATCTGCGGCATTGCCGGTGAGATCGCTGCAGAGCGTGTGGGAACTATCTCACAGGTAGCCTCCGACACCGTCAGCGCGATCCCGGATGCGATCCTTGCAATCGCTGGGAATATACATACAACTTAATACGAATTGCAACTGTTTTCTACCCATCCTTTTTGCTATCCTGAAGATGCTTCGGGACAAGCAGAAAGGATGGATTTTGATTGAAAGAAACGATGACGAAAACGATCCCCGCACTGATGCTCGCGCCTATATTTGCCTATTTCGGTGCGCTGGGATTTCCGATGATCCTGCTCTTGGCGGTAATCATCTGTGACTATATCTCCGGGCTGACCGCAGCATGGACGACGCGATCGCTCTCCTCGCGGGTGGGAATTTTGGGGATCGTGAAGAAGGTCTGCTATCTTTTATTGGTAGCGGTAGGCGTGGTGATTGACCTGATGTTGCAGAGCGGACTTTCCGACGTGCTTCCCTCTCTGTTCGGGGATGGCTGTCACCCGATTGCGCTGTTGGTGATCGTATGGCTGGTGGTGAACGAGTGCCTGTCGATTCTCGAAAACCTCACCGAGATCGGCATTCCCATGCCCGGATTTCTTGCACGGATCGTTGCAAAGTTAAAAAAGACGCTGGAGAACGGTACGGAGGATACGAAGGAGGATTTGGATGACCGATCGGGTGAGTAAGCTACTCTACGTTGCCCTTTCGCAAGTGGGTGTAAAGGAGAATGGGCGCAACAACGTGCCGTATAACACCTGGTACTACGGGCGTGAGGTTTGCGACAGCGCCGGGACGGGTGCGTACGCTTGGTGCGCAGTTTTTCTGAGCTGGTGTGCGGATCAGGCGGGACTGTCGGGTGCGATTCCTAAGGAGAACAATGTGAGCGATCTGATGAACTATTACAGAAAACAGGGCCGATTTTACGAGCGCGGCGGGCGTATCCCCGAGATGGGCGATCTGATCTTCTTCCGCACTTCAGCAGGGCGGCACGTTGGGCTGGTGCTGGCTACCGACAGAGTCCGCGTGGCGACGGTGGAAGGTAATACCTCGGATGCCGTCAGACTACGGGACTATTCTCTTTCCGACGCGACGATCGTGGGCTGGGGCGTCCCCGACTATGCGGCTTGCCCTGTAGATGAAGTCGGCGCTTCGAGAAAGGAGGGACTTGTACTGATGGAACTGAAACAAGGGGATCGGGGCGAGGCAGTGCGGGCGTTGCAGATCCTGCTCATATACGAGGGCTACGATCTGGGCGGCTACGGCGACAGAAAGGACGGTGCCGACGGGCAGTACGGCGCAAAAACACGCGCGGCAGTACTGGATTACCAGAAGAAGAACGGGCTTTCTGCCGACGGCATTGCAGGCGCGCAGACACTGTCAAGACTGTATGGACTAAGCTGAAAAAAGAGCGGCTGATGCCGCTCTCAGTCTGTAGACATAGTATATTTTTAAGACGGCACCAGCCAAGGAATAGGGTGGGGAGTCTGAGGGGAGGGGAAAAACTTCGGCGTTTGAGATGGTTTTCCCCTCCCCTCAGTATATCAAATGATTTTGTCTTCACTCTGAGAGCGGCTGATGCCGCTCTTTTTTCGTGGAAGCTCCAATCACCGTTGGTGGACGGTGGGGGAAACACTTCGTTTATCTTTTCTTACCGGTAACGCGCAAAACTGCAACTACGGTAGGAGCCAGAATCGCCGATACGGCAAACTCCACCAGGAAGTTCCAACCGGCAAGACCTGTTAGAATGTACATAGCAACATCCGAGCCTCCCGCCCACGCAGTCAGCGTGTCGCGGTAGAACAGCAACATCGCAAGCACGAAAATGCCTGTATTGACCACAGGAGCGGTCATCGCCGCAACTGTAACGGCAACGGTACGGTTCAAGTTTTTGAGCAGTTCATAAACCAAAGTAGCGGCAAAGCCCGCTGCAGCTCCCTTGCCCAGGCAAAGCAGAACTGTGAGAGCGGGATTAGCCTGGAACAGCATATAGCCGCCAACGTCCGTTCCGTTCAGAACGAATATAGTCACGACTACGCCGAACAAAAATCCCAGCACCGCGCCCCACTTTTTTCCCAGCAGGCATCCGCCCAAAACGACGGGGATCAGCGTCAAAGTAATCGACACAGGGCCAATCTTAATGAAGGTACTGACTACCTGAAAAACCACGACCAACGCCGCCAATATCGCTACTAATACCATATTGCGGGTCTGCTCGTGACGTTTTGCAATTCGATTCATATTGTCTCCTTTACTGCCGTCCTGCAATGCAGGTACGACGCAAAAATGATCTATATATACGGCACACGAGAACAACCCTCCCGCATCCTGCCTGCCCTGCCACCACAGGATCACGCGGATGCCGATTGTACCGAATATACCAAGGTTATTTTCTCCGCTTTTTCGAAAGCTGCCAGATCCGACGAAGTCCTTTCAGAGTCAGGTCGGGATCGTAGACGATCTTACTTTTGCAACCGGCGAGAAACAGCGGCGCAGAGCCGCCCGTGGCGACCACCGTCGGAGCTTCACTTAGCATCGCGCGGTACTTCTCGATGAAGCCATCTACCAAAATGGCGTTACCCCAAAGCAGCCCTTTTTCGATGGACTCGGCAGAATTGTTGCCGATAGCAGACTCCTCCCCCGTCAGCGGAGCGAGCGATACCGAGGGGAGAAGCGCGGTCGATTCCTTCAAAAGCTCGGCAGAGGCACGGAGTCCGGGAAGAATGCAGGTGCCGCGATAATATTTCTGCTCATCCACTAAAGAGACGGTGGTCGCCGTGCCTGCGTCGATGAGGATCAACGGTGTGCCGTGTGCGGCAACGGCGGCGGCAGTGTTGGCAACGAGATCGGCGCCCAGCTCTGCGGGATCGTCAATGCGGATACCAAAGCCTGTCTTGACACCGGGTCCCACAGTCAGCACGGGGGGGAGTGCCAACATTTCCAATGCGCTTTGCAGAAGTCCGGTCAGAGCGGGAACAACCGATCCGATCACACAGCCGGTGATCTCGTCTGTCTTGATATTATACAGAGACATCAGACCGGACAAAGCAACGGCGTATTCATCGGCGGAACGGGCGATTTTGGCGGACAGCTTCCCGCGATAAAAGGGACGCTCTTCCCCTTCCCGAAACAGTCCCAAGGTGATATTGGAATTGCCGATGTCTATGCAAAGTAACATGGGTAGCCTCCCTTTCGTGCGATTTGGATTTGGATCGGCTTCAGTATAGCACATTTTCGTCTGTTTGTCAATCGGATGAACGGAACTTCGAAAAAATTCGCATTTCACGAAGGTTCATACAAATTGCAACTGTTTCATACGCTTGCGGCGTGCTATGATAGGTCTGCGAAGCACATCTACCATATATTTGGAGAAAGGATGAAAAAATGAGTACAATCACACATACCGATCAGCTGACGCTGGATTTGTCAGCGATCCCCGGAAACCGATCCGATCTGACCGTTTACGCCAAGCAGGAGGACAACACCCGCAGAGTAAGGATCACGCTGCAGGAGAATGGGACGGATTATCAGATTCCCGACGGGGTCAGCGTACTGCTGAGAGCACTAAAGCCCGACGGTCATTTCGTACTGACCGACAGTCCCTTTGAGGGCTGTTACGTTTATCTGACCTTGCCACGTGAGATGCTTACCTGCGCCGGATGCGTCCGTGCAGAGATCTGCCTGACTGCAGGAGACGAGATCCTGACCACCGCTACCTTCTACGTTGAGGTAGTTCCCACCGCCTTGTCCGATATTGCCAGCGGAAACGATTTGTCAGCACTGGCAAAGGCACTGGACGCGGCAGCCTATCTCACCGAGCAGGCACTGCTTCCCATTGCCGTTGAGACCGTGAAGGTCGACGACGGCTTTGATACGGGTGCCGCCACCCCATATCAGTACACCACCGCGCCAGTTTGGCAGACGGACGGCTATGTATTTGACGGCTCCGGCATACAGTATTCCGATGCACACTCTGCATACGCGGCAGGCTCTCTCTATTTCTTTGATACGGACGACCGTTCGTCCTACTGTAAGCTGAGCGGTTCGGGGTCGTCCTGTAACGGATACATCCGTTACCGACCGCTGGGCACGTCGGGTGGAGTTTCGGGGGAGCTGCGCAGTCTGCTGGACGGTCTGACCGTAGAAGGACGCGCGCTTCCTACCGAGAACGAAGTTACAAAACTCGGGCAGTTGGTTTCCAATTACTATCTGACGGCTAACTCGACGCAGTATTATCTGGTTGAAATGACCATGATGCTCGGTTTGCATCTTTGGAACGATTACTTCGTCAATTATCTTGTAAACGGTAAGCCGGTTGACTTTGGGGACGGCGTGGAAAGACGCTTCGTCACGGTTGCCGAGCTGGAGGAAATCAACAGGCGCCTCACCGCGTTGGGCGGCTAAGACGAAAATAAGACCGAAGGAATAGCTTTCGGTCTTATTTTTCTGTTTCGGGAAGTCGTAGCAGACTACCGAAATAGAGATCCGCCTCGGGGGTGATGTCCTGATCGTAGCCGCCGCCGGAGCAGAGCGTCCATTCACCGAAATAGATGCGCCCTCCCACATTGTACAGATCCACGCGGACGTGGCGAAGTCCTTCTGCAAGTTTTTCTGCTGCTTGAAAGAGCTGTTCCAAATTCTGCGGACGTGGCGGCAGAGATTCGCAAGACGCATCCTTCGTAATGCGGTCATAGGGGAGCGCGTTCCAATCTCCGTCAAAGTAGTAGAAAGAGGGATATCCCTTCTTTCGTCCCACGCAGACCATCACGAAAACGGGTTTTCCATCAAAACAGTAGAATTTGTAATCGGATAGCTCTCCGTCGGCTCGGCTCTCATCGGACAGATATGCCTCCGCGATCACACGGGGGCGTATGTCTTTGTAAAACCATTCACGAGTGCGGTGGTAATAGTTTCGGGCAAGACCTGCCGAAAGCTTTTCTGTGGCAGCTTTGCGGTCGAGCGAGGATTTATCCTCACAGACGATCACTGTTCCCGAATCGTGCGTGCACTTCAACACGAAGCGATTCGGGAGAGCGTCCCAGTCAATATCCTCGGCACGCTCCCACACGCCCAGCGTTGGGATGATGGCATCATCGCCCAGGATCTTCCGTGCTCTGTCTTTGGCTGTCGCTTTGTCCACCATCTCAGGATAGGAGGGATTACGGTCATACAGCTTCAGCCATTGGAGCTTTTCGTTGTAGGTCTTAGGGTGATTCAGGTCAAGCGGATAGCCCATCGTCGCTTTCCAATAGCGACGCAGATAAGGGCGCACGGGCATCATGCGCAGAAGATCGCGCCTTGCCAGCGCGAGAAAAATACGGGAGAAAATACTCATTCCGCCGCCTCCTTTGGGAAGGTCGATTCGATGGCATTCCAAAGGCGGGGAGCCCACACGGTATAATCAAATTTGGTCTTTGCCGTCCAGTAAGCATTGGCAGAAAGCGCATTGTATTCATCATCGGTCAGTGTCAGCGCACGGATCAATGCACGGCGGCAGGAATCGCGGTCACAGCCGTCGAAAACGATTGCATTCTCGCCATCGGTCAGGTAGCCGTCGGTGTACTCGCCCACGCGGGATGCCACGGGAACCACGCCGTGACAAAGAAGCTCCGGAACCTTGCTTGGAAAATTGGACAGCGTTGTTTGGCTGATCTCTCTTGCAATGAACAGAAAGTGCATGGAACGATAAAGATCTACCAGCTGGTCGTATTCCATCCAGCCGTGGACGGTCAACAGCTTTTCAAGCTCGCTTCGCTCAGCCGGAGCCAACAGATTCTCCAGCACTGAGGACTTCACGCCGCAGAGATGAAACTCCATGTTTGCTTTGAGGGCATCGGGAAGATCAATGATCGCACCTAACATTTGCCCCAGCGCATCCTTCATCATACCGTTGGCGGGAAAAATGACGCGACGCTTTCCCGTCGGCTTTTGGACGGGAGCATATTCCGAAACATCTGCCAAGGGAGGCAAGAGCATCATCGGCTTGCCGGAGGGCGCAAGATAGTCACGGATAGCTTTGCTGATTGGAAAAAGCAAATCCGTCTTCGGCAGACAACCGTCGTAGTATTCCTGATAGATGCGGTATTGCTTTGCTGTAAAATGCTCTTTGGGAAAATGCTCCACCGGGCAGGCGGCGATACGGATCCCGATTTTTTTCCGCAGTCCGAACAGCATCTGAAAGATCGCTACAGAATTAGTGTATGCAAAAACAACGTCACCTTTATGCAGATTGAGCTTTGCAAACGCCTTCCGCAGATAATGAGGATAAAACTGTACGTTCATCAGATGGTGAACGATGCGATTCTTCGATTCGGGGCGAGGCAGATCGTGGAGCGGCATTCCCTTCCAGCCACCTTCCGACTCGATACGGGAGAGATACTCGGGATTCTTCCACACCATCAACTCTACCCGATAGCCTGCCGCCTGCAGAGCAAGCGCCAGGTATTGCAGATAATTGGACGCGGCTCCCCCGCGAGGGTAGTCAACATCCGAGCATAGGATCACTTTACGCATAATATCACCTTTCGGGTTTGTCGAGCGTACGACGAAGGATATCGGTCAGTACCTCTCTGTGCGTCTCACATTCCAGATAATTGATCAGCCGCAACAGGGCTTCTCTGTCGTACATACGGGAGAGCTTCCGTTTTTTATAGCGTCTGCCGGTCAGCTTGTTGAGAGCGCGGGGCAGAAAGCCGGAAAAATAGTTGCCCGACAGACAGGACAGATAATAATCAGCATTCTCGTCCAACATTTCGTCAAATTTCTTCAGATAACTACCGTCGGCAAGCGCTTCGGAACGCATATTCCTGCCATCCAGGATCGCGGCAGCGTCGGCATCGTCGGCAAGTGTGAGACGGTGTCCCCGGAGCCGCAAGGGGATGGGATCTGCCGAAACGCTGTCTGCAGTGATATTTACTTCCAGCAAAAGCGCGGTGCACCACAGCTCGCTTTGCTCATCGGGCAGATCGAAATGGAAGTTTCCTTGCCCGTAGACGATCGTACTGCCGTCCACGACTTCCGCGCATCCAATGCAATGGCTGTGCTGACAGACGATTAAATCTGCCCCTGCCTTTACCAGATGATGACAGCGCTCTCTCAGCTCGGGCGTAGGATATTGCCACATCTCCCGCCCGCCGTGGTAGAGGACGATGACCCGATCACAGATCTTCTTCAGCTCTGCGATATCAGCAGAACTGTCAACAGGCTCGAACGGTACCGCCCCCGGGGCGCCGTTTTTGGATACCGAAAATTCGTGTTCAGTACAACAATAGATGCCCAAAGTGACACCGTCTGCCATCAATTTGTAAATGCCGCTGTGTCGGACACCTTCTGCCGCACCTGCATAGGCGATACCTGCATCTGCAAGTACGGCACGGGTATCGGCAAGCCCCTCCTCACCGTAGTCTAAGATGTGGTTGTTGGCAAGGGTCACAAAATCGGCACCCAGGGCTTTCAGTCCGTTGACGGCATCGGCTGGGGCGCGCAGCGCTGGGCCGCATTTATCGATGGGCGCGCCGCCATCGGTCAGAGGACATTCCAAATTGAAGATGCGGTAATCAGCGGTTTGCAGAAGTGCCGTCAGCGCAGGATCGATCACTTCTGACAGATCACCGCTCCGGTAGGCAGTAAGGTTTGCTTCGGTAGGAACCAGATCGGCTCCGATATACAGCTTCATGTGCGCTCCTTTCTGTGCTTTACGTGCAACTCCACCGCCTCACGGAGAGCGTCTTCGAATCGGTCGGTGATCCCCGAAACACCGTAGCGAGCAGCGACCGACTTGGCACGGTCGCCCATTTCCTTGGAAAGCTCCGGATCGGCGGCAAGCGTCAATACCCGCCGAACGAATCCGTCCATATCGTCAGGGGAGACTAAATAGCCGTTGACGCCCTCCTCTACCAGATCGCGGAGTCCTTCGTGGCAGATGCGGGATACCGAAGGAAGCCCCACCGCCATCGCTTCGCTGAGCGCGTTGGGGAAGCCCTCGTAGTCTGAGGTCATCAAATAGACGTCCGACTCGGCAAGGACGGCGTGGGGCGTATCTGTTTTGCCGGCGAGCGTAATGAACTCCCCTGCACCGCGCTCTTCGATCAGTGCGCGAAGACGCGCTTCCTCTTCCCCCGAGCCGTAGATCGTCAGACGGCAGGTGGGATTTTGCGCGTGCACGCGGCAGACCGCCTCGATCATCCACGGATAATTCTTCTGCGGATGGAGCCGTCCCATGGACACCAGGCGCACTTCATATTCATGTTGCTCCCCTGCCGTAACTTTGGGGGTCAGAATGGGATTTGGGATCACGCAGATCTTCTTTTGTACCGCAGGGGGATAAAAGTCAGCAAATTCTTTGCACTGCACCACCAGCTTATCGGCTTTTTGGTAGTAGTGCTTGCGCAAAAAAACCCATTGCGGTTTTGCTTTTTCCTGAAAGGGATTGTTGCGCTCGGAGATCACCAGCGGCAGTTTGCCGCCGATATTCCATGCGGTCAGGCAATTGTATTCGGTAAGAAAGGACAGCACCGCGTCGGGGGAAACCTCACGGATCAGTCGCTTGACCGCGCGTTTATAGCGAAGAAGCCGACCGATGGGGGTTTTGGCAGGTTCGTTTTGTACCAACGGATATTCAATGACCTGTACTCCGGTCAGATCGTGCTTGGGCAGATCGATGGCTCCGTTGAGCAGGAGCATCGTCACTCGGTGCCCACGGCGCCGAAGCTGTCCCGCCAGGATCTGCATCACGTTTCCCGCTCCGCCTCGGAAGGCGTCAACGATCAATAACAGTTTCATAATTACTCCTTGGTTTAGTTGCCTATCACGCCGAACAACTCGGCGTACCCTTTTACGCAAGCGGAAATATCGTACTGTCGGGCTTCTTTTACCGCCGCCGCTGACATAGACGCGCACAGTTCGGAATCGTCCGCCAGCTTGCAGAGGGCTTCCGTCAGCGCTTTCAAATCGCCGATATCGGTCAATATTCCCGCTTCGGGCGGAAGAACATCAACCGTACCGCCCGCACGGGTAGACACGACGGGAAGTCCGCAGGACATTGCCTCCAGCACCGAGAGGGGGAGACCTTCAAAATCGGAGGTCAGCAGAAATAGATTAGCCTGATTCAGATGGGTCTCCACGTCGGATACGATGCCCGGCAGCTCCACGGTATCGGAAAGTCCCCGGATCGCGATCTGCTCCTCCAGGCGAGCACGCAAAGGGCCGTCGCCCAAAAGACGCAGACGGCTGTCGGGAAAACGGTGATGAAACTGCGCGAAGGCTTCCAACATCAGCCCCTGCCGCTTCTGTTCCTCCATTCGTCCGGTGGAAACGATCGTAAAAGGAAATGCCGGCCGTTCGGCGTAGGGCGTCGTGACACGAAACCGATCGGTGTCGATGCCGTTGACCACAACGGGAATCTTCTCTTCCGGGATGTGATACAGGTCAGAGACCGTCTTTCGGCAATAGGGAGAGATGGCAACCGGTGTGAAGCGGCAATAACGGTACGCCCATTTTTCGAAGGTACGCATCATGCCCGTAGCCTCCCGTTCAGCCACGTTGTGCACCGTGTGGAAACAGCGGGCACGGGTAGCGCGGGCGGCGGGCAGAACGTATGGGAGCGCCATCAGGTGGGTATGGATCACGTCGGGGGCGAGCTTTTTCACTACCCGCTTGACCTCTCCAAAAAGCTTCAGAGACTTTTTCTCCTGCTTTTCTAAAAAAATCAGCGGGATCCCCGCATCTTCTGCAAGGTGCGTGAAAACGGTCTCCTCGCGGGGATACAGGCTGAGGACGGTCACGTCGGCGCCCAGCCGAGCAAGCCCGATCGCTTCGTCCAGCGCGAGCTTTTGCCCGCCGCCCGTGCGCAGTTGGGGCAATACAATGAGAATTTTCATAGATCGTTCCTATTTCGTGACCGCCGCAGTATAAGCGGCGGCATACTGTTTCAGAATGATGGAATCGGTATAGTTTTCCCGCACCTTGCGGATGCAGAAGTCAGACATCTGCTGACGTTTGGTAGCGTCATCAATCAATCTGCCGAGCGCGTCTTTCAGGGCTTCCACGTCGGCGATGGGAATAACGATACCGCCTTTCCCTTCCACCATATCGGCGTTCGCCGCCCAATCCGTGACGATGCAGGGGAGCCCCGCCGCCATGGCTTCGGTCAGCGAGACCGAAAAGCCCTCGCTGGACATTCGGGAGCAGAACAGGAACAGATCTGCTTCGGTAAGCGCTTCCAGCACGCGGGAGCGCTCTACCACACCGGTAAGGGTGACGTTCGCGGGTTTCTCTGCCGCCTCCACCTCGGGGGCGACTCTGCCCATCAGGATAAATTCTACGTCGGGAAAGGCTTTGGCGGCTTCGATCAGGTCGAGACAGCCTTTTCTTTCGGCAACACCGCCGGTATAAAGTGCTTTTTTCACCCGCGGAGCGGCGGTGCGCCCTGCGGATATATATTCGGATTCGATAAAATTGGGGATCAGATAGACCGGCTTCTTCGTCCGCGCGCGTGCGTAATCTGCAGACGCTTCGTTGAGAACGATCACACCGTCTGCGGCGCGGGAAAGCCGCTTGAAGAAGAAGTGCTTCCCTTTTGAGCGGATCTCGTTAGGGAGAGTACAATGATACTCGATCAAAAATCTCCGCCTCCGCAGGTGAGCAATGGCGGCGCTGACCAGCTCCCGAAACATCCCGGGAACGGTGGCGCTGGTGTTGGCGTGAACGACCCGCGCCTCTTTGTCAGATAGTGCCTTCCAAAGATTCAGCCAGATACCAAAGGTGCGGCGCACTTCATCCCAAAAACGAAAACGGGTGCCGTCGCCGTAAACCTCACGGATGCCGAGGATCTTTTCGTCCACCGAGAGAAGCGTCCAGCCGTCGGGAAATTCTCTGTGCAGGAGACTGTCTGCCCAGCTTGCGATCCCGCCCACCGGTGGGGGGAGAGGTGCCATCAGAACCGCTTTCATTGGCGAGGATTCTCCTTCTCCAAGTAGTAGGAGCGGTACCAGGCGGCAAAGCGGGCAAGTCCCTCGGAAAGCGGAGTTGCGGGCTTGAAACCGAAATCCCGCTCCAATTTGGAGGTATCTGCGTAGGTCTGATAGACGTCCCCGGGCTGCATGGGAAGATATTCCTTCTTTGCAGGCGCGGTGATGATGCCTTCCTGCATCAGGCAATTCTCCAAAATGGAGATGAAATCCATCAGACTCTCGGGATGGTTATTGCCGATATTATAGATCTCATAAGGCACGCCCTGTGCGTTAGGCTTTGCAGGCGACGCCATCACGCTGAGAACACCGCGAACGATGTCGTCCACGTAGGTGAAATCGCGATAAAGGTCACCGTGATTGAATATCTTGATAGACTCGCCCGCGACCATCTTGTTGGTAAAGCCGAAATAAGCCATATCGGGTCTGCCCAGCGGCCCGTAGACCGTAAAGAAGCGAAGTCCGGTAGAGGGGATGCCGTAAAGCTTGGCGTAGGAATGTGCCAGCAGCTCGCCCGATTTTTTCGTAGCGGCGTAAAGTGAGACGGGGTTGTCCACCTGATCCTCCTCGGAATAGGGAACCTTCTCGTTAGAGCCGTAGACGGACGAGGAAGAGGCGAACACCAAATGCTCCAGACTTTGCGCATGACGGCAAGCCTCAAGGATGTTGTAGAAGCCGATCAGGTTCGATTGAATATAAGCGTCGGGATTGGTGATAGAATATCGCACGCCCGCCTGCGCCGCCAGGTTGACCACGATCTGCGGCCGGGATTCGGCAAAAACGGAACGGATCAGATCAGCGTCAGCCAGATCGCCCTTGATAAAGGTAAAGGTCGCCGATGAACGTCCCGCCGCCGCTTCCAACAGCCGAAGCCGCTCGGTCTTGAGGGCGGGATCGTAATAATCGTTGAGATTGTCCAGCGCCACGATCTTGGCGTCGGTGCCGCCGTCAAGAAGTGCGCGGATCAGATGATAGCCGATAAATCCCGCACCGCCGGTGACGAGGATAGTCTTTGGGTTAAACTGTTTCATAAGAAATTCTCCTGTAAGCTGCGGGTCAGTCTCTGCCGAAGAGATCGCGGGTATAGACCTTCTCCTCCACGTCGGAAAGGGCGCTGTCCCAACGGTTGGCGACGATGACCTGACTCTCCGCCTTGAAACGGACGGGATCGTTGATCACAGTACTGCCGAAGAAGGTGGAGCCGTCGGGGAGAGAAGGCTCGTAGACGATCACCTTCGCGCCCTTGGCTTTGATCCGCTTCATCACTCCCTGAATGGAGCTTTGGCGGAAATTGTCGCTGCCGGTCTTCATGGTAAGCCGCCAGATGCCGATGACCACTTCCCTCTCCTTGCCGCTGTCGTAATAGGCGGAGGCTTCGTAGTAGCCGGCTTTTTGAAGGATGCGGTCGGCGATGAAGTCCTTGCGGGTGCGGTTGGCTTCCACGATGGCACCGATGAGGTTTTCGGGAACGTCCCGATAATTGGCAAGAAGCTGTTTGGTATCCTTGGGCAGACAGTATCCACCGTAACCGAAGCTGGGATTATTATAGTGACTGCCGATGCGGGGATCCAGTCCGATGCCCTCGATGATCTCTTTGGTATTCAGCCCGCGCACCTCGGCGTAGGTATCCAGCTCGTTGAAATAGCTGACGCGGAGCGCCAGGTAGGTATTGGCGAACAGCTTCACCGCCTCTGCCTCGGTGGGTGCGGTAAAGAGCGTGGGGATGTCCTCTGCCAGCGCGCCGTCGGCAAGCATGGCGGCAAAGGTGCGTGCCGCCTCGTCCATACGGGGATCGCCCTCGGGTCTGCCGACGATGATGCGGGAGGGGTACAGATTGTCGTAAAGTGCGCGTCCCTCTCTGAGAGACTCCGGAGAAAAGAGGATATTCTCGCAGTGATATTTTTCCCGTACGCTGAGAGTATATCCCACGGGAACGGTGGATTTGATGACAATGATCGCCCGTGGATTGACGCGAATGACCGTCTCCAGCACCGCCTCTACCGAGGAAGTATCAAAATAATCCTTTTGGGAATCATAGTTGGTAGGAGTTGCCACCACCACGAAATCTGCCTCACGGTAGGCAAATTCGCCGTCCAACGTAGCGGTCAGATCCAACTCGTGCGTGGTAAGCCATTCCTCGATCTCGGGATCGGCGATGGGTGAGATGCGGTTATTGAGCTTTTCCACCTTCTCGGGGACAATATCCACAGCCAACACGCGATGGTGTCCTGCAAGCAGGGTTGCGATGGAAAGTCCTACGTATCCGGTACCCGCTACTGCAACGGTCATTTTCTTCATAACAATCTATCCTCTCATCGATCTGCGCGACTTTGCGCAAATGCTCATATCTATTCATTGTATTATACCACGCTTGAATCAAAAAAGCAATCCTTTTTTCTCCATACACCGAAATTTAATTGAAACCGAAGGACTTTCTTATTCGTTCCTTACTTTTTTCTATTGACAAAGGTCGACATCCTGTGGTATAATTTACAACAATACAAACGATTCTATTGGAAGGAGAAATTATGAACAGCAAGAGCAAACTGCAGACCATCCTGCTCTTTTTGGCAGATCTGATTTCGATTACCGTTGCCGTTCCGCTGGCATTATATCTACTGCTTTGGCGGTACCATTCCATCGAAGCGCAAAGCTCAGACATTCTGTTTTTGGGCTTCGTTGCCGCTTCCTCCTTCCTGGTCAGTTTCTTCGTCACCAATTCCAAACGGGACGTCAGCAATTACTCGGTACGCCGTTTCTTTCTCAATCGCTTGGCGGCAACGCTGACCCTTTTCGCTTCCTTTACCATTTTGATCGTCTCTGCCAAGAGCGTATGGAGCGCTTACCGTCTTTATCTCGGTCTGACTGCCGTGCTGTACGGTCTGCTCTCGCTCATATTGCGGGCACTGATCCATCGCTGGCTCATCAAAAACTACCGCAAGACCCGCTCTGCCCTGCTGACCGGTATCGTCACCACCGCAGACCGTGCAGAGGAGATCACACAGGCGCTCGGCTATCATTGGAGCCGTCGGCTGGTGGGCATCGCACTGCTGGACGGTAACGATTCCATCCCCGACCGGATCAACGGTATCCCTGTGAAAGCAGGTGCCGACAACTTTATGGATTGGCTCCGTCTCGAACCGCTGGACGAGATTTTCGTGGACATCCCCTACGAGAACGGCAGCGAGCTGATCCCTCTGCTGGAGCAGATGCAGAGCATGGGCGTCGTGGTGCATCTGAACGTCAACTTCTGCGATCAGATCCGTGAGGATCGCAAGCTCCACCTGCGTCCGATGCTGATGACCGTTCGCGGAAAGCCGATGTTGACCTTCGCCGCCGCCCAGCACAATCAGTTTGCGCTGATCGTCAAGCGGGTGTTTGATTTTCTCATTGGGCTGGTGGGCAGTATCCTTTCCCTGCCCATTATTCTCCTCGTTGCCATTCCCCTGCTGATCGAGTCCCCCGGTCCGCTGATCTTCAGTCAGAAGCGGGTGGGAAAGAACGGGCGTGTGTTTAAGATCTACAAGCTCCGCTCCATGTACCGTGATGCCGAAGCCCGCAAGGCGGAACTGATGGAAAAGAATCAGATGAGCGGTCATATGTTCAAGATGAAGGACGACCCCCGCATCACCAAGGTGGGCAAATTCATCCGCCGCACCTCCATCGACGAGCTGCCGCAGTTCTGGAATATCCTGCGAGGCGATATGTCCTTCGTTGGCACCCGCCCTCCCACGGTGGAGGAATACGAACAGTACGACAGCCATCACAAGCGCCGTCTGTCGCTGAAGCCGGGTCTCACCGGACTTTGGCAGGTCAGCGGACGCTCCGACATCACCGATTTTGAGGACGTGGTAAAACTGGACTGCTCGTATATCGACAACTGGTCGCTGTGGCTGGATTTCAAGATCATTCTGAAAACCATCCCCGTGGTGTTTGGCAACCGCGGCGCGGAATAAACGGTCTGCAACGATAAACAGCCCCCTCCCGAATCGTTGATTCGGTTGGGGGCTGTTGTGGGTTACCAGTCCAGTTCCAGAAAATACGGTTGCGCCGCATCTTCACCATAACAAGTAATATACCGAACCGTATTCGTATCATCGTCGTATGCAAAAATATAATAAACATAGTGATCACGAATACCGTTACCGGCAAAAGGATCATTCGGATCGCAGTCATTGTAATCCAACGATTTATACTTGATGAAGCAGGTATACGAACCCTTTTGCATGGTGATATATTGATATTTATCCGAATCGGAAGCAATGTTGCTCCTCTGATCCTCTTTCCAAAGTTGAGCGATGCGCAATCGCTCTTGCTCCAGTGCTTCTTGCGTGAGCTGCCATTCCGCGTATATATCGGATACTTCCCCTAAAAAATTGTAATAACCGTAATAATACCGCGGCTTCCAGTTCGGTTCGAACATCAGACTATCATCCATTTTCCAAGGGAACAAGGCATAGTAAAATGGATCTCGATTTGCCGTACAGTACTGATCCACTCGACGATAGTTGAACGGCTCGGTCGTCTCTGAACTGTTAAAGATAAACAATGAAAAGAACTGATTGGACGGTATGCAAAGCACACAGATTACCACCAAAGCATATCTCGTCTTCCGAAAAATCTTATCACGATCCAATATCACCAGCATCAAGACGGCGACTGACGGCAACAACGCGACAACGGTTAGAAGCAGGGCAAATGAATTCAGAATCGGATATAAATAGAATTTGAAGCTTTGGATCACTCTCCAAATGATCGCAATCAACGGCAGAACAGTAATTGTGCCAATCCCGACCGTTTTCACCGGCGACAATATCCAATCTTTCCATATCAAACGCAGCTCTGTTTTCCAACTCCTCTGCTCATCTGCCGCCGGCAGCGCAGTGCTTCTGACCGGAGCCGACAGTATGGTCGCCAGCTCCGCTACCGTATACGCCTTCCCTGCCTCCAGCCCGGACAGCGCGTCGAGCATCGTCTGCTCCGACTCAATCAGTTCGCGTTTGCGCTCGCGCAGATTTTGGGCGATCTCCCAGCTGTTCCACGGATTCTCCTGCACCTGCCTGATCTCAGGGATGGAGAATCCGAATTTACGCAGAACGGCAACGTCCTTCAGCATTCGCACGTCCGCATCGCTAAAATCAAACGCACGCCGTCCCAGGTAATTTTCGCTGTACGCGGGAGCGATCAGCCCTTCTTGAATATAGTGACGGACGGCACGGTCGCTCAGATCGGTGAGCTCGCAGACTGTCTTGATCTTCATAAAATCCGCCTCCTTTGCTCTCATTATAAACTTTGACGTAGGGTAAAAGTCAAGAGGTATTTTGTAAAAACGTGTTTTTTTTGAAAAAAGGCGATCGGAGGGTGGATTGACAAAGGCACAGCGATTTGGTATAATGGAGAAAATACATTCAATATGAGGTGAAAGTATGACAGAGCCCTTGATCCGCGATTGGGTCTTCCCTACCAATCTTATCACGCCGCTGGGAGAGATCACCGTTCTGGTAGACGGAAAGCCTTATGAGTATACTGCCAGACCATTCACTTATGACAAACCGCCGGTCGTAGATCAACCGCTCTCAGGTTGTTATCGAATCTATGTTCCCGTTGCCGATTGCGCTGAGATCGTCTGCAAGCTGATCCCCTGCGTAGATGGAATTGAGGAAGGTGCCGAGTCCGGCGGCGAAGATTATGTATGCAATTCATTTGAGCGACAGAATGTGGAATTAGTGATCGGAATGGCGGAGGACTATTCAAGAAAATGTCCGCGATTTGACTCCGCTTGTATTCCTCAAGGTGTAAGGTATTCCAACTTCAATAACTGCGATACTGTTGTGTTCGGGCTTGCATGGGCTACCGACTATTTTGGGGATGACGATTGCCGTGCTTGGTTCGCGGCTGATCCTACGATGGATAATTCTTAGGATAACTTTCTTGTAATTCTTTTATCTCGTTGATTATCTTGCAGAATTTGATCTTCGAACTAAATAAGTGAGGTTTTCCGATTATGACCAAAGTCATATTCGTCTGCCACGGCAACATCTGCCGCTCGCCGATGGCGGAGTTTATTTTTAAGAAGCTGGTGGAGGAGCGCGGACTGTCCGGCGCGTTCACCGTCGCCTCCTCTGCCACCAGCACCGAGGAGATCCTGAACGGCGTGGGCAATCCCGTCTACCCTCCCGCCAGAGCAGAGCTTGCAAAGCACGGCATCTCCTGCGGCGACAAGCGGGCGGTGCAGCTACAGCGGAGCGATTACGGCAAGTACGATCTGTTCATCGGCATGGACGGTGCCAACATCCGCAACATGCACCGCATTTTGGGTGGCGATCCGAACGGCAAGATCCGTAAACTGATGGACTACACCTCCCGCGGCGGCGATGTTGTCGATCCCTGGTATTCCGATCGGTTCGACGTGGCGTATCGGGATATTTCCGAAGGATGCACCGCCTTGCTGGACGCACTTACGGCTGAATAAACTCAAACCCTGCAAGGAAACGGCTCCTTGCAGGGTTTGTCCTATTCGTCCGCCTCTTCCTCCAGCGCTTCCAAGAAAAAACTGACGGGACGAAAACCGTCGTTGCAGGAGATCATGGCGGATTTCGGGTTCTTCATCCAGCCGTCGTAAAAATTGCCGCCGCCGTGGGAGAGGGTCGTCACGAAGGCGGACATGGTCTCCCACGCGCTGTCGCACATCCCCTCGGGCTTCTTCGAACCGCTTGCGATGAACACCCGCCCTTCGGTCATATCGCAGGCGTGTTCGATGGGATTCTCATAGAGTGCCATCAGATCGGGATAGCACGCCATCCGCATAACGGTTATTTTCACTTTTTTCATTGGAGGGCACCTGCTTTCGGTATTGCAATTTCGGGGGATTTGTGATACAATGTTATTATACACGATTCATTCTACGGTGTCAAGCACTTCAATCGTGCCGGACTGCGATTCTTCATGAGGTAAACTATGGAACATTTCCAACTCTTTCTCCTCCCCGCTATGTTAGGCATCGCCGCTTATTTTTACTTCTTCCTGCGGAGGATGCTCTCCGCCTTCGGTGCGCCTGTGGAAAAACGGTGGCTGAAGATCGGCATCGGAATTGCCGCATCGGTAGTGGGCTGGCTCTCAGGCGATATTATGGAATTTTCATCCATTATCGTCCTCCACGTCTTCCTGCTTGCCGTGCTGATGCACCCCATCCACTTCGCTATGCGAAAGCTCTTTTCGAAGCGGAGCGAAAATGTCTTCGGAATCTGGAAGAAGATCTACGGCAGCGGCGCGGTCCCGATCCTGTTGTCTGCCGTGATCATGATCGGCGGTTACGTGAATCTGCACAACGTGGTGCAGACGAATTATACGATCCACACCGAAAAGGACATCCGCGCCGAGGGTTACCGCATTGCGCTGATTGCCGACGTCCACTACGGCGTTTCGCTGGATTACGACGAATTGCTCCGGAAATGCGAAGAGATCAACGCTACCCAGCCCGATATCGTCATCCTCTGCGGTGACGTCATCGACGGCTCTACTACGGGCGAGCAGATGCGGGAGGTCTACCGCGCACTGAGCACGCTGAAGAGCGAGTTTGGCACCTACTACGTCCACGGCAACCACGACAGACCCTTTTCCTACGACAGTTATACTTACACGTATGACGATCAGATCAGCGCCATGCGGGAAAACGGCATCATCATTTTGGACGACGAGGTCGTACAAATCACCGAGGATTTCGTGCTGGTGGGACGGGAGGACAGAAGTGCCGACCGATTCGGCTACGGTGACAGAGCAAGTCTTACAGAGCTGTTTGCGTCGGTGGACACCGACGATTTCGTGCTGACGCTGGATCATCAGCCCAACGAGTACGCCGAAAACGGTAAGATCGGCACCGACCTGCTGCTGTCGGGACACACCCACGGCGGTCAGCTCTTCCCCATTAACTGGATCCAGGAGATCATCCCCTTCAACGACGGCGTGTACGGACTCTACGAGATCGACGCCGACACCACTGCCATCGTCACCTCGGGCTTTGCGGGATGGAATTACCCCATCAAGACTGCCGCACCTGCCGAGTACGTGATCATTGACGTGGTGGGGGAGTGACGCGCAAACCGCCGCGCAGGATGGAATCATCCATCTGCTCGGCGGTTTTATTGATCTGTGATTATCCGAAAAGATCAACTTTTCCAAAAAAATTCTCATCGGGAAAATTGCGTTCTCTCCACTGCGGATCTACTTTTTCTTTGTATTTGGATAACGACCATGCCTTGGTGTACGAAACACCCCTGCTCATATGGAATCGCTGGGTAAAGTTATAGTTGGCATAGTAAAGAATGAACAGAATCAGTTCATCCTTATGCTCGGCGTATTCATCCAACAAATATAGCTTGAACTTGAATTTGTTATCCACCACGGTCAGATAGGTCTCCAAAAGCGCGATCTGCTTGGTCTCAACAGCACCTGAGGACGATAACTCGTAGACCGCCACATAATTATAGGAACCGATGGAGCGTATATAGCACCGATAGATTGTGTCATTTCCAAAGCTCAATAAATAGAAATAATCCCCAAAGCCGGTGCGGGAACGAACAAAGCTGCCTGCATATTCATTTCCTCGTTTCAGCTCTAATCCGCGTGACAGATTCACCGATCCGAAGAGATATTTGAAAGGAATGTAATGCTTCCAATGCAGGTGCTGATGGTCGCCGTGCAGAATGGATTCTCCATTTTTGACCAGGTCGATGTCCTGATATTTATGCAAACGTCCGTTGATTCCTTGGCAATAGTAATCTCTATCGACGTACACGTCGTACTCCTGCTTTATATTCGATGCGGTCTGCTGTACTTCGACGATCATGGCACGCCTCCTATAATGATCAAGTTAGATGTAGTATAACATATTGATTGAGATTTGTCAAATCTTATGAGATAGAGAAATCGAGCAAGTATTATTGATTTCGAAAAAAAGATGTGATATAATGTGGACAATGAAATCTATATTGTTCGGAGGAAAACCATGACCCACACAATCACCGTAAACGGAATTCACTACGCCCTCACCTTTGAGGACAATTTTGAAGGCGACCGCCTGGACGAGACCAAGTGGGCGCTTGCCCCCCAGTGGCAGAGACAGGATATCGGCGGCTACTGGCGCGACTCCATGACCGAGGTGAAGGACGGCAATCTGATCCTCACCGCCAAGATCGACGAGGACGGCACGCCGATTTCGGGTGCCATCCGCTCCAAGGGCATTTTTGAGCAGGCGTTCGGCTATTTCGAATGTCGCATGAAGTTCCACAAGACCACCGGCTTCTGGGGCGCGTTCTGGATGATGTGCGGCGAGGTCTGCCGTGAGGACGGCTCGGCGGAGTCGGGGGTGGAGATCGACATCATCGAATCTGGCTTCCGTAACAAGGGTGCGGTCAACCACGCGCTCCATTGGGACGGCTACGGCGCGGCGCACAAGCAGCTTACCTACATCATCCCCGACGAGGGGCAGTACGACGGCGAGTTCCACACCTACGCCCTCCAATGGACGAAGGAGGCTTACATCTTCTTCATCGACGGCAGAGAGACCTGGCGCACGTCGGAGTGCGGCATCTGCGACAAGCCGGGCTATCTGAAGCTCACCACCGAGTTCGGCACTTGGGCGACGCCAATCGTGAAGGAAGAATTGCCCGATTGCGTGAAGGTGGATTGGGTGAGGGTGTACAAGGAAGTGGAATAACAGAGAGCATCGGCAAGGAGCGATCCTTGCCGATGTTCACCATTGATTCAGTTTATGGAATCATTCGCAAGCCCGATATGACTTAGCCTGCGGTATGTCCCATCAGGATGTCGGAGATGATTTCCAGCACCTTGTCGTGACAGCCGCCGCATCCGGACGAACAATGGGTGGTGTCCTTGATCTTCTCGAAGATCGCCAGCGCGTCGCCCAGATTCTCGTTCTCGTGGAGCGCGTTCTCGATATCGAAATAAGTAACGCGGTTGCAGAAGCAAACGGTGTAGTTCTCGCTGGTGGTCTTGGGTGCCTCGGTATGCTCGACTTCAGGGGCTACCTCTGCGCTTGCCATCCACAGACCGTGGAGGTTGCAGTAGGCGTAGACCGCGATGGGCTTCTCGTTCAGGAGCAGGAAGCTGGCAGAGGGGATCTTGCCCACCGTCAGATGCTTGCGATACACGCCCTTGTCGGTGAGCAGACAGACCCACTCAATGTGATGCTCGTCGGTCATGGGGTGGATCACATCGCCTACCTGTACCCAAACGCGCTTTTCGTTGACACGTACCGTGGGGATATGCTTTTCAGCAGACGCTTCGGTAGTGCCGGGGTACAGGCGTTCCATCTTTTGTCCGCAACACATCACGGGAACGCCCGCGTCGTTGATCTTTTCAACAATGTTGCCGCAATGAGGGCATTTGAAAAATTTCAGTTCGGTCATAATCGTTTCCTCCGTAAAATGGAATTATAAATACTTCTCTGCCATGTCGGCGGCGACGGCACCGTCAGCGGCGGCGGTCACTACCTGACGCAGAGATTTCGTCCGTACGTCACCTGCGGCGAATACGCCGGGTACGTTCGTTTCGGTGGTCTCTCCGGCGACGATATAGCCGGCATCGTCCAGCGCAACCTGTCCCTGCAGGAAGGCGGTGGCGGGCTGTCTGCCGATGCTGATAAAGACACCGTCGCAGGCGACCTCGGTCTGCTCACCGGTTTGCGTGTTTTCCAAGATCGCACCCGTGACGGTCTTGTCCGAGAGAATCTGTGCAACGCGGCTGTTCCAGCAAAACTCTACGTTTTCCGCCTGCATCAGCGGCTCGTGATAGATCTTGGTGGCGCGGAGCGTATCCCGCCTGTGGACGAGGATCACCTTTCTCACCACGCGGGAGAGATAGAGCGCGTCTGCCGCCGCGCTATTGCCCCCGCCTACCAGCAGCACCGTTTTGTCTTTATAGAAGCGACCGTCGCAATGGGCGCAGTAGTGCACGCCGCGACCGACGAGGTCCTCCTCCTCGGCAAGTCCCAGCCGCCGTGGATCGGCTCCCGTAGCGATGATGACGGTCTTTCCGTAGAACTCGCCGCTCCAGGTGTCGATCCGCTTGGGATCGGCGGCAAGGTCTACTGCGGTAACCTCGGTGTACTCGGTCACAGCCCCGAAGTGCTCTGCCCTCTCCTGCATCTGCATACCGAGGGTGAAGCCGTCGATGGAGGCAATGCCGGGATAGTTTTCGATCTCACCCGTCAGGGTCATCTGGCCTCCTGCCGCCATCCGCTCCAGCACAAGGACGGAAAGCCTCGCACGGGCGGCGTACAGGGCGGCGGTATAGCCGGCAGGTCCGCCGCCGATGACGACGGTGTCGTAGATGCGGCTCATCTCAGCCCTCGAGCATGGCAAGGATCTGCGCCTTGGGACGTGCGCCTGCGGACTGGGTGACCACCTCGCCACCCTTCATCACCACGAGAGTGGGGATGCTGACCACACCAAACTGCTGTGCCAGCTCAGGCTGATCGTCTACGTTGATCTTGCCCACGGTGTACTGGGGGCACTCCTCGGCGATCTGTGCCACGATGGGGGCTACCATACGGCAAGGACCGCACCAATCGGCGTAAAAGTCCAGCAGGACGGTTTTCTCGCTGTTCTTGATCTCTTCGAAATTTTCTTTGGTTACTACGATTGCAGACATTTTGTATCTTCCTTTCTGTTGGTTGTTAATATTATACCCGATCCGCCTGCAGATTTGCAGACTTGGGAGGGATTATACGGTTCAAATTTCCCAGCCCAGCATTCGGGCGGTCTCTTCGTCAATCTTTCGCTGTTTGAAGTAGTATCGGCGATCCTCTTCTGTGATCGCGCGAATGACTCTGCAGGGATTTCCCGCCGCAAAAGTCCAATCGGGAATATCTTTTGTCACTACGCTTCCCGCGCCGATCACTACGTTACTGCCGATCCGCACGCCGGGGCATATGACCGTGTTTCCTCCGATCCACACGTTGTCGCCAACGGTTACGGGAATCCCGTATTCGTAGCCAAGACTACGGGCGTCGGGATGCATGGTATGACCTGCGGTATAGATCGCCACGTTGGGGGCGATCAGACAGTTCTCGCCTAAAATCACCTTGGCGTTGTCCAGGATCGTACAGTTGTAGTTGTTAAAGCAGTTCTTCCCCACTTCAATATTGGAGCCGTAGTCACAGTAAAACGGGGGATTCAGAAACGTGGTCTCGTCCGATCTGCCGAACAACTCGCTTACGATGGAACGGATCTTTTCAAAATCGGAGCGGTCTACCGTGTTGAGCTCCTGCGTGAGCCGGCGAGCGCGCTTCATTTGCACCCAATCGTCGTCATCCGCTAAAAACAGCAGTTCCTTTTCTCTGCGTTGTGCACCGGTCATTTCTCAAACTCCTTTCTCGACTTATTATAGCATATCCGTGATCAATTTTCTACCCTTTTCGCAAATTTTTTTAGCTATTGATTTTTCTTGCAATTTCTGCTATACTGAACGTAAGAATTGATTTCTCGAAAGGACACGCTACAATGAAATTCATCTCATGGAACGTCAACGGCTTCCGCGCCGTTTTGGATAAGGGCTTTGCCGATTTCTTCGCCTCTGCCGATGCGGACATCTTCTGCCTGCAGGAGACGAAAATGCAACCGGGACAGGCGGTGTTTGACGCTCCCGGCTATCATCAATACTGGTACAGCGCCGAGAAGAAGGGCTATTCGGGTACGGCAGTGTTCACGAAGCACGAGCCGATCGCAGTACGCTACGGCATCGGCGTTCCCGAGCACGACACCGAGGGGCGCGCCATCACGCTGGAGTATGAGGACTTTTACCTGCTCTGCGTTTACACGCCTAACGCCCAGCGGGAGCTGGCGCGGCTGGATTATCGGATGGCGTGGGAGGATGCGCTCCGTGCTTATATCACGGAACTGGACAGAAAGAAGCCCGTGATCTACTGCGGCGACCTGAACGTGGCGCACCGGGAGATCGACCTGAAGAATCCCAAGACCAATCATCACAGCGCAGGCTTTTCCGACGAGGAGAGGGGCAAGTTCACCGAACTGCTGAATAGCGGCTTCACCGACACCTTCCGTGCGCTCTATCCCGACCGCGTGCAGTATTCGTGGTGGAGCTATATGATGAAGGCGCGGGAGAAGAACGTGGGCTGGCGCATCGACTATTTCGTGGTGTCGAATCGGTTGTTCCCGAAGGTGAAGGATAGCTTTATTCTCGGCGAGGTTATGGGAAGCGACCATTGCCCCGTGGGGATTGAGATGGGGGGAGCAAAGGAGAATGATGAATGGCTAAAGTAATTCTGATCTGCGGTAAGATCTGCAGTGGCAAAAGCACATATGCGAAAGAACTGACCCGTCAGAATCATACCGTACTTCTGTCGGTTGATGAAATAACCCTTGCCTTGTTTGGTCAATATTGCGGCGATATGCACGATACTTACGTGGAAAGAACGCAGAATTACTTGTTCGACAAATCCTTAGAACTCATCGAGACCGGAATCAACGTAGTTCTTGATTGGGGCTTCTGGATGAAGGATGAGCGAGACTATGTCAAAGCATTTTATAATACTCAAAATATTCCGTATGAATTCCATTATATTGACATCAGCGATGAGACTTGGAAAGCACGCTTGAAGAAGCGAAACAGCGAAGTTTTAGCCAAAGAAACCAGTGCCTATTTCGTCGATGATAACCTTGCGGCTAAGTTCGGCGCACTTTTTGAAATGCCCAACAAGGACGAAATTGATGTGTGGATAAAACAATAACGACAGACCGAGACCGGTTCTGTAAACGCAAAACCACCGACAGAGAAGATAATCCCTGTCGGTGGTTCATTTATAGTGCAGTTAAACCTCACACCACGTCCGCATTGAGTGCCTTCGTCGCGTAACTCTTCCCTTCTTTGTCGGTGACAACCGCAAAGACCTTGTACACACCTGCCTTGGGCGCTTCCCATATGAGCGTGTCGGCATAGCCGCCCGCATAGACAACTTCGCCGTTTGCATAGAGGGCAACCGTCTCAATCTCGTCTGCCCCAAGACGAGTGCCGAGGGTAAATGCCTTGTCCTTGCCTGCGGGATGGACGCCGGTAGTGGCGTGGGACAGCCAGCAGTAAATGGGACGGGCGGGTACGCCTTCCCGCGTCATGCGGACGGTGTTGATGGCGCCGAACTTGTTGAAGGTCAGGCGGTCAATGTTGGCACGGCGGAACTTGGCGTCGCCCTGATGCTGATGATAAATGATGTAATGCTCGTCGGTGCCGGGAACGTTCAGCACGCTGTTGTGACCGGGGCCGATGAACTCCAGCTCCATATCGGTGGAAAGGATCGGTACACGGGACAGCTCCTTGGTAAAAGGTCCCTCGGGACGCTCACTCACCGCATAGTTGACTCGGTAGCTGTGATCCTTATAGAGGGCGGGCGAGTCGCACCAAATGTACTCGCTCCAGAGGTAGTAGTAGAGATTATTCCGCTTGAACACGAACGAGCCTTCGCAGTGGTAGTCCTTCTCCAGCGAGTAGTCGAAGGCCACCTGCTTTTCGCCCTTGAAGGAGATCATATCGGCATTCAGCTCCCGCATGAACATCTTTCCGTAGAAGGTGGCGCCCCAGTAGAGGTAGGTTCTGCAGTCGTCATCCATGAAAACGCAGGGGTCGATGGTGGACATATCCTCCTCAAAATCGATCAGCGGCTTGCCGAGCGGATCGACGAAGGGCCCCGTGGGAGTGTCGGACACCGCAACGCCGATGGAGCTTGCTGCGCTGAAATAGAAATAATACTTGCCATTGCGCTCGATGATGTCGGGTGCCCAAGCGTCTTTATTTGCCCAGCCCAGGTCGGCGAACTTCAGGATCATACCTTCGTTCTTCCAATCGGTCAGATCTTGAGACGACCAAGTGCCGAAGCCGACTTCGGAAATGCCGCCGAAAGAGGGGTAAACGTAATATTTGTCGCCAAACTGTACCATCGTGGGGTCGGCGGCAGGATCGGGGATGATGGGATTGCCGGTGAATTTTGTAGTCTCGTTCATGAGAAAGCTCCGTTTCTGTGTGTAGTTGGGTACAGTATAGCACGACGGACGGTCAATTGCAAGCGACTTCGAAGATAAATATTGTTTTTTACAAATAATGCTTGCATTGGCGGTCATTTTCGTGGTATAATGCGGTATCAAATGAAATGGAGCGTAAAAAATGGTCGAAGTTGTAGCCGCCCTGATCCGGGACGAAAGCCACGAAAAATTTCTCATCTGCCAGCGTCCGGCGCACAAATCCTGCGGACTTCTTTGGGAGTTCGTGGGCGGAAAGGTGGAGCCGGGCGAGACCAAGGAGGCGGCACTGATCCGCGAGTGTCGGGAGGAACTTGCCGTCACCCTGTCGGTGGGCGAGGTCTTTACCGAGGTGGTACACGAATACCCCGATATCACGGTACATCTGACCCTTTTCCACGCCGCCATCGCCGAGGGCGTGCCGCAGCTGCTGGAGCACAACGCCATCCGCTGGATCGCTCCGAGTGAGATTCCGCAGTACCCCTTCTGCCCCGCCGATGAGGAGATTTTGGAGAAGATCGCCCAAAAATTCGGATAAAGGAGTTTCGATATGCCTGTTTACTATTCTAAATATCCTTGGTATGTTCATGCCGAGAATGAAAGGCAATATTTGCAGGTCACTCGATTCAAAGATTCGTCCTTCCATTCTGTAGGCAAAAGAGATTGGACTCCCGACGAGGTGGATTTCGAGATGTCCTTTGGAAAGGATCCAACCCAACTGGAGATTTTCTGGTTTACGCAAGAGTGTCTGGAATATTTTGTGTCACGGTACCCAAAGACTTATGAACACTTGTATTTCAACAATGCTACCATGATCCGCGACTGGTCTCCTCTGGCTGATTTACCCAATCTGAAAGGTGTATCTATTCATTGGTGCCGTGCTGACAGACTTTGGGATATGTCTCGAAATACCAAGCTGACGAATCTGTATCTCAATACAACGAAAAAGATCGCCTGCAATCTTTCCGACTTGCAAACCTGTCCAAGCATCGAAAATGTTTTTATTAGCGGAGATATGGATACTTCATACCGGATCCCTTCGCTTTCGTGCTTTGCTGATTTGCCCAATCTTCGCAGAATTGATCTGACCAATATCAAAGTGGAGGATCATGATTTGTCGTTTTTGAAATCACTCCCTTCGCTGGAAGAGTTTCATTTTGACCCCGGTATGCTGACTACCGAGGAGATCACTTATATTTGCGCAAATTATCCCAATCTTTACGGTCGTTCACTTGGTGCCTATACGACCTACGATTATAAATCCTTGAATGACATTCGCATTTGCGGTTATCGCAAACCCGGACTCAATTTGCCGGAGCAGCAAGCGCGTTTCGACAAATATGTAGCAGAGTTCAATGCTTTGATAGAAAAATACAAAGAAAAACAGTGATCACTTAAGAGTCCGTGTAAGAGTGAAAAAAATCGACAAGGCTCTGTCGAACCTTGTCGATTTTGGCGGAAGGACTATAAAAAAGATATTTTCGGCGGTTTGTAGTATGGATTTGAACTCTCACCTAACCGTTAGTTTTTAGTGATATTCCGTCTTCGACGGAGTGATATTTTCTCTTTGAGAAAGTGATATTGAAACCTGCGGTTTCAGTGATATTATATTCGCCTCTAAAACTGCCCGAAGGGCAATAT
>JAFTOC010000027.1 GCA_017451585.1 Clostridia bacterium
CGAAAGCATAACGCAGTCGACGTTTGATTATATAGCCGTTGATATTCCGCCTGGGATGCTTGATAGTACCGATGGGGACGAGTCGCCATCCTGGCGGCAGCTTAGGAACCGGAAACAGATTGATCATGTCCTCACCTCCACTACCATTATACCAAACCCGCTCCGCTTCGTCAAGCCCCGAAGGGGCGCACCCACGGCACGGCGGACTAACAGCGTGCCGTGTCTCTACCCTCTACGAGGGTCCGGCACGCTAAAAAAAATATTCAACTTTTGGAATTAGGATACAAAGTGTTCACACATTATTCATAATTATGTGTTATTATGGTCTTAAAGTTGATCTTGAGGTGATTAAATGAGAAAGTGTATCAATCCTTCTAACTATTCCGCTTACCATACTATGATTTGTCAGCAGTCGCAGTTCCGTCTTGATGAGATGACGCAATATCCTTCCCGGTGGTTCCTGTCCGTGGATACGATATCGTATATCGTGGAGAATTGCAGTGTTAAAATGATGATGGGTCTCCTTATGCTTGATGAGTATATGGGTATATCTTTCAAGCGTGATGAAGTGACCATCTGCCCCGGCCGTGAATCGTTTATGTATACCTGTAACGGCGTGCAGTTCTTTATTACTAAGGCCTATGCGTACGCGTACAATTTGGACCCGGATGGCGATGATATTCTTTCTTATCCTTTCAAGGAGCTGCGCGTTAACATTACCGGTGAGGGCATGAAGTTCCTGCGGAAGCATTATCAATCTAAGCAGATCTGGGCCGATGATTTTTTGCTTCATTTTATCTCGCAAAATTTTGTTGAAAAGGTTTTCAATGAAGACGGCACGCCGAAATTGAATGCTGTAGGTGATCAGATCGAGATCTGGCACGGTCATTATACTCGGGTTGATTATGCGCTTGATGTGATCAACGATTTCAGTAATATTATGAATAATATGATTCGTCATCTGAATTACGGCACGTCTACCGGTGAACCTGGTTTCTTTATTTCTTCAAATGGCGGGCGCGTCTATAAGTCAAAAATTTATTTATCTGACAATGGCGGTAAGACTATTTATCTCGGTTCTACGCAATCGGAGCAAATGCTGCGTGTGTATGATAAACTGGCAGAGCAAACCGATGAGACCGGTGTATGGAAACATGATCCCGGTTTCCCCGGTATTGATAAATCTGAGATTAAAACGTGGACTCGTTTCGAGCTTGTGCTTCGTAAGGTAAAAGCAAAAGAGTATACCCCTACTTCTTCTGATACTTCCTCTGTTCTGCGGTTCCCGGAACTGTTTGTGAATCTGCTTTATGAAAAGTTTCAGCCCGGTAGTAATACTTTTATGCCGGAATGGTGGCACTCCTTCTGGCGTCCGGTTATGGATCGGCCCGAAACTATTAAAATTCTTGTAAATTTTGTATAATTTGAGGGAACAAAGAAACATCCCCGAGAAGCATTTTGGGCTTCTCGGGGGACTTTCATATATAAGAGTAACCGTTCTACGTGCGATTCATCTTCACGCGTAAAATTTATGGTTTCCAATGGTCATAATGTAAGTTCTATTCTTCGAGATCCAATTATCGGGTGCGAGTTTCTCATTTACAAAGAATAAGATCCTGGAGTCTGTACGTTCGCCGTTTAATACTCGACGTGCCGCTTCAATACTGTCATCGCTCGGATCGTTATAGATCGTTCCGCTCGCGACCGGCGTAAACTGGGTTCCGTATTTTCGGTCAAAGATCACATCGTAGACCGTGTCAGGATACAGTGAACTCTTCACACGGTTCATCACAACCGTTCCTACAGCAATTTTACCTGCCATCGGCTCTCCGGAGCTTTCGGCATGAATGATACGTGCAAGCCAGTACAGATCCTGAGTATCTATGCTACCATCGGATCCGTCGTTATCCGGAGTATCTTCCGTAGGCGGCTCCGTACCACCGCCCAACGAATAACTACCGCTAACCGTTACCAGACGGCGACTACCATTCCAAGCAACGTCTAATCCCATTCCGGTGCAAACGCTTCTTACCGGAACGTAGATTCGATTGGCGATCAAAAGATTGGATACCGATGAATAGATTCGTTCACCGTTTACCAAAATATACCTATCTCCAACTCGTGCCTTTAGCTCGTAATCGCCGTCACGCACGGTTGCAGTTTTTGTAAGACCACTCCAACTGATCGTAAACCCGTCGTGTACCGCATCTGCAAAAGCACGGAGCGGAACGTATGTAACCCCCGATTTCAAAAGGTCTTGGCGGGTATACAACGCGCTGCCATTCACATTCACACTGACAGTTGCAGCCGATGCCTGAAAAGCTGTCGGGAGCATCAGCATCAATGCAGATATCATTACAGCAAGCATCCAGCCGCGGTTTCTGCAAGTAGTTCGCAGAAATCCAAACAAATTTTTGAGTCTGATCGTTTTCTTCATGAATTACCTCCTTTTTGTGACTCTGTTAGTATTTTAACAGATTCATCAGCCTTTGGCAATGCAAAATATCTTCCATGGAAGATTGAGGTAACATTTCCGGGTGCGATCGTTATATCAAAGTATCCAAACCGACACTCAAATCAAGCCGACAAGAGCTTCGGCGTCAGCTGCTTGCTTACGAAGCCGCTCGATCTCAGCGCGTAGAAGTGCTTTTCCGCGCGAGGTAAGCTCATATGTAATACGGTTGCCGGAATCATCAAACACACAAATCACACCGCTTGCTTGCAATTTGGCAAGCGTATTGTATAAGGTCGCACAGCTGATCTTCACACGACCTTCCGTCAGTTCACTCGCAAATTTACTGATTCCGTAGCCATGACGGGGCTCATGTAATGCTATCAAAATATAGAAGAGCGATTCGCTCATCGGCAAATAGGCTTTTTCAAGTGCAGAAATATCCACAGTTCAAGACTCCTTTTTCAACATATCGAATACGGATAGACGGTATATCGGTTTGTGATGCAGCGGAAGCATCCACAACTTCGCTTCAATTACCCAACATATCATGGTTGGATATAGTCGAGAAATGCACAATTTAATCTCGTTCTCTCGACATATCACAATTCGATATATATCGCATTTTTATTATATCACATTTCGATATATATGTCAAGCCTGTTTTATAATTTTATATTTGACTTTTTTCATCATTTCTGCTATACTGGAATCAACACCGAATGGAGGTACCACTCATGCGCATTTCCTCTTCCCTTTTCAGGCTCCCTGCCGATCAACTGGCACCACTCTTGATCGGCAAACTGCTCTGTCGCCGCACCGCAGACGGCGTGCTTCGCCAGCGCATTGTTGAGACCGAATGTTACCTCGGCGAAGAAGATTCCGCTTGCCACGCGCATCGGGGCAAAACATCCCGAAACGCGCCGCTCTATCTTCCCGGCGGATATTCCTACGTCTATCTCTGCTACGGCATTCATAATCTGCTGAACATCGTCAGCGGTTTTGAAGGGCATCCCGAGGCAGTATTGATTCGCGGCGTAGAAGGCTATATCGGTCCCGGGAGGCTAACCAAGGCTCTGTCCATCGATCGTTCTCTGAACGCGATTGATCTGACCGTCTCAGATGAGCTATGGCTCGAGGACGACGGTACCACGCTTCCCTTCCACACCGCTCCTCGCGTGGGCATTGATTATGCCGATCCTGCCGATAGAGAGCGCCTGTGGCGTCATATTGCAGATCCATAACAAAACGACCGATGAAGCGAATTTCATCGGCCGTTTTTCTTATTGAGTTATATTCAGATATGATATTTGATTTTTTCCCGAATCTCGGTCAATAGACGGATACTGTCTCGCGACAGAGCCTGCATATAGCTGTAATCTGCTCCGTTTACATAGGATAGAAAATCCTTGATCTCCCAAGTCATGCTTTCGGCAAAGTCGGAGGTGCCAAAGATAGTGCGCTTTTCTCCACCGTGCAGATAATAGTCCACCGCCTGCAACCTGGAAAGCAGTCCCAGCGTCAGCGTTCCGTCTTTACAGACAACCTCAGATCTGATACGGCTTTCTGCAAGCTTCGATATGGTCAGCACCGCCTGATATCCGTCGTAACCGAGGATCACGGTGTCGGTTCCATCCACATCGCAGATGGGGGTAGAGTATGCGTCCACAGTCTTGGGATAGCCAAACAGTTGAAGCACCATATACACCGAATAGACGCCCAGATCCATTAGTGCTCCGCCGCAGGCGGCTTTAGAGAAGGTGGAGAACACCTCTCCTTGCTGCACGCGATCGATTTTGGAAGAGCGCTGAGAGAAGTCGAGCCTTGCGGAAACCACCTCTCCCGCTGTTTTGAGCACCTCTTGGACCGCTTTCAGTTGCGGCAGATGCGCGTTCATCATCGCTTCCAAATAGACGAGCCCTTTTGCTTTTGCAATCACAAGCAGTTCTTCATACTCTTCAAGATGCACGCAGATTGGCTTTTCACAAAGAACGTGCTTACCTGCCGTCAGCATTTGCTTGGACAGCGCGTAATGCGTCACGTTCGGAGTGGCAATATAGACCGCGTCGATTGCGGTATCCGTCGCAAGCTCCGTAGGATCAGAGTAGCAAGCCGCACCGGGTGCGTGTGCATCGGCGAATGCTCTTGCTTTATCAATGGAACGCGAACATATCGCTCCCACTTCAATATCATCCACCCGCGATACTGCTTGGGCGAAGGTTTCGCTGAGCCAAAACGTACCGATGATCGCTATTTTCATTAGTCTGCCCCCTCGGGAATCGGTTTGATCATTTTTTTATACAGGATTATAAATAACAGCACGCTGGCTATCAAGGATGCCACCTCTGCAATGGGGAACGCCCACCAGACCGCCGCTACGCTACCGGAAAGCGACAGAAGGAGCGCAACCGGAATCAATACCAGCAGTTGTCTGGCGATAGATACCATCATGGAGTTGATGGATTTACCCAACGCCTGGAATACTGACCCCATAATGATACACACCGCCGCTACGGGGAAGCAGATACTGATAATTCTGAGTGCGGGAACGCCGAAGTCTAATAGTTTTGTTACGTCTCCGTTCTCCGGCTTGAAGATCATCAGCAGCTTGTCCGGAATCAACTGGAACAGCACCAGCCCAATCGTCATGATACAAACTGCCGTAATGACCGCATATCGGATCACCTTGACCATTCGCTTTCTGTTTTGTGCGCCGTAATTGAATGCAACGATGGGGATAAATCCGTTGTTCAGACCGAAGATAGGCATGAATACAAAGGATTGCAGCTTATAGTATATACCAAATACCGCAACCGAAACCTCGGTCACATCGATTCCTTTGAGGATCTGATTCATGCAAACGGTCATCAAAGAGCCGATTGCTACCATAATAATGGAGGGGAATCCGATCCCCATGATCTTGCCGCACATCTTGAAATCGGGCCTTCTGAACGACTTTTGCAAAGCGATCTCTTTATTGAAAAACTGATTCAGCACGATGGCGATCAGGAACGCCGCAATCTGACCGATCACGGTCGCCCAAGCCGCGCCCTTCACGCCCATTGCGGGAATAGCGCCCCAGCCCTTGATCAGGATCGGGTCGAGAACGATATTGATGATCGCGCCGACGCCCTGGGTAAACATGGTAAATACCGTTCTGCCGGTAGACTGCATCAGGCGTTCAAACAGGATCTCGCCGAAAATACCGAAGGAAAAAACACAGCAAATTGCCAAATAATCGGCACCCATTTCGGCAACCGTATCCATATCAGTCATTGCGTCCATATAGATGCGGGTAAAGAAGAGACCGAAGACTAAAAAGATTGCAAATCCCACGATCGCCAACCACGCGCCGTTAGCAGCGACCTTATTGGCAAGTTTATGATTCTTTTCCCCCAAAGACTTAGAGAGGAGCGCGTTCATACCCACCGCACAACCGGTAGCTACACCGATCATCAGATTTTGTATGGGAAAAGCGTTGGAGAGCGCGGTTACCGCATCAATACTGATCTGCGAAACGAAGTAGGTATCGACCACGTTATACAAGGCTTGTACCAGCATGGAGACGATCATCGGAAGCGACATCGTCAGGAGCAGCTTGCCTACCGGCATCGTACCCATTTTGTTTTCTTGCATTTTATCATTCCTTTACTAAAAAATTGCCGCGAGCTGTGCGGCAGACTTTTATATTGTACCATACAAATCCACAAAATGCAACCAATTTCCCGAAATTTCTGTTTATATATTCCTATAGGATTCATTATACAAAAAATCGCAAAATTTGTGAAACTTTTTTCAATTTAGGGCTTCCCTTTTTATTGCAAATGGTGTATAATAGATACATCAACCATCAAAAGGAGATATAAAAATGTTAGTTTCCGCAAAAGAAATGCTTACTAAGGCGAAAGCCGGTCATTACGCAGTAGGTCAGTTCAACATCAATAATCTGGAATGGACCAAGGCTGCTCTGCAGACCGCTCAGGAATGCAACTCCCCCATCATCCTCGGCGTATCTGAGGGCGCAGGCAAGTATATGTGCGGCTTCAAGACCGTTGCCGATATGGTCAAGGCAATGATCGACGAGCTGAAGATCACCGTTCCCGTTGCACTGCATCTGGACCACGGCACCTACGAGGGCTGCTACAAGTGCATTGAGGCAGGCTTCTCCTCTATCATGTTCGACGGTTCTCACTATCCTATCGAAGAAAACATCGCTAAGACCACCGAGTTGGTCAAGGTCTGCGCCGAGAAGGGTCTGTCCCTGGAAGCAGAGGTTGGCTCCATCGGCGGCGAGGAAGACGGCGTCGTTGGTATGGGCGAGTGCGCTGATCCTAACGAATGCAAGATGATCGCTGACTTGGGCGTTGATATGCTGGCAGCCGGCATCGGCAACATCCACGGCAAGTACCCCGCAAACTGGCAGGGTCTGTCCTTCGAAACTCTGGCAGCCGTTTCTGAGAAGGTAGGCGATATGCCTCTGGTTCTTCACGGCGGTACCGGCATCCCCGCTGATATGATCAAGAAGGCAATTTCTTTGGGCGTTTCCAAGATCAACGTAAACACCGAGTGCCAGCTGGCATTCCAGGAAGCGACCCGTGCCTACATCGAGGCAGGCAAGGACCTCCAGGGCAAGGGATTCGACCCCAGAAAGCTCCTTGCTCCCGGCGTTGAAGCGATCAAGGCTACCATCAAGGAAAAGATGGAGCTGTTCGGTTCGGTTGGCAAGGCGTAAGCTTTATATGTAATGAAAAAGAGAGAAGCGATTGTGCTTCTCTCTTTTGCGTCTGTTAGTACATGATCTCCCGCAGACGGGCTTCGACGGCTTTGAACCGTGGCTCCTCACGAATGGGATCGTAACGGTCTTGGGTGAGTTTATATGTTACGATCTCATACGCATAGTTGTGCTCGGTCGGTTCGTGCCAGTCCTCGTTTACCTCTTGATAGATCAGACGATCTGTAAAAGGCGAAGTATAACGTTCGCCGTGTCTTGCATTGCAATGCGCAATGATGTGATCACACATCGTTTCCAGCGTTGTCAGAGTTTCGTCCACTTTTCCCTGTGCCACTTGATAGGTAGCGATATAGCGATAGATGCCAGCCACGCGATAGTGGTAAAAGAGCAGATTATCACCGTAAATAAAGTAATACAACTCGATGAGCTTTCTGAGCATAGCAATCTTCTCGTCCCAGTGTTCGGGATCATTAGGAAGATCATAAGCGATATAATTACGTAACGTGTTTTCCAACAGACTTACCAGCGTTTCGATCAATTCCTGCTTGTGATGAATCACTGCATTGTTGTCATACAGATTTGCCAGCGATGCCTTAACTACCTCACGGCTATATTTAATTTTCGGGAGCTGTGCAACGGTAGCCTCAGTTAAATAATCATTCTTAAAACCTTGCTTATACAAAGCCGCCAAAGATTCAATCACACCGTTTTTGAAATCCGCATCTTCCGCATTTTGAATCACCGTCTGATAGATGCGCTCCGCTTCTTTCAATGCGTTCATATCGGGAGCTTCCTCCCACATATAGGTTTGGCAAAGAACATCAGCAAGGTTCACTTGAACTTTTATATCCGACGGAAATTCTGCAAGTGCTTGCCTTGCAAACGGCAATGCCTCTTCTTGGTGTTCAACGAAGTAGTCACCAAGTCTCGTCATTTCAGCATACACTTCAGCGCGTCGCTTTTCACGTGCGGGGAGATTCACCCCCAGCAGTTCATCCGTGCTTACCGAGAAGAACGCCGCAATGGTAGGGAGCAGTTCGATATCGGGATAACCGGCGCCCGACTCCCAGCGAGAGATCGCCTGCGGGGTCACGCCGAGGAAGGTAGCCAGCTGATCCTGCGTGGTCTTATTCTGCATCCGCAGATTTTTGATAATCGTTCCGATTTGAAGATTCATAGATACTTCCCTTTCGTTCATTCGTATTTTGTAAGCTTACACCTACATTATAACATACAAACGAAAGAAGTCAATCATCAATCACTTGTTTAGCAGTAAAGGGATCATTGAGAAAATCCCCTCGGAAGCTATGCTCCGAGAGGAAATTTCTTTACCGATTCAGCCGCCAGCGCATGGAACTGCCGCCAACGGTTTCGCTGATGTCGTTGACTGTAACAAATGCCGAATCATCCACTTCTTTTACCAGGCGCTTCACGCGGTTGATCTCAAAGCGATTGACCACGCAGTAGATCATGGTCTTGCGGTTACGGGAGTACACGCCCTGCGCGTCCAAAATCGTGACACCTCTACCCAACTCCTCCGAAAGCATTTGAGGAAGTTGAGTCGTCTTTTCCGTGATAATATAAACCGCCTTCGCTTTATCGAGACCCTCAACGATGAAATCTACCGCCTTGATACCGACCATATAAGCGATCACCGAATAAAGCGGGATCTCCCAGCTGGAGTAGACCAAAGCAGAAACGGTGTACAGGATCACGTTGTAGATCATCACGAAGGTGCCGACGGTAATACCGATCTTCTTGGCGGTCAGAACCGCAATGACCTCGACGCCGTCAATGGCACCGCCGAAACGGATCACCAGGCCGCTGCCGATACCTGAAATCAGCCCGCCGAAGATCGCGGTCAGAAGTCTGTCCTGACCGGTAATCGGTGACCCGTTGGTGAAGTCGATGGGAAGAACCGATTGGAACAGGAAGGACATGATTGAATAAACGGCGATGGCGTAAAGCGAATAAATGACGAAATCCAACCCTAATTTCTTATATCCGATGATGTAGAAGGGGAAATTCAGTACGATCAAAAAGACGCTGAGCGTCAGAAACTCGGGAGTGATGTTGTTGAGCAGCATTGCCGTACCCGACATTCCGCTGTCGAAGAGATTGACCGGAGCAAGAAAGATTGTAACGCCGATAGAATTGATGATACCGGCAACAGTAAGAAGAACGAAATTTTGCCATTTCAGTTTTTTCATGATCGTACCGCCTTATGATTACTATAATAATTATACTGACTCTTCACGCGTCTGTCAATTGACAAAACCCCTAAAAAATCAGTTCATTTTCATTAAAAAACTGCCGTTGTAAACCTTACAGCGGCAGTTTTTTCAGTTTTTCAGATCTTGCTGTTTATCAGGCGCGATCCCGAGCTTCTCACACTCATACAGCTTGGCATCTACGAGAAAGCGGTACCAATACGCTTGGAGAAAGGTGTAGATCTTCCCTTCCTTTCCGTCCAGAAAACCGAGACGGAAGTAATAGCGATAAATAAAATACAGATGCGCACGGAAGAAACGGGGAAGCTTATAATATCCGTGTTTCTTGATGACTCGCTTGGCACGTGCCTGACCGGAGGAAGCTCCACCATCCACAGAACCATCGTCCTCTTGACCGAGGCAGTCGAGGACTTCTTTGTTGCTGTACCAGTTATGCTTGGCGATCCACCATTCGAGGCTTTTTTGATTATTGTCGAGAAAATCATGCTTGGACGTGACGCACTCGCCGTCCAGCACGACTAAATGCTCGTCCATCTGCCGCATCTCGGAGCGCCCGTGCCCGCGGCGGAAGACGCGCAGGAGTAGTTCGGGATACTTGCCGCCGTGCTTTAGCCAGCGTCCGAGGAAATAAACCCTGCGGCGCAGGATCATACCGGTCACGGTCTCGGGAAGCGCGGAAAGACGCTCATTAAGCTCCGCGACCAATTCAGGTAATAACTCTTCGTCGGCGTCAAGACGCATGATCCATTCTGTGTCGAGGCATATGTTTTCCAGCGCCCAGTTGAACTGCGCGGCGTGACTCTCAAAGGGATGCTCCACCACCTCCGCTCCCAGCGAGCGGGCAAGTTCTGCGGTTGAATCGGTGGAATAGCTGTCGATCAAAACGATGCGTTTGGGGAGATCTTGCAGAGAGCGGATGCATTTTTCGATATTCTTCTCCTCATTTTTTGTGAGGATGATAACGGTCAAGTCAGCCATCTTGCTTCTCCTTCGATGCGTCCAGCATACGGATCACCTTGGCGGGATTGCCTGCGATCACGCAGTTGGGCGGAAACTTTCCGGAAACCACCGCTCCGGCACCCACCACGCAACCGTCTCCGAGGACAGTGCCCTTCAGGATGATCGTATTACATCCAATGAAGCAGTTCTTTCCGATCGTGATAGGTCTTGCCGGGATCAGATCGTTTTCCTCAGGACCCACTTTAGTCTGCATAAGACGGTTACGCTCCTCCCATTCGATGGGATGGAAATCATTGTCCAGGATCTTAGCATTTCCACCGATGCAGGTATTGTCACCGATGGTGATGGACGTACGAGCATAGATAGTTGCACCGGAAATACCCACGTTGTCACCGATGGTAATCCTCGCTTCAGGCGTGCGGGTGCAGACGATAGTACGGCTATATAATCCCACTAAATTGCTGAGAAAACTGCTCTTGATCGTTACGTTTTTGCCAATGGTAAGCGTCGCGCCCTTCTTATTGTAAATCAGCGGACAGCCCTTCAGGAGAAGTCCTTTTCCGTAGCGAACTTTCATACGCTTCAGCACCAATTTATAGTAATTGCTGTTCATAGACTCTCCTTTCGTCTATCGTTTGGGAATCGCAAGGATCTCGTCGGTATATTTTGCGATCGACACATCTTTCGTCAGATGCTTCACCAGATAGTCTCGTCCTCGCTCGCCCATTGCCTTCTCTTCTTCACTGCCCGCAATATCAAGAAGCGCCTGCAGATTTGTCAGCATAGCTTCGTAATCACAGGGGGTGGAAAGGAGCCCGCATTTGGTCTCTTCGACGATCAGACGGGCTTCTGCGCCCTCCTCGAGGACGGCAAGGATCGGTCGCGCGGTAGCAATAGCACCGTAGAGCTTACTGGGCACCGACACGCCCTTGATTCCCTTCGCGCTGACACACCAATGGGCATCGGCAGCGTTGAGACTGTAGATCAGATCAGCCTTGTCCTGATACGGGATGAAGACCACGTTATCCATTTGCTTTTCTTCTTTGATCTGCATCAGTTGTTGCTTGATGCTGCCGTCTCCTACGAACGCAAAGACCACTTCTCTACCGTCGGCGGTCACCGTTCCCTTGGGGAACTTCGCAAGCTTGGGGAGAATATTCTCAAGGTCGTAGTAAAGCCCCAAGTTGCCGCTGTACATGATCACGTACTTGCCGTCAAGTCCATTGGCTTTGCGGAAGGCGTCCACTCTCGGATGGGATAGCGGCAAGGGATAGATCTCTTTTTCGTCGATCCAGTTGTTGATAAAGGCGCACTTGGGCATCTTGCGACTTAGCTTTCCGTTTTTCTTGGTAAAGCGTTTCTGTAGTGTCTCTACCATATCTCTGCCCACGATAATTACCTTGTCGGCACGCTTACAGCTGTGCTTATCCAGCATTGCAAGCAGCTTCAAGATCATCTTATTTTTGCTGTAACCGGTAGCGATGATCTGCTCGGGATTGAAATCCTGAATATTGTAGATGAACCGCGCGTGACGGAAAATCTTACCGTAGCAACCCAGCAACCCGCCCAATACGGGGGGCTGACTGATACTGTACACATAGTCCACGTCGGGAACCTTCAAGGTTGCCCACATCGCACGGAAGAAATACGCAACGATATTCTTCACCCGACTGGAGCGGTTGGTCTTATCAAAGGGCGGCACCCGCACACGGATGATCCGCACGCCGTTCAGCTCTTCAAAATAATATTTTTGCTTAGTATACGCCTCATCTACTTTTCCGTGATAGGAAGGGACTACGCAAAGCACCGTCACCCGAAATGTCGCCAGCAATCCCTCTGCCAGTTCCTTCAGAATCTGCCCTGTGGAAGCTACGTCCGGATGGTAATAGTGTGCATAGATGAGAATATGAGGCTTATTTGCTTCTTGATTCATACTGTTCATTTGATCTTTCAGCGCATCGCGAGGCGGTCAATATTTTCAAGGAACCACTGATACGTCAGTTTGATTCCCTCTCTGACCGTATACTTCGGTGACCATCCTGCGGCTTTGATTCTGGAAATATCGGTGAGCTTACGAGGCGTTCCGTCCGGCTTCGTAGGGTCGAATACGATCTCCCCCTCGTAGCCTACGACCTCTTTGATAATATTGGCAAGCTCTGCGATGGTGATATCCTCACCGTAGCCTACGTTGAAGAAATCGTCAGCGGAATTGGTACCGTCTACATTGTTCATCAGATACAAGCAGGCGTCCGCAAGATCATCTACGTAGAGGAACTCTCGCAGAGGCTTTCCGCTTCCCCAAACCGTAACGGTAGGTGCACCGCTGATCTTGGCTTCGTGGAATTTTCGCATCAGTGCAGGGAGTACATGGCTGTTTTCCAGTCCGAAATTATCGTTGATGCCGTAAAGATTACAGGGCATGACCGAAATATAGTTCGTACCGTATTGGCGATTGAAATAAGAGCACATCCGCATTCCGGAGATCTTTGCCAGCGCGTACCCTTCATTGGTCTGCTCCAACGGCCCCGTCAGAAGGTATTCCTCCTTGATCGGCTGAGGACATTCTCTGGGGTAGATGCAGGAGGAACCGAGGAATTGAAGCTTCTTTACGCCGTTCTGGTAAGCGGCAGAAATGATGTTGCACTCGATTTGGAGATTGACCAGCAGAAAGTCGGCGGGATAGGTTGCGTTCGCATGGATTCCACCCACCTTCGCCGCCGCCACGAAAACGTACTCGGGCTTTTCTGCGGCAAAAAACGCCTCTACGTCCGCTTGACGGGTAAGATCCAACTCCGCGTGAGTACAGGTGATGATGTTACGGTAGCCTTCGGCTTCTAATCGGCGCACGATGGCACTGCCCACCAGCCCACGATGACCCGCAACATAGATTTTTGCTTGTTTATCCATCATGTTCGTATCCTCAATTATTCAAACGACATCAGATTGGCGCCCTGCTTTTTGCAAAGCTCCAGATCGTGCTCTACCATGATCTTCACCAATTCCTCAAAGGAGGTCTTACGGGGGTTCCAGCCGAGTGTTTCCTTTGCCTTGGTCGGATCACCAAGGAGATAGTCCACATCGGAGGGACGGAAGAAACGGGGATCTACGTCTACCAAAACCTTACCGGTAGCTTTATCGATCCCTTTTTCATGGAGACCTGCCCCTTCCCACGCCAGTTCGATACCGCAATGGTGGAACGCAAGAGTAGCAAACTCTCGGACGGTTCGTTTTTCGCCGGTAGCGATTACGAAATCGTCGGGCTTCTCTTGTTGCAGAATGAGCCACATACATTCCACGTAATCCTTGGCGTAGCCCCAATCTCGGATAGAGTTCAGATTGCCCAAGGAGAGCTTCTTCTGCAGCCCCAGCGCGATCCGCGCCGCCGCAAGGGTGATCTTACGGGTCACGAAGGTCTCACCCCGCCGCTCGGACTCGTGATTGAAAAGGATTCCGTTGGCGGCGTACATTCCGTAGGCCTCGCGGTAGTTGCGCACGATCCAAAAGCCGTACTGCTTGGCAACGGCGTAGGGAGAGTACGGATGAAAGGGCGTCTCTTCGTTCAGTGCGGCGGTGTGATCGATAACGTGACCGTAAAGCTCGGAGGTGGACGCCTGATAAACGCGGCACTTGTCGGTCAGTCCGCAGATGCGAACCGCTTCCAGAATACGGAGAACGCCCAGCGCGTCTGCGTTGGCGGTATATTCAGGGGATTCAAAGGAGACCGCCACGTGGCTCATCGCGGCAAGATTGTAGATCTCGTCGGGCTGTACTTCTCCAATGATCCGCACCAGTGAAAGAGAGTCGGTCATATCGCCGTGGAGCAGGTGAAGCTTGTTCGTGCGCCCTGCAAGCGCCATCAGCTCATCCACGAAAAGATGCTCGACCCGCTCCAGCGTATTGACGCTGACGCGGCGGTAGATACCGTATACTTCATAGCCTTTGTCCAGCAGAAATTCCGCCAGGTAGGAGCCGTCCTGACCGGTCACGCCGGTGATCAGTGCTTTTTTCATCGTTATTTCCTCAAAATTCTTCATTACAG
Organism: Clostridia bacterium; assembly: GCA_017451585.1. Lineage (GTDB taxonomy): Bacteria > Bacillota > Clostridia > Oscillospirales > CAG-272 > CAKSQF01. The sequence continues at coordinate 14,415 of JAFTOC010000027.1, forward strand.
ATTCAAAATCCGCTGTAATTCTTTATCAAAATCAAAGCCATGGCGGATGATATCATCCTCCTGCTCTTCTCCCATATGGATCTCCAAAAAGTCCAGATCAGTGATTGCTTTGACGATGTGGTGCTGTCCTCGCGGGATACGGACGGTGGAACCGGGCTTTAAGCTGATGAGATCGTCGTCCAGAATCAGTTTTCCCCGTCCCCCAAGAATCACCCAAATCTCGTCCCGCATCAGATGATAGTGACAGGAGGAGCACATTCCCGCGAAAAGCCGCAAACGCTTGGTGCAACGGTCTCCGTCGGTAATGTCGATGGTCTGAAGAGTTCCCCAGCTACGCTCCTCAAACATCGGTGGACGGTCAAGGTCTGCAATCACCGACTTCAATCGCTCGGAGGCGGTGCGGTCGGCAACGAGTATGCCGTCAGGCGCGGCTACCACTACTGCATCGGAAAGTCCCATCGTCACCACGGGAACTGCCAATTCGTTAATGGCAACGGTATTTTGACAATCCGTCATAATCACATCGCCCAGCGAGGATTGCTTCATTTGCTCAGCAATGGCGTTCCATGTACCAAGATCCTTCCACATTCCGTTAAAGGGCATAGCAACCAGCCGCTCCGATTTTTCAAGGATCTCGTAATCAAAGCTGATCTTAGGCAGATCCTGATAGCGAGCGTAAAGATCGTCATATCCTTTGAAGGTACCGTACTTTTCCAACGCCTTTTGGATCAATGAGATGCGGAAGCAGAACACACCGCAGTTCCAAAGTGCACCTTCTGAAATGAGATCTGCCGCCTCTGCTTCAGTGGGTTTTTCTCGGAATGAATGCACGGTAATATAACCGTCACATCGTTTTTCGGGGAGAATATATCCGTATTTGGAAGACGGCGCATCGGGCGTAGCACCCATCAGTGCGATCTCAGCTCCGGTAGAACGAAGAAGCTCTTCCAACCGCGGAAGTGCCTCGAAATAGGCATCGTCCGTATACGGATCTACGGGGATGAAGCAGATTGCATCATCATTCGATGCACCGAGATAGTCTGTCGCATACAGCGAGGACAGCGCAATTGCCGGAAAGGTGTCCCGTCGGTCGGGCTCCAGCGCAACCGGAACTTGTCCGAGTTGTCCGCTGATCGTCTCAGCCTGACCTTTACCGGTGCAGACGAGCGTATGCTCCGCAAGTCCTGCATCCTCCAAATGCCTCCACATATGCTGTACCATCGAGACCGATCGACCTTCATCGTCGGTGAGAATGCGCGCGAACTGCTTGGAGCGTTTATCGTTGGAGAGCGGCCAAAGCCGTTTGCCGCTGCCACCGGATAAGAGGACAGTATACATAGAGAAGCCTCCCAAATATAACTGTTAAAGATATAGTTTGTATCAATATTATTATTATACCAAATACGTCCCGATTTGTCAATAAGATTTACGGCTCCATACCCAAAAAAGCACAGATCCCGAAAACGGAATCTGTGCTTTTTCTATACCGTGAAAACGGGAATTGATAACTTTTTATCCGCAACTACCGCATCCGCCGTTCGATCCGCCGGAGAAAAACTCGTTCACGGGAAAACTCATCTTGGCAAAGATCGCGCATGGATCTTCTTCCTCCGCTTTACAGCAGACCTTGTCGGGAACCGCGTATTCGGTTGCCGATACCAGAAACTGAGCCGGCCGCTCCAAGCGGATCACCGAGAAAAATCCCAGCGTAACGTAAAGATTGCGCGTGGCACCCGCGGGATCACAGAGATTACCGTTCATGCTGTGGACTACGCACGAGGGCATCTCCTCCGCACAGCAACAGCAGCAGAGCGAGGGAGCGCTTCCCTTCTCCTTTACCTTGACCGAAAGAGCAATAGGATCTACTACCTCCACTACCACGGAAGGCTTGCTGGACGATACCGTCTCACCTCCACCGCCCCAGGTGCAGAATTCACCCGGCAGCTCCGAGCTTCTGAATATGTTGACATTCCCTTCGCCGCCGTAGAGAACGACTTTTTTCTCATTCACGGCGATTCCTTCAATTTCCTGGCTTTTTCCAAGGCCAACGCAAGCCTCGCAGGTAATTTTCGTAAAATAACGGATAGAGATCTGATAAAATCCCCGATTGAACTTCACGGGATCGACCACGATGTCTGTCCAGATCACGTGAGTACCGGTCACACGCACGCTACCGCTCTTCTCTAAAATCTCCTGACCGTAATCGGTGAGCAGTACACGGGTATCCTCAAAGCAATCTTTGTCCTTACAGCTGTCCAGGATCCGATACGAGTCAATACAAATATTTTCCCTGCGGGGAGACATTCCCTCACGACCGATTGATCTGTTATCCGGCATAGGATTTGTTCCTCCTGCATATTTGATATAAGACGTCAACCGACGCCTATTTTCATTGTATGCAAAAGTAGCAAAAATGCAAAAGCTCCCGAAAAATTTCGGGAGCTTCGTCATAATCAACTTAGACAGCCTGCACGTTGCAGGATGCGTAGGTGCTGGGCTTCAGGCAATCAGCCTCGGTAGATACGGTGAACATGAAGTTTACGCCGCTCTTGGCAGACAGTGCGGAAACCTTCGCCAAGAATGCGTCCAGTGCATCATAATCTCTGCCGCCGATGCGGAGAGTGGAATCTACGAACAGATCGGTGATGTCGTAGTTGCTGGCGAGCATACCGCAGATGAAGGAATAGAAGTTGTCATAAGAAGTAACGTCGTATTCGTCAATATCCACAAGTCTTGCGGAACTGGAAATCATGAAAGTAGATACAGAGCCTTTTTCAATGCAGATGACGCTGCCCTTGGAAGACTCTACTGCAGCATTTACTGCATCGATCAGTCTGTTGGTTTTGCTGTGACCCTTGGGGCCTACGATGATTTTTACCATGTAAATCTCTCCTCTGGGAAATCCCTTTGATTTATGTTTCTGCCGAATCGAGTATATGAACCCAAGAATTCGGATAGAATCATTTCTGTATCTTTATTTTACACTATAACGAAATAAATTGCAATACCTTGTTGTAACTTTTTTATGAAAAAGTTACATTTTTTTTGCAAGCTCAGCGGCACGATCCTCATAACCTGGTTTACCAAGCAGAGCAAACATATTTTTCTTATATTCCTCAACGCCGGGCTGGTTGAAGGGATTGATGCCCAACATATAGCCGGAGATCGCTACCGCCTTCTCAAAGAAGTAGACCAAATAGCCGAATTCAGCCGCGCCGCGCTTGGACAGCTCCAGCACCATAGTAGGAGTGCCACCGTCGGTGTGAGCAAGAACGGTTCCCATGAATGCCTGACGGTTGACGTAGTGCATATCCTTGCCCGCGATGAAATTCAGACCGTCGGAATTAGACGCTTCGAAAGGAATCTCAACGCCGTGAGACGACTCCTGCAGATCGATCACGGTTTCAAACATAATACGGCTACCCTCCTGGAGGAACTGACCCATGGAGTGCAGATCGGTGGTGAAGGAGACCGATGCAGGCAGGATTCCCTTATTCTCCTTGCCCTCGGATTCCCCGTAAAGCTGCTTCCACCATTCGGCGGTCATGATCAGAGATGCCTCGTAGGATACGAAGAACTCAACAGATTTACCCTTACGGGAAAGAATGTTGCGGATCGCAGCATACTTGTAGCAATCGTTGTTTGCCAAATCGCACTCTGCATATGCTTCGCGAGCGGCGGCGGCACCGTCCATCATTGCGTAGATGTCGATGCCTGCAACGGCGATGGGAAGCAGTCCGACCGGCGTCAGAACCGAGAAACGTCCGCCTACGTCGTCGGGTACTACGAAAGTCTCGTAGCCCTCGGCATCGGACAACTCCTTCAGCTTGCCCTTAGCACGGTCGGTAGTAGCGAAGATGCGCTCTTTCGCCCCCTCTTTACCGTACTTCTGAACCAGCAGGTCGCGGAAGATGCGGAAGGCGATAGCAGGCTCGGTAGTAGTACCGGACTTCGAGATCACGTTAACACAAATGTCCTTGCCCTCGCAGATCTGCAAAAGCTCCGCCATATGAGAAGCCGAAATATCGTTGCCCACGAAGTAGATCTTAGGCGTATCCTTGCACAGATCGTTATAGGACGAGCTGGTGCAGAACTCGATGGCGGCACGGGCACCCAGATAGGAGCCGCCGATACCGATAACGATGAATACGTCACAGGATTTTTGGATCTTCTTAGCCGCCTCCACGATACGGGCAGCTTCGTCTTTATCATAATTCACGGGCAGATCCAGCCAGCCCAAAAAATCGTTGCCTGCGCCGGTACGGGAAGTCAGCAGATCGTGTGCCGCCTGCACTTCGGGGGCGATGGCAGACAGCTCTTCCGCGCTCACGAAAGAGCCGAGATATTTATCGTTGAGTTTTAGGGTCATAATAACCTCCGCAATTTGTAATAATGTATCTATATCATACTACAAATTGCCATTTATTGCAATAGGGAAATTCAGATTTGTAGATATTTTTTTAGAATCCGCAGGAACAAACTACCAAACGTATTCTTTTCCACCGCCTCTGTTGCATAGATCGGAACTTCCTTGACCATCTCGCCGTCGATCATACAAACCATCTTTCCCACCGGATCGCCCACACAAACGGGGGCTTCTGCCGATTCATTCAGTTGAACGTCCGTTTCTAACTTTTTGGCGTTCTTTTTGGATACGATCAGATCAAAGGAGTCGTAATCTGCAGATACGGTGGTCTGCTTGCCCCCACTGACGGGAATCCTCAGTTCTTCTTGATTACTGACCGTGATCCGAGCGTAGTTTGCAAATCCCCAATTGAGCATCTGTTTGGCAGTCTCGTTTCGGCTGTCACGGGTAGAGGAACCCATCACAACGGCAATCAACTGCATACCGTCCCGTTTGGCGGCGGCGGAGATGCAAAAGCCTGCTTTAGAAGTCGAACCGGTCTTGAGTCCGTTAGCGCCGGGGTAAAATCGGATCAGACGGTTGGTATTGGTCAATACGAAAGCGCCGTTCCGAATGCTGTCCTGCCATACCGTCGTATATTTGAGGATCGTGGTATGCTTCATCAGCTCGGCAGACATAATGGCAATGTCTCTCGCTGAGATCACGTGATTTTCGGTGGTGTCGTCCAAGCCGTTGGTGTTTTCGAAGTGGGTGTTCTCCATTCCCAACGCCTGCGCACGGGCATTCATCTCTGCAACGAACGCTTCCTCACTTCCTGCTACCAGCTCTGCCAGAGCCAGTGCCGCGTCGTTTGCCGAGGCAATGACCACGCACTTGATCATCTCTTCAACAGTCAGTTGCTCCCCAACTTCCAGATAGACCTGCGACCCACCCATGGAAGCCGCCGCTTCGCTGACGGTCACAGGATCGGTGAGCTTGATCTCCCCGCGATCTACCGCTTCCATCACCAGCAGCAGCGTCATGATCTTCGTCACGGAAGCGGGAGGAAGCGCTTCGTCTGCGTTGTTTTCATACAAAACCATTCCGGTAGACGCTTCGATGAGGATCAGACTTTTGGCATCCCCTTCAAAGACGGGCTCCGCTGCGGTCGGAATATCCGCAGACGGTTGATCCGGCAATTCCGGATCGGATGCGGACACGTTTAGAGATGGAATCAATAAAAGTATTGCCAAAATAATGGAAATAAATCGAATATGCAGTTTCTTGTTCATGGTTTCGCCCCCAATTATTCTCTTGATTAAACCTATGCAAAGACGACGCATACTATGCCTGCGGGAAAATGAAAAACAGCCTGTGACAGAAATCTGTCACAGACCGTTTCGTATGATCTGAATCGATGATGCGCCTCACATTTGTCCCGCGCTGTCCAAAAGCTCCAGAAGCTCCATGAGCCGTTCCTCCAGCCGTTCCTGCTCCTCGTAGAGTGCAGTCAGCTTCTTGTGATCGGTAGCGGCTTGATCCATCTCGGCAGGGATGGCGTCCAGCCGTGCCTCAATGGACTCTGCTTCTTCCTTTGCTTTGGCGATCTGCCGTTCCGCTTTGCGACGTTCGGCGTTCTGCTGCTTTGATAACAGATAATCCTGCTTGGAACGTGATACCGTCTCGGCGACCGTCACTTCGGCCGTTTCTGAGAGCCGTTCGATATACCGAAGGTAATCTTCGTAGGTGCCGTGATAGTCCAGCACATCACCGTTCTTTCCGAAGGCGAGCACACGGCTTGCCAGTTTTCGAATAAAGTAACGGTCGTGCGAAACTGCAACGATGGTACCGTCAAAGCCGGCCAGCGCATCCTCCAACACCTCTCTGGACATGATATCCAGGTGGTTGGTAGGTTCGTCCATGTAGAGCAGATTGAACTTGGACAGCATCAGCTTGGCAAAGGTAATCCGAGCCTTCTCTCCGCCGCTGAGCACGGAGATCTCCTTGAAAATATCATCTCCCTTGAACAGAAACAGAGCAAGCGCGTTGCGAATCTCGGTCTGGGTCAGATGACCGTAATGATCCCACAGCTCGTCGATCACTGTATTGGATTCATTCAGATTCTGATTTTCCTGATCGTAATAGCCACGGGTCACATTGTAACCGTATTCGAACACGCCGCTGTCTTGCGGGATCTGACCGCACAGAATTTTGAGCAGCGTGGATTTTCCGCAACCGTTATTTCCAATGATAAACAGATGATCCCGTTTTTTCAGCTCAAACGACAGATTGGAAAACAAATTGCGCCCCGGATACGCTTTGGACAGTTTTCGAACAGATAGCACATCGTTTCCGCTCTCCTCCGCTTCCGAAAACTGCATCCGGATGGGATCGGGCAGACGGGATGGAGCGCTGACGCGCTCCATCTTGTCCAGCTGCTTCTGTCGGCTCTCGGCGGCGATAATGTTCCGTTCCCGATTCCAGCGTCTTTGCTGTTCGATATACGCCTCGATCCGAGCGATCTCCTTTTGCTGTTCCTTGAACTGATGCTCCTGTACTTCCCTCTCCCGCTTCTTTTCAGTAATGTAGTAATCGTAATTGCCGCGGTAAAGCTTTGCCTTAGAACCCTCGATCTCAAGAGTGCGGCTTGTGACCTTACAGAGGAAGTAGCGGTCGTGAGAGATCAGCAGAACGGTTTTGTGACAACCGGCCAGATACTTCTCCAACCATTCGATACTGTCAATATCCAAATGGTTGGTAGGCTCATCCAACAGGATGATATCCGGCTCGGAGAGGATGATGCGCGCCAGCGCCACGCGGGTCTTTTGTCCGCCGCTGAGAGTGTTGACCGACACGTTCCAAAACTGCTCTCCAAAGCCAAGGCTGGTCAGCACGCCCTGACAACGGCTGCGATAGGTCAGCCCTCCTTCTGCTACAAAGCGCTCGTGCAGATTGGCAAAACGGAGCGCTGCGTCCTCGTCGGTCTCTGCTGCTTGCCGAAGACTTTCCAATTGTATTTCCATTGCGGTGAGCTTGGGAAATGCCTTCAGCATTTCTGCCAGTACGGTAGAGTCGCTGTCGTAGTCACTGTTTTGTTCCAAATAGCCGATGGTTTTGTCTCTGGCGATAAACACATCTCCGTCGGTAGGTTCGGTCTGTCCCATCAAAATGCGGAACAAGGTAGATTTTCCTGCACCGTTGACCCCCACTACGCCCAGCTTTTCGCCTTCGTTCAACGAGAAACTCACATCCTTGAGAATGTCGGTCATCCCATAGGACAGTGAAATTTTATTACATCCGATAATAGTCATGTGAAACTCCTTGCATACACTTTTTTTATTATAACAGTTTCACACGGATTTGTCAACCTACTACAGACGGAGGATTTTTATGAAAAAGAATCTCTTTAGTGCAGTTTTAATCCTTTTATTGCTTGTGGCAATGCTCCCGCTGCCTGCGCACGCAGAAACAAAAGCGGATTACCTCTCGCACGTTTCGTTTTTCGGTGATTCCACCACCTACGGATTGATCCGATACATTGTGGAAAACGACGGTCATTTGGGTAAACCGGTAGCCAAGCTCTCAAGAGATCAGATCCTCGTACCGCCCGACGGAACCTTTTACCTGCGCAATCTCCCCACCGCCAAGATCCGTTATCGGGAGCATGATCTCCCGCTTACCGAAGCCTTCTGTAAAGCATCGCCGGAGATTCTTATCGTTACCGTAGGCATCAACGGTCTGCCGACCTGGACGGAAGACGACTTTCGATCTTATTACGGGCGTTTGCTCGATCTGATCGAAACGGCGTCACCGAGCACGCAGATCGTACTGCAATCGGTCTACCCGACCGCAAAGGAACGTTCCCAAAAGCTCGTCGCTTTTACCGTAGATAAAATAGATCGGCTCAACGAATGGATCAGCACGCTTGCCCGGGAGCGATCGCTTCCTTATCTGAACACCGCATCCGCGCTGAAAGGTGATGACGGTTGGCTGGTCGCCTCGTATCACAACGGTGACGGTATGCATCTGAACACCGAAGGCTTCAATCGCGTGCTGACCTATATCGCCGATCATCCCATTAAGAAAGGATCATAAATGATGAAAAAAACGATCATTATAATATTATTGTGCATTTTGAGTCTGACTGCCTGCGCCCGCCGTGCGCCCGTATACCGAGAGGATATTGCGGTAAAACAGGTGCAGGAGGAAGTGGACGGTATGCTATACCACACCGATTCGCTGATCTCCTACGATCCCGAGGAAGTGCGCTTCTATCTGGATCTGCCTGAAGAATATTGCAGTGACTGCATCGTCCGTGCGCAAACCAGCTCGGTTTCCATTGACGAATACGGTATCTTCCATTGCAAGACCGAAGAAGAGGCTGAAAAGCTGGAGGATCTGCTGGAGGACTATTTGGAACGCACTTTGGAAGGCAAACGGGAGTGGCTGCAAAGCTATAATCCTGCTGAACTGCAAAAGCTGGAAAGAAGCGATGTAGAGCGATTCGGATGTTATGTCTTTTACGGTATCCTGGATCCACCTACCGAACGCTTGGTAACGGAGCGGGTAGAAGGACTTCTGCGAGACAAATAATGTTCCGTTAAAGGTTTCGTGCATCTATTGACATTCGCAAGTGATTGTGTTAAAATGGGACAGAACTATCCGAAAGGAGTGATCTGTCCCATGCAGTCACTTAGAGAACTATATAAAATCGGAAGAGGGCCTTCCAGCTCTCACTCCATCGGTCCCGACCGTGCGTCCCGCCGTGTACGGGAGATGTATCCCGAAGCCGATCATTTCAAAGTGATCCTTTACGGCTCGCTGTCGCTGACCGGAAAAGGGCACCTGACCGATGAAGTGATCGTAGATGCCTTTGCGCCCCTTCCCGTAGACGTAATTTTCGATAACGATACGCCCTGCACCGTTCATCCCAATACGATGGATCTTTTTGCCTACCGCGGCGAAAAACTGCTGGGCTCGCATCGGGTCTACAGCGTCGGCGGCGGTACCATTCGCTTTGAGGGGGAGGACGTCAGCGCACTGGAAGAGGTCTACCAGCTCAGCACCTTTGACGAGATCACCCGCTACTGCCGTGAGCACAATCTGCGGATTTGGGAGTACGTGGAAGAGTGCGAAGGCGAAGAGATTTGGGACTATCTCTACGAGATCTGGAAACAGATGAAGGCAACGATCCGCCACGGTCTGTCTGCAACCGGCACCCTCAAGGGCGGTCTGGAGACTCAGCGCAAGGCAAACTATCTCTTCAATCAGCGGCATATCGACGAGTCTGCGCAGACGAAGGAGAACCGCCTCGTGTGCGCCTACGCTTTTGCGGTCAGCGAACAGAACGCCGCCGGCGGTACTATCGTCACCGCACCCACCTGCGGCTCCTGCGGTGTCCTTCCGGCCGTTCTGAAGTATATGCAAGACACGCGGGGATTTACCAATACGGAAGTCATCCACGCTCTTGCTACCGGCGGCATCATCGGCAATCTGATCAAAACCAACGCCTCCATCAGCGGCGCGGAATGCGGCTGTCAGGCGGAGATCGGATCTGCCTGCTCTATGGCAGCGGCGGCACTTGCCGAACTGTTTGAGATGGGACTGGATCAGATCGAATACGCCGCCGAGGTTGCGATGGAACATCATTTGGGACTCACCTGCGACCCCATCGGCGGACTGGTGCAAATCCCTTGCATCGAGCGCAACGCCGTTGCGGCTATGCGTGCCATCAATGCCCTCTCGCTGGCGAACTTCCTCACCAGCTCCCGCAAGATCAGTTTTGATATGGTGGTCAGAACGATGTACGAGACCGGACGGGACATTCACGGTCATTACCGTGAAACCGCGCAGGGCGGTCTGGCGAAGCATTATCGGCCGGAAAAGAAGCAATGAGTATAATGAAAACCCACGAAAGCGAATGCTTTTCGTGGGTTTTGTTGGGTTATAGAGCGTACTCGCTGATGCGGTCTTCGATGTGGATATATTGAATATCGTTTACCGTGATTGAAGCATTATTGCGAATCCGACCGATAAATTGGTCGGAAAAATTGTCATTTGCTTCAAGACAGTCCATAGATTCATACCAACGCATCAGCACAAGTCTGCCGTTTGAGTCAACATAGCTTTCGGTCACAATGGTATTGTTTTGCATTCTGATAAAAGCAATCGTTTCAAATGTGCGTTCTCCTATGGTTACATCATAAGTTCCGATAGTATATCGCTCATGAGATTCATCTACATATAGTTTATTATTTTCAATTCTTGGAGGATTCTCCTTGATCAGCAGAGATCTGCCGTGGATTCTATCCTTTCCGTTGACGACGACATCATAATCCTCTTCCAAAAAAGTATAGATTGCAGTGGGATACTCGTCATCGTCATCGCCTGCGATGGTCCCCAGATCGCGAACATATTCCTCAGTCAATTGTGAAAACCAAATGCATTCATTTTTGTAAAGTTTATCCGCTTTCACATTGTAAGTGTCTCTGCAGATTTTTACTCCTGCAACTTCATGCACCATTGCTGCTTTCGGAACATAGCAGGTCGAGACGATTGCCAGCTTTTTGTCGGGATATCGATAGGTTCCCTCGGAATTCTTTTGTCCGATTCGAGGAATGATGAATGCTTCATCTGCGCACTTTACCTCTGTAAACGGACGTGTGCTCTTTTGGATAATCAGCGCAGGCATTTCCATGGGAAAGCCGCAGGTATAGTCTTTCTTTGCCATCTTTTTGCTACCTCTTTCATAATAAGCTTTGATATCGGGAGGGCACGCATCACGGAACAGCCTCTTTGCGTAGTGAAGACGGCTTTTTACCGTACCAATGGGGATGCGCAGTTGTTCTGCAATCTCTGCTTGCTTGTAACCGTCGAGTGTCAGTTGCAGGACGGTCCGCAAATCCGCAGGGATTCTGCGCAGAATGGTTGCTACGGTATCGTCGTACACCAGCTCAGGTGCTTCCAGTACATCGACCAGTTCTTCCAGTGAGACTTTATCTACACCATACGAACGGCGATACCATAGGTTGCACTGATTTCTGGCGATGGTCAGAATCCACTGCTTAAAAAAATCGTGATTTTGAAGATCGGAAAAATGCTCGAATGCAGCAAGATAGGTCTCTTGGATCACGTCATCAGCATCGTGGGTGGTTGGCATACGATAGTTGATGTATCGCTCTACCACGATCCGATGCCTTTTGAGAAGTTGCTCGAAGATAATTTTGGTTTCCATTGTGCTCCTCCTTTCAGTAGTTGTAATCCGGATTTACCTATTATGATGATTGGACAGTGAAAAAGGTTCAAAGATTTTGAAAAATATGTTATGCAAAACACGGATAGCGTATACTATCCGTGTTTTGCATATTATTTGCCATACAGTACATAATCATCAATCGTTGCTGATTTTGGCAGATAGTCCCTTTTATGTAGTCCGCCATCTTTGCGCTCCAAATACATGGTCAGCAACTCTCTGCTCATATTGGTGATGTCGCTGCGCTGTATTGCATCCTCAGCGCTCAGCAAAAGCACCTCGTTGTTTTCGTAATTATCCGACTTCGGAGTTCCGGAAACGTACTCTAATGTGAAGACAGCACACCACTGGTTGGACTTGAACTGCATGGAGATTAAGGCGTCGGCTTTAGCAACGACGCCCGTTTCTTCCAGTATTTCACGCTCGATTGCTTGCGTTGGTAATTCGTTTTCGTTTACATATCCGCCGGGGCACAGTATTCTGTCCTTTGCCGAGCCATAGGTATGACGAACCAGCAATACCTTACCATCTATTTCTATGATTCCGCATACGGTAAAATTGTTGTTTCTCATTGATTCCTCCGAATAATACATTATTCCAAAAGATCCGCCAAGATCGTATTGCTTACCAAAAATCCCTTCGTGGTAAATGCGATCCGATTGCCTTTTCGTTCCATAAATCCATAGCGAAGATAGTTCTTGCATTTTTCAATCAGATCGTCGTTAATGACAATTCCATCAGAAAGGCGCAGACCCAACATGATCTCCTCGTCCTTTGCCTCGGCGGGAGTGAGCGTCACATGACTATCGACCTCGGGCAATCTTCCCTGCTCTAATGCAGTGATGTAGTCCTCGATAGAACGGGGATAGCTGTAGCGCACACCGTCCACGAAGGAGTGAGAGGCGGGACCCAGCCCCAGGTATTCTTCTCGCCGCCAATAGCGGAGATTGTGACGGGATTCGTACCCGCTTCTTGCAAAATTGCTGATCTCGTAACGATGATAGCCGCTCTCTTCCAACAGTTCATACGCACGCTCGTACATCTCGCACTGGGTATCTTCATCGGGGAGCGTGAGGCGCTCCCCCATTCTGCCAAAGGGGGTGTTCTCCTCCACCTTAAGTCCGTACATGGAGATATGCTCGGGGGAGAGGGCGATCAGCAAGCGCAGAGTCTCCAATAGCCCCTTCAACGTCTGCCGCGGAAGGGCGTACATCACGTCTGCGCTGAGATTATCAAAGCCTGCCCGTCGGGCTTCCCCGAAGGTTTCGGCGAACTGGTGGAAGGTATGAAGCCGTCCGAGGGTCTTCAGCACCGCCTGTTCCGATGATTGCATTCCCATGGAAAGGCGGTTGATTCCCAGCCCACGCATCACGCGGAATTTCGCCTCATCTGCTACTGCGGGATTTGTTTCGAGGGTAATCTCTGCATCCTCGGTAAGTTTGAAATTGTCTTTGATCCCATTCATCAGCGTTGTGAGCATCTCTACTGAAAGTAGTCCGGGCGTGCCGCCGCCGATGTAGACGGTATCAAAGACCCTGTCCCCCATAGTGGCGGACAGGGTCTTCATATGGAGCGTCAGAGCGTTGATATACCGTTTTTGCAGTGCCTCGTCTCTGCCCGGGATGGAGTAGAAATCGCAATAGGCACACTTTTGCAGACAGAATGGGATATGAATATATAATCCGATCCGCTTCATTAGTCGTCATCATCCATTTTGAGGACTGCCATAAAGGCTTCGGGAGTCACCTGGACACTGCCCAGCTGACGCATCTTCTTCTTGCCTTCCTTCTGTTTTTCCAGCAGCTTTTTCTTACGGGTGATGTCACCGCCGTAGCACTTGGCAAGCACGTCCTTGCGCATTGCCTTGACCGTTTCACGGGCGATGATCTTACCGCCGATGGCTGCCTGGATCGGCACCTCGAAGAGCTGGCGCGGGATGTTCTCCTTCAGCTTTTCGCAAATCTTACGGGCGCGTCCGTAGGCTTTCTCCTCATGCACGATGAAGGAGAGTGCGTCCACAATATCTCCGTTGAGAAGAATATCCAGCTTCACCAGTTTGCTCCGCTTGTACTCGGAGAACTCGTAGTCCAGCGAAGCGTAACCCTTACTACGTGACTTCAGCGCGTCAAAGAAGTCGTAGATGATCTCGTTCAGCGGCATCTCGTAGTGCAGCTCGGTACGGGTAGTGTCCAGATATTTCATATCCATGAACACGCCGCGACGATCCTGACACAGATCCATGATACCGCCTACGAACTCCACGGGCGTAATAATGTTGGCGTGAATCATCGGCTCCGCCGCTTCCTCGATCTCGTCGGGAGAGGGATAGCCGGTGGGGTTATCGATGTAGACCACTTCCCCGTCACGGCGGGTGATCTTGTAGATTACGCTGGGCGCGGTGGTAATAATGTCCAAATTGAACTCGCGTTCGATGCGCTCCTGAATGATCTCCATGTGGAGCAGACCCAGGAAGCCGCAACGGAAGCCAAAGCCCAGGGCTGCAGAGGTCTCGGGCTCAAAGGAGAGCGATGCATCGTTGAGCTGGAGCTTTTCCAGCGCGTCGCGGAGATCGCTGTAGCGGGAACCGTCTGCGGGATATACGCCCGAAAAGACCATGGGAAGCGCTTTCTTAAAGCCGGGCAGGGGCTCGTCCGTAGGGTTGTCCGCAAGGGTGACGGTGTCACCCACCTGCGTATCGGCAACCGTCTTGATGCTGGCAGTAATATAGCCGACCTCGCCCGCAGAAAGGGAGTCCTCCTTATGCAGACCGAAGGCTGTGAGCGTTCCCACCTCGACTACGTCAAATTCGGAGCCTGCGTGCATCATACGGATACGCTGTCCGGCGCTGAGTGTGCCGTCCATTACGCGGATGTAGACTACGACGCCCAAATAAGGATCGTAGTAGGAGTCAAAGATCAGCGCCTTCAGCGGTGCATCAGGATCGCCCGTAGGGGCGGGAATGTCGCGCACCACCGCTTCCAGCACGTCCTCAATATTCAGCCCTGCCTTTGCAGAAACGGCGGGACAGCCCTCGGCGGGAATGCCGATGATATCCTCCACCTCGCGGCGGCAACGCTCTACGTCGGCGGAGGGCAGGTCGATCTTGTTGATGACCGGCACGATCTCCAAATTGGAATCCACCGCAAGATATGCGTTGGCAAGGGTCTGCGCCTCGATGCCCTGGCTAGCGTCGATGACCAGCAGTGCGCCCTCACAGGCGTTCAGCGAGCGGGAGACCTCGTAGCCGAAGTCCACGTGGCCGGGGGTGTCGATCAGGTTGAGAGTATACTGCTCGCCGTCGGGAGCGGCGTAGTCCAGCTTGACGGCGCGGGCTTTGATGGTGATGCCGCGCTCTCGCTCCAGATCCATATTATCCAGGAGCTGTTCCTCCATCTCACGCTTGGAGACCGTCTGCGTTTTCTCCAACAAACGGTCTGCTAACGTGGATTTTCCGTGGTCGATATGGGCGATAATGGAAAAATTACGAATGTTTTTCTGATTTGTCATCTAAATTGACCTCACAATAGGGGTTACTTATTCTTCGACCGGTTCATCGGGACTCTCGGGATCAGCTTCAGTTCCCGCTTCAGGTTCGGTGGTCAAGGGCGGTTCATCGGTCACGTCCGGTTCGGATTTGTCCGGGATCACGATCTTCGGTCCGAGGCTGACCACGATGTCGATAGAGGTGATCCCCGCTTGTACGGTGGTTCCCGCCACCAAACTCTGACTGATAATCAGACCCGGTGCAACGGTGTCGGAATAAGTGTAGGAGACTTTGCCAAGACGGATATTCAAGGATTTCAGCGTTGTATCCAGTTGCGCCGCAGTCATCCCGGCAAGGCTTGGAATGGTGATATAGGTCTTTTCACCGCCCTTACTGACGTATAGGACGATCTCGGTATCACTTCCCATCACCGTACCTGCGGTGGGATACGTGGAGATCACCAGACCTTCTTCAACTGCGTTATTATAAACCTTTTCAATCGTGTATTTGATCTTATTGCGCTGAAGCAGAAGCGTTGCTTCCCGATATTCCATACCGGTATAATCCGGGAGCGTCATCAGATTCTCTCCGCTACTGACCGTCAGAGTGAGCTTACAGGTCGGTACGTCACGATTAAGCGTGCGACGCGCGTTCTTTTCCGGTTGCTGTGAGATAATGGTGTTGGCAAGATAATCGCTGCTGGTAACCCATTCAACGGTAACCGTGTAACCGCTGTTTTCCAGCTCGGTCTTAAACTCTTCGGAGTAGGTTTGATCAACGAAGTCTCCAACGATCAGTACGTGCGAATTACTGGGATCGGAAATAAAATAATTCTGCAGCAAATAAATCAATACGATCAGTACTACGGCGCCGAAGGCGCACAGCATTCCGAAAATAATGGGCAACATCGTAGCGTGAGACTTTTTGTATACGATCTCCTTCTCTACGACTGGTTTTTGCTTTTCTTTTTTCTTTTTCTTATTCTTGGTTTGGGAAGGCTTTACAACCTCCATTTCAATGCTCTGATCAGTAACGGTTTGTGGAACCGCTGTAGGGATCACATCTTCCCCGCTGTCTTCGTTGACGGTTACGAAATCAAAGACTGCATCGGGGGTAGTTTCCAGCCGCTGCAAACAGGTCAGCATCTGCGTCGCGTTTTCGAATCGGTCTGCGGGACGCTTGCTGATTGCCTTCATCACGATCTGCTCAAGGCCTTTCGGTACGTCCGGCACGATCTCGGAGGGCGGAACGGCGCGGGAACTGATCTGCATACACGCAACCGCGACGGCGTTCTCCGCTTCAAAGGGAACGCGGTTACAAATCAACTCGTAAAGGATAATACCCAGCGAATAGAGATCGCTGCGCATATCCACTCTAAGACCGCTTGCCTGCTCGGGAGAGATATAATGAACCGAGCCGATGGCTTTATCCGCCATGGTAATGGTCTCGCTATTGGGAATCTTGGCAATGCCGAAATCGGTAACCTTAATAGAGCCGTCGGGAGCGATAATGATATTCTGCGGCTTAATATCCCGATGAATGATCCCGCGGGAGTGTGCGTGCTGCAAACCGGACAGGATCTGCACCGCAATGTGGATCGTCTCTTCAGGGCTCAGCGGACCGTGCTCCTGCAGATATTCCTTCAGCGTGATTCCTTCTGCGTACTCCAGAACGATATATTTTATCTCCGACGTGACCGACACATCGTAGACAGATACAATATTCGGGTGGGAGAGCATCGAGACCGCTTTGGATTCATGGATAAAACGGCGTACGGCTGCCTCATCCTTGGAAATGTCCTCCCGAAGCATTTTCAGTGCAAGCTCGCGGTGAAGCAGCAGATCGTCCACCAGGAAAACACGGGACATTCCCCCGCTTCCTACCAGACTCTTGATCCGATACCGATCATCCAGCGTCTTGCCGATATAGTTGGTATTTTCAATGGAATCCATATTTATTCCTCAATCAGTTATTTCAATCGGGTGCTGATCACGAGAGCGGTAATATTATCGGTACCGCCGTGACTGTTGGCTTTTGCCACCAACCGCGCTGCTTTGTGGGAGAACTCTACCTCGTCGTCACCAAGAACGTCAGCAATCTCGGTCTCGCTGACCATATTGGTCAGACCGTCCGAACACAGCAGAATGGACTCGGTTCGCCTGGTATCTAGCGCAAAGAGATCGGGAGTGATCTCGGCAGACGTGCCTACGCTGCGGGTGATCAGATTCTTATGCGGATGCCGTTCTGCTTCGTCCGGCTGGATCATACCGTTATCCACCAAATACTGAACGTACGAATGATCCTTGGTAATCTGACAAAGCTCTCCGTCTTTGTAGTAGTATGCCCGACTGTCGCCAACATTTACGATGTAAGCGGTTTTATTCACCAAAAGAACGGACACCAGCGTGGTTCCCATTCCTTCCAGCGCCGGATCGGTCTTCGCCAGCTGATAGACGGCGGAATTTGCCTCATTCAGCGCATCGATCATAAGTCTTTTACAAAGCTTCGCGTTCAGAGGCGTCAGCAAATGAGCAGACGTCAGGTGTGTCTGCAACGCCTTGGTCATAGCAGAGTGATAGACCGAGCAAGCGGTAGCGCTTGCCGTTTCTCCTGCGCTGGCACCTCCCATACCGTCACATACAGTAAAGAGGCAGACTGCGTCGGTCAGCTCTTCTACCATAAAGCAGTCTTCGTTTTGATTTCTGATTCTTCCTACATTGGTGTATGCACTGTACTGCATAGTTTCCCCCCAAATGATGTAAAATCGTGATTCTTAATTCGGCAAATCAACCGAATTTGCTTACTGACCGGTTTGTCCTGCCGTGTGGCGCAGCTGTCCGCAGGCGGCATTGATGTCTTCGCCTAACGTGCGGCGTACCGTGGCATTGACGCCCAGCTTTTCCAGCATCTCACAGAATGCGCGTACTCTGCGTTTGCCCGATGCTTCGTATCCCCGCTCTTTGACCGGATTCACGGGAATCAGATTGACGTGGAAGGGGCGTTTTTCCAGATAACGCTTCAACAGCTTCGCAAGGATGACAGCGCCGTCGGTGCTGTCGTTCTCTCCCGAAATGAGCGTATACTCAAAGGAGATCCTCCGCCCCGTTTCATCGAAGTAATCCCGACAAGCAGTCAACAGGCGATCGATATTGTACGCCCGATTTACCGGCATGATCTCTGACCGTTTTTCATCGTCATATGCGTGAAGAGAAATAGAAAGCGTAATGGGAAGGTCTTCTTTGGCAAGCCGATAGATTCCGGGAACCAATCCGCAGGTGGAGAGGGAGATGTGGCGGCAACCGATGTTGAGCCCCTCGGGCGCGGATACCAAGCGAAGGAACCGAATGACGTTATCATAGTTGTCCAGCGGTTCACCGATTCCCATCATAACGATATTGGAGATGCGCTTGCCGGCATCCTTTTGGGCGACAATAATCTGTCCCAATATCTCCGAAGGGAGCAAATCCCGAACTTTTCCGCCCAGGGTAGACGCGCAAAAGCGGCATCCCATCCGACAGCCTGCCTGCGAGGAAACACAAATGGAAAGCCCATGCTCGTATTCCATCAATACGCTTTCGATCAACTGACCGTCGGACAGACGAAACAAATACTTGACCGTAGCATCCAGTTTAGACGCATAGCGAGCCTCGATCACGGGATAACGAAGCTCTGCGTGAAGAGCCAGTTTCTCACGAAGCGACGCGGACAGATTCGTCATCTCAGAAAAATCCGCACCCTTACAAAGCCATTGGGAGATCTGTCCCGCACGGAAAGAAGGTTCACCGAGTTCTTTGACGAAATCCTTTAACTCGGTTGCCATCATAGATAAAAGATCAGCCCGACTCTCCATATTTTTCCCCTTTCCCATATCCGATAAAGCATAGTTGATTCTTTATTATAGCATGATACGTTTGAAATTGCAATGAATCAAAAGTAAAAATTTTATGTTGTAGTTAAAAATTCGTCGCAGTTCATAAATATTAACATCTAATTCACAAAATGTTCACAAGCAAGTAGGCTTACTCTGTTATACTATAATTACCAAATTCCAAGGAGGTAGCAAACATGGAAGAAAAGAATGGAAGCGTTCTGAAAACCGTTCTGAAGGTGCTGGCTATCATCGTTGCAGTTGCCGCTGCAGTAGCTATGGCTCTGATCATCGTCAAGAAGATCCGCAAGAAGAAGGCTCTGAAGTCTGACGAGGAAATCGCTATCGACGATTGTTGCTGCGATTGCGACGACGAGGATTGCGCTTACTGTGACGAGGAAGAGTGCCCTGTTGAGGACGCTGAATAATCGCTCCAAAGTTTTGCCGCTCGACGGCACCCGAAAAAAGCAACTACACAGTTGCTTTTTTCTTTTCAATAAATGATGTTAGAGGATACTGTCATGAACTATACGCTGAAATACCGTGATCTCATTGCAACCGTTGCTTCGTTGGGAGCTGAGCTGACCTCTCTGCAAAGACACGGAAAAGAGTACATCTGGACGGGTGACACCGACTACTGGAACGGACACAATCCAATTCTTTTTCCCGTCATTGGCTTTCTGAAAAACGGTAAAACCGTGTTCGACGGCGTTGAATATGAAATTCCCAAGCACGGCTACGCACGCAAAAGTGAATTTTCCCTTGTCAGTCACACGGAAAACTCCATCACGCTGGAGATGACGGACACCGAAGAGACCCGCAAAGGCTTTCCGTTCCGCTTTGGTTTTCAAGTCACCCACACCCTTACCGAAGACGGATTTGTGACCGCTTATCGGGTAGAAAACCGTGACGAGCGCAGAATGCCTTTTATGATCGGTGCGCACACGGGCTTCCTGCTTCCCTTCTCCGACGGTGCGAAATTCGAAGATCACACGCTGCTTTTCGAGCATCCGGAATGCGACGTTACCCGTTACGTTGCAGTAGGCGGTCAAATCATTGAAAACCCGGACGGACAGAAAAACTATTTGGACGGTGCGGATCGTCTTCCGCTGTCCTATAGTCTGTTTGAAGACGACGCGCTGATGCTGAGCGGACTTTGCTCACGAAAAATTGCACTGCTGGATCAGAACGGACACGGCGTGGGAATGGAGTTTGAGGGCTTTGACGCGTTTGGAATCTGGACTCCTCCCGGGAAGAACGCCCCTTTCCTTTGTCTTGAGCCATGGAACGGTATCAACGCTTTCAGAAACGAGGAAGCTGAGTTTTCGAAAAAACCGTTCATCCGCTCCACTGAGCCGGGTGAATGCTATACGGTAAGCTATCGCGTCCGCATCATTGACTGATCTGTTCCGGTTGATGCGTCGATTTCTTACAACCTGCTTTGCGTTGTTTCCGACGGTTCACCAAGAACAGTACGCCTACTGCTATCGCTACTCCCGCTAAAGCGCCGACGCTATCGATCAGCACGTCGATGGGCTTCCCCGATCGTCCCGGAACAAAGCGCTGGTGAAGCTCGTCTGTGACAGCGTAAAGCGTTGCACCTCCCCACGCATAGACGATGCACAGAAATGCACGCCCGGAAGCATTCCACGAGGACAGTAACGCATACAGCAGGATCGCCAGCACTGCGTATTCCGCCATATGTGCGCCTTTGCGCACGACCATAGACAGCGTGTGCGTTATGCTGTCCTGCTGCTCGGCAGACAGGCTGTCAAAATCCGGCACGAAAATGCGAACGAGCCGTTCCACGATCCCATCGCTCTGCTGCATGGATTCGGACGCCGGCTTTGCCGAAAACAGGAAGATGGTCAACATCCATCCCAAGGTCAAAAGCAATAATATGATGCGCTTTGCATTCTTTTGCATATCAATCTCTCCATATATCGTTCTGCCAAATAGTTTACCACATAATTTCCGTTTTGTAAAGAAAATTCGCGAGTCTTCGGAATTAAAACCTGCGCATCTTGGAAATACTATCAAAAAATATCAAGTAAAGGATGATTCATATGAAATTAATGTCCGATTGTAAAATCAGTGCCGTGAATGCACGGCAGATCTTCGATTCCCGCGGAACACCAACGGTAGAAGCAACCGTTGTTCTGGAAAGCGGTGAAGCCGCATACGCTTCGGTTCCTTCGGGGGCATCTACCGGCGAGCATGAGGCGGTAGAACTGCGGGACGGCGGCTTTGCCTACGACGGCAAAGGCGTTTCCAAGGCGGTTGAATCGGTCAACGGTCAAATTCGAAAAGCTATCATCGGAAAGCGCGCAGACTGTCAGGATTGCATCGACCGCCTGCTCTGCAAACTGGACGGCACTCCCAACAAATCCGTGCTGGGCGCAAACGCGATCCTTGCCGTTTCTCTTGCTACTGCAAAGGTTGCGGCAAAGCATTACGGTCTCCCACTCTATCGCTATCTCGGCGGCAGTAACGCCCGCGTGCTCCCCGTCCCGATGATGAATATTCTCAACGGCGGCGCTCATGCCTCCAACAATTTGGACGTGCAAGAGTTTATGATCATGCCGGTAGGCGCCAAGAGCTTTACCGAAGCGATGCAGATGGGCACCGAGATCTACGCTTCCCTCAAAAAACTGCTGAAGGCTGACGGGCTCAGCGTTTCGGTAGGTGATGAGGGCGGGTTTGCCCCCGACCTTGCCGGCGACGAAGCCGCACTGGACTATATCCTCCGCGCGGTAGAAACTGCGGGCTATCTCCCCGGCGAGGACGTAAAGATCGCACTGGATATTGCATCCAGCGAATGGTTTGAAAACGGGAAGTATCATCTTCCCAAGAGCGATCTGACGATGAGTGCCGACGAGCTTTCGGCGTATTATGCCAAACTGCTGAAGAAATATCCCATCGCCTCCATCGAAGATCCTTTTGCGGAGGACGATTGGACTGCCTTTGCACGCTTTACTTCCGCTCATCCCGATCTGCAGATCGTTGGCGACGATCTTTTCGTGACCAACTCCGCCCGTCTGAGAGAGGGTATCGAACGAGGCGCCGCCAATGCGATTCTGATCAAACCCAATCAGATCGGTACGCTGACCGAAACCATGGAAGCAATGGAGCTTGCCGCATCCCGCGGATACCGCGCCATCGTATCTCACCGCAGCGGCGAGACCGAAGACACCACCATCGCCGATCTTGCCGTCGCCACCAATGCAGGACAGATCAAGACCGGTGCGCCCGCACGAAGCGAGCGTGTCTGCAAGTACAACCGTCTGCTTCGGATCGAGCATTGTCTCGGCACATCCGCGCTATACGGAATCACAAAATAATTAACCGGGGCGTCGAAGGACGTCCCCGTTTTTTTCGAACTTTGTGCAATTTCCCTGTTTACAAATGACGAAAAATCTGCTATACTGCATCTTAACGGACGTATTCTCAAATCGTCACAGTTTTAAGAAACAAGGGGATGAATCAAATGGTCAAGGATATGACCTACGGTAACTCTGCCAAACAGATATTGTTCTTCGCGCTCCCCCTCATGGCGGGCAATCTCTTCCAGCAATTCTACAATATGGCGGATAGCATGATCGTCGGCAGAACGCTGGGCACGGATGCACTGGGCGCCGTCTGCTCCACCGGCTCGCTGAACTTTCTGGTCATCGGCTTCGTCACGGGACTTGCCAGCGGATTCTGTATTCCCGTAGCACAGTTCTTCGGTGCGAAGGATTACCGCAATCTCCGTCGCTCGGTCACTAATATGATCTATCTTGCCGTTGGCATCACCGCTCTGCTGACCCTGTTGACCGCGCTCTTTACCGACGATATTCTCCGCCTCTTAGGCACGCCGGAGGATATTTTTGAAGACGCTTACAATTACATTATCGTTATTTTCTTGGGCATGGCGGCAACCATGTTCTACAACATATTGGCAGGTCTGCTCCGTGCGCTTGGGGACAGCCGTTCACCGCTGATCTTTCTGATCATCGCTTCGGTGATCAACATCGGGCTGGACTTTTTCTTCATTCTCGTTTGCGGAATGGGCGTTATGGGAGCCGGTATTGCCACCGTGGTCGCACAGGCTGTTTCGGGGCTTTTATGTTTGATCTACATTGTCAAAAAATCTGCCGTTTTGCGTCTGCAAAAAGAAGATTGGCGTCCCTCCCTCTCGATGATGAAAAAGCTTCTTTATCTTGGTCTTCCCATGGCTTTGCAGTTCTCCATCACCGCAGTAGGCAGTCTGATTCTGCAGCAATCGGTGAATTCCTTGGGAACCGCCGCCGTCAGTGCCGTCGGTGCGGGAAATAAGACTTCGATGATGCTGACCCAACCGATGGAGGCAATGGGCATAGCCCTTGCTACCTTCTGCGGTCAAAATTTGGGCGCCGGAAAGATCGACCGTGCCCGACGCGGCGTGCACCAAGGTCTTCTGATGATCATGGTATACGTTGCCGTTGCAACGATCGCTTCCCTGTGCTTCGGTCAGTATTTGGCACTTCTGTTCGTAACCGCCGACGAGCTGGCAGTGATCGGAGATATTCATAAACTTTTGTCTATCGTTGGCACGTTTTATTGGTCGTTGGGAGTTCTGTTCGTCTACCGTAACGCCGTTCAGGGGCTGGGCTACGGTGTACCCGCTATGGCCGCAGGATTGTTTGAGCTGGTCGCCCGTGCCGTTATCGGCATTTTCGCTGTTCCTGTTTTGGGATTCGAGGCGGCTTGCTATGCAGGTCCTCTTGCTTGGATCGCGGCAGATCTGCTATTGATCCCCGTATTCTATACAGTCATTCACAAATTGAAAAAGCGCTATCCGACACCAATTAAATCAGACGAAAAAGCAGTCACGTCCAAGGTCTGATCTGCTTATACTGAACATTGAACCCGTTTTACGGAGGTAATACTATGTCTTATACCAGTCCCATCTGTACCGATCCTACCGAGTTGTACGATCTGCTTGCCGCAATGGCAGAAGGTCTGCTGAACGGCGAGACCGACAGTGTGTCTGCTACCGCCAATCTGTCGGCGCTCATCTATGACCTGCTCCCCGATCTGAACTGGGCGGGCTTTTATCGGGTGAAAGGAGATCTGCTGATCCTGGGTCCCTTTCAAGGAAAACCTGCTTGCAATCGCATCGCCAAGGGAAAGGGCGTCTGCGGTGCCGCTTGGCAGACCGATCGGGCACAGATAGTCCCCGACGTGCATCAGTTCCCCGGTCACATTGCCTGCGACGGTGCTTCCAACAGCGAGCTTGTGATCCCTATTCACGATCCTTCGGGTAGATTTTGCGCTCTGCTGGATCTGGACAGTCCGCTCCTCGGACGGTTTGATGCCTCCGACTTGCAAGGGCTGCTCCCCGTAATCGGACATTTAGAAAAATGGATGGAGGCTACGGATGTCCATTCGCTCTGATTTCAGACACACGCTCTTGGCAAGCTACATGGGTTACATCGTGCAAGCGGTGGTCAACAACTTCGTTCCGCTGCTCTTTGTGACCTTTCAAACCGACTATCACATTTCGTTAAACCAACTTTCTCTGTTGGTATTCATCAATTTCGGCGTTCAATTGGTCGTTGACATATTCGCCGCCCGCTTCGTTGATCGAATCGGCTACCGCTTCTCGGTGGTCACCGCCCACGTCTTCTCCGCCGCAGGATTACTCTTGCTGGCAATTCTCCCCAACATTTGCGCCATTCCTTACGTGGGTGTCCTCATCGCCGTGATCGTATATGCTATAGGCGGCGGTCTTTTGGAGGTGCTGATCAGCCCTATCGTGGAGGCGGCGCCTACCGAAAATAAATCTGCTCACATGAGCCTGCTCCATTCCTTCTATTGCTGGGGACACATGGGCGTCGTATTGCTCTCCACGCTCTTTTTTCTTTTCGCAGGCGTAGATCATTGGAGCACCCTCGCCGTCCTTTGGGCACTCCTCCCCATTGCTAACGGCATCTACTTCTGCTTCGTCCCCATTCGTACATTGCAAGAGAGTACCCATGAGTCAATGCCGCTTCGCAAGCTGTTCCGATTGTCGGATTTTTGGGTGCTGATCTTGCTCATGCTTTGCGCCGGTGCCGCCGAGCAGGCGATGAGCCAGTGGGCGTCAGCGTTTGCAGAGGCGGGATTGTCGGTCTCCAAAACCGTAGGTGATCTGGCAGGGCCTTGCCTGTTTGCGGCAATGATGGGACTCTCCCGCCTGGTTTATTCCCTGTTCAGTAAACGGATCAATCTGCGGGCATTCATGCTGTTCAGTTGCGGGCTTTCCATCTCCGGGTATTTGTTAGCATCGCTTTGCAAGATTCCGATAATCGCGCTCTGCGGATGTGCGCTGTGCGGCTTTGCCTGCGGTATTATGTGGCCCGGCACTTACAGCATCGCAGCCGATCGCTGTCCCGGTGGCGGCACCGCGCTTTTTGCCCTGTTGGCGTTGGCAGGTGATCTTGGATGCTCTTCCGGCCCCGCATTGGTAGGCTTCGCGACCGGGGCTACCGACGGCAGACTACAAAGCGGAATGCTGATCGCACTGCTCTTCCCGCTGGTCATGGGTATAGTCCTGCTTCTGCATAAACGTCGAAAGAAATCAACAAGGTTGAAGATGCAGGAGACTTAAAGTTTTTTTTCGAAAAACGGTTGACAAAACCCAAGTACTGTGATATAATAATTAAAGTACGGGAACATGATCTTGTTCCCGTACTGTGAACCGGGGTATGGCTCAGTTTGGTAGAGTGCATGGTTCGGGTCCATGAGGCCGCGCGTTCGAATCGCGCTACTCCGACCAGCGGCATGACCGCTCCAAAAGAGTATTCGCATAGCGAATACTCTTTTGGTTTACAGTTTGATCTTTCGCTTTGAGTTTCCTCAAGGCGTGTTTTTTTAGGCAGGATCTTTGGAGGGAGGACAATATGGCAGAGCGCAGACCGTCATTACAGCATCTGTTGGGCAAGACCGTGACCGTGCAGATCGACCGACCCATCGGAAGCATTCATCCCCGTCACCCGGAACTGACCTACCCTATTCATTACGGCTTCGTTCCGGGTATAATCGGCGGCGACGGGGAGCCCCAGGACGCATATCTGATAGGCGTTGACGCACCCGTCTCGGAGTATATCGGCAAAGTGATCGGTATCGTTCGCAGGCTGAACGACCGTGAAGATAAACTGGTTGTGGCGCCCGACGGAATCTGCTTCCATCAGGCACAGATCGAGAGTGCGGTGCACTTTCAGGAGCGCTATTTCCGCACCCGCATCATTCCCCTTTATCATCGCTCCTGCGGTGCTATCATCTATCGAAAAGATCACAATCACATCCGTTACCTGCTCCTCTTTCAACGAGGCTCTCATACATGGAGTTTTCCCAAAGGACATATGGAGCGAAACGAATCCGAAGAGGAAACCGCTCTTCGTGAGGTACAGGAAGAAGTGGGAATGCAGATCCGACTCCGACAGGGATTTCGCGGCGAAGCATCCTACTCCGTCGGCATTGGCGAGAAGACCGTGGTACTGTTCTTAGCCAAAGCCACCAATCCTCCTGTTTTGTCTTCTCAGGAGGTGTTGACATCCAGATGGGTCACTCTGCAGGATGCGGAAAAACTCCTACACGTCTCCTATATGGCAGTTCTTCGGAACGCTGAAGCTTTTCTTATGCAAAAAAACGACTCCAAGTAATCGTCTATGCTTTAATATTTACGAATTATAAATCGTCTGAGGCATATACTGCCCGGATGACCATATCAGTGTTTGACTGCCCTTCGGATATCCGGTGTGCCTCGGGAATGAGGTCAATTATGGAAGAAAAACAATCAACCGCGGTTAAAGATTTCCAACGCGCTTCCTCTGTATTGGAGTGCGAAAGTCAAGCGATCCTTGAGCATCTGGATAACGCGCACCGCGAGCTTTCCGACTATTACAAGGATCTCGCAGTCTCTTCTGACCCATCGTCAAAGGAAGAGCTCGTAGAACAGGAGCTCGCCTCTCTGCGACGGACATCGTCCAATCTGACCCGTGCAAATATGCAGGTTCTTTCTATCTCCGACGAGCTGTCCGCACGGTTTCGCGACGCAAAAGCAAGCCGAAAAAAGCGTCGGCTGATTCCTGCAGCCCCTGCCAATTCCTCCATCGACCTAAAAGAGGAATCTTCCGAGCATTTCGCCAAAGGGCTCAGCTTTTATAAGCTGTTTCTGATCTGCTTCGTCGGCAGTTTTGCGGGAGTAGTCATAGAAGTTTTGTGGTGCATCGCCAAAAACGGATACATAGAAAGTCGTTCCGGACTGGTATACGGTCCTTTTAATCTGTTGTACGGAGCAGGAGCAGTTTTACTGACGCTTGCTTTGTACCGATTCAGAAATCGCGGTGGCTGGCTCTCCTTTGCAGGTTCCTTCGTTGTCGGCAGCGTATTGGAATACGCTTGCTCATGGGCACAGGAATTTTTCTTCGGATCTCGTTCCTGGGACTATTCCGGTAAATTTTTGAACATTAACGGTCGAATTTGCCTGGTCTATTCGATATTTTGGGGAATTTTAGGCATCTTTTGGATCAAAGATCTCTATCCCCGTATGGCAAGTCTTATTTTGAAGATCCCACAGCGGATCGGAAAGATTATTACTTGGATATTGGTCGTATTTATGGTGATCAATTCTGCAGTCACGGTAGTTGCGGTCGCCCGTTGGTCTCAACGTGTGGAAGGCGTTCCTGCCGATTCTGCTTTTATGGAATTTATCGATCAACGCTTCCCTGATAGTCGAATGGAGCGGATCTTCGCAAATATGTCCTTCGGCGATGAGGAAGAAGCAGCACAATAAAAAGAGGGATGGCTAATGCCATCCTTCTTTTTATTGTGGTCATTCGGTGCCGACACTGTCGGGCAATTCAGCTCCCGGGAAATAGATGTTCAGGATCTGACGATAGTTAAATCCGCGCTCTGCAAGCGCCTTAGCACCCATTACGCTGAATCCTACGCCGCATCCGCTACCGCTTCCCATGAACACGAAGGAACCGTAGGTTCCGGCAAGCACCACCGTCTCTTTGGATTCGCTATACTCCGTCGCATTACCGGACAGCGTTCGTTTGGTATATTCAACGCTCTCTCCTGCAAGCCCAACGACAAAACAGGACGAAGGAAGCCTGCCTGAAAACAGCAGACGGATCGTCTCGCTTCCCTCAACTGTTACCGATCCGCCGAACAGATCGGTAAAGGTGATCGACGTCACATAATCGGAGCCTTCTGCCCAAGCATTCACTTGTACCGAGGCGACGTTACCGGTGATCTCCCGGTATCCTGCGTTGGACAGCAGCTGATACAGCTCAAAGGGTGTAAATTCAACCGACCAACTGCTTTGTTCTTCCCAAGGAGTATAGATAGCGGGCAGGTACGGAACTTCTTTACCGAATGCGTCTTTGGCAGATACCGTGCCGTTTCCGTTAGTCATAGCATACGGCGTATAAATAGGTGCACCGTCATAGGTCAGGATCTGCCCTGCTGTCGCTTGAACCGCATCCAATACGCGATCGGTAGCAGTTGCCCTGCCAATGTACGTATGGCAATGACTCTCGGCACAGATATCAAATCCGTCCGCATCATGACACCCAAGCTTCCGGGTGATCTCCGTACGGAGCAATACAGCCATCGACTTCAACAGCTCACTATCCCATTCAGAGGAAACCTCTGAGGGAAGCAATGCACCGATGTACGCCTCCAGAGAAAGCTGATTGATCACGTTGATCCCCTTACGGGATGAATCCTTGACGCTTGCCATCGAAATAGTTCCGCAAAAGGCGCGACCGTCCGCACCGCGTATCACTCCATCATCCGTAGGCGTGATCTGATAACTTTGATTTTTACCCGTAAATTCGCACAAAACGGTATAGTCTCGAGCAAGAACGGTTACCGAATCGGCATCCGGTTCGGCGATCGAAGCGTTCAAGGTCATCGTCCGTTGCAGCTGTGCCAGAGCCTCCTCTGCTTCTTCTTTCGTGAAGAAATTGCCTACGCGAATATAGCACTTTTGACCGGACACATAACAAGGAAACGCAGGCAGGGACAACGCTTGAAAGGTAGTATCGTCACTCAGCAGTGAGATATAATCATAGACGTTTGCGGGTGAATACCCGTCCGTCGATCCGGCGGTACTGCCGGGGCGGATAAATACCGGGTTATCGTGGTCTGTGTCGATACCCAAATCGGAAAAGGTGAAATAGCTGATCTCAATATGATAACCGCCAACGGTTGCGATACCGCCGCTGGTAGTGGAAAGCTCGCTCCCTACGCGATAGAGGTTACCGTCCACCGAAACAATCACGTTCTGAGAATCCAGTGAAACCGTCAGCCCGGATGGCGCAACGGCAATCTGAACACCGTGCTCAGCAGAAAGTGCGTACGACTGTACTGCATTTTCGTTACAGTACAGTCCGACGCTGATTTGCTGATCGGGAACGGTCTGCGATTGATTGCTTTCAACGGCTGCGGTCTGCAGTGAAGAAATCAACATCACCAGCACACCGAAGACCATCAGAAATCCCATGATCCCGCAAACGATCTTGACCCACGTTTGAGTGGTTGCATCTCCCTTGACAGGTTTCTTTCCCATCGGTCATCCTCCATAAAAAATTGATACTCTCATTATAACCGAATTGCTCGGAAATTGCAATAGGTTTACAATTATTGTAATGAATTTCCAGCTCACAAAAGTGAGATCTGATCCTCGATCGGATCAAACCGCTCAAACGGAACGCCCGTTGCCGGAATCTTGATCTTGCGCAATCCTTTGGTGCCGGAGGTATCTCTGCCGGCGGCAAGCATTGCCTCGGTGACGGTCTGCCCAGCTTTGAGGCTCATCAGCGTCACACCCTGCGAAGTTCGGGTGGTCTTTACGGGAATTAGCGAACTGGAAATCTGAATCGCTTTATGCGCGTCCGAGATCAGCAGCAGATCCATCGGCTCCTTCTCATAAAACATTGCAACGATGGGAGAAGTGTCCGAGTAAGCACCGGACAGCTTCTTCCGATTAGACTTGGTGTCGTAAGCGGAAGAAGGCACCTTTACACCCTTACCGTTGGCGAAGATGAAGATAAAGTATTCGTTAGGCTTATACTCCTTCATGCTCTTCATAAAAACGGTCTTTTCCTGATTGTCAAAGCCCAGCTTGCCCGCAACGTAATCCCCCAGCAGAGAGGCTTTAGTGGTCTCAAAGGCGCTTACCTTGGATTTATAGCACTGTGCGCCGTCCGAGAAAAAGATCAGCTCGGCAGAGTTGTCGGTATCCTCGATCAACAGGATCTCGTCGCCCTCCTTGACCTTTTGCTCACCGGAGGTACGGAGTGCCTGCTGATTGATCTTCTTGAAGTAGCCTTCCTTAGTCAGCCACAGACGGACGGGAGTGGTATCTACCTGCTCCTCCTCCACGTAATCGTCCAGATCCTCATCGTAGATGAGCTGGGTCATGCGGGCTTTACCGTACTTACTCTTGATCTCCTTGAGCTGCTTGGAAATGTAGGTTTTCAAACGCGCCTCGGAACCGATCAGATCGGTCAGATCGGCGATCTCCTGTTGGAGCGATTCGATCTCCTTGGTGCGGTTCAGGATGTACTCGCGGTTCAGATTGCGGAGTTTGATCTCGGCGATATAGTTTGCTTGGATCTCATCGATGGAGAAGCCTTCCATCAGGTTGGGCACAACGTCCTTTTCCAAAGGCGTATTGCGGACAATGCGGATCGCTTTATCAATATCCAAGAGGATCTTGGCAAGACCCATCAGCAGGTGCAGACGCTCGTTCTTGCGATCTAAATCATAGCTGAGCTCCCGCTTGACACAGCCTATACGGAAGGCAATCCACTCTTTCAGAATCTCAATGATGCCCATCTGCTTCGGCACACCGCCCACCAGCACGTTGAAGTTACAGGCAAACTTATCCTGAAGCGGCGTGAGCTTGTAAAGCTTGTTCATCAGCTGATCGGGATCGGTTCCCTTTTTCAGGTCTATAGTCAGCTTGAAGCCGGACAGATCGATCTCATCGCGGAAATCGCTGATCTCCTTGAGTTTGCCGTCCCGTACCAGCTCGGTCAGCTTCTTCATGATCGCTTCTACCGTGGTAGAATAGGGAATCTGAATGATATCGATACAGTTTTCGGCTTTGTCGTAAACGTAGCGCGCACGCACGGAAAAGCTTCCCCGTCCGGTGCGGTAGATGTCTGCCATCTGCTGGCGGTTGTAGATGAGAAATCCGCCGCCGGGAAAATCGGGAGCTTTGACGATGTCCAGCATCTGATCCACGTCGGTATGCGGATTGCGGAGCACCTGAATGGCGCCGTCACAGATCTCACCCAAATTGAAGGAGCAGATCTGCGACGCCATGCCGACGGCGATACCCATATTGGCAGACACCAGCACATTGGGGAAAGCCGTAGGGAGCAGAACCGGCTCGGTCATGGTATTGTCATAGTTAGGTACCATATCCACGGCGTTTTTGTCGATGCCGCGGAAGATCTCTGCACAAAATGCGTCCAGCTTTGCCTCGGTATAACGGGGAGCGGCGTACGCCATGTCGGAGGAATACTGCTTACCGAAGGAACCCTTGGAGTCGATGAACGGATGAAGCAGGGCTTCGTTACCGCGGGTCAGGCGAACCATCGTCTCGTAGATGGAAGCATCGCCGTGCGGATTCAGTTTCATGGTATCGCCGACGATAGCGGAGCTCTTCTTTCGTCCGCCGGTCAATAGTCCGGTCTTATACATCATATACAACAGTTTGCGGTGAGCGGGCTTAAAGCCGTCGATCTCGGGGATCGCACGGGAAATAATGACGCTCATACTGTAAGGCATATAATTGCTGACCATGGTATCGGTAAGCAGCTGGTCGGTAATGGGGGCAACTACGTCGGTGACGTCGCGGTTGGCTTCTTTTTTCTTCTTTGCCATGTATCTTTCCCTTTCGTTTATGGATATATGGTACGGTTATACTTCTTCAATGTCGTAGCCTGCGGCTTTGAGCATTCGGTTAAACAGTGCAAGCCCAATTTCCTTGCGGTCTGGAAGAGTAGCGTAAATGCGAGTGATCTCAGGACTGCTGTCAAAGGAACGGAGCAGGTCAAAAAGATTGCGGGCTTGCTCGTCTCTGCGGTCAAAGGCACCGAGAACACGGGCGTTGGAGGCGTCTGCCACGGGATCGTCGGCATAGCAGACCAACGCCACGTCCGTACGATCGCGGTAAGGCTCCATTGCCGCCTGTACCGCTTCCCTCTCGCCCGAAAGCAGAATCACGCGGGCGTGGGGCGCGTAGTGACGGTATTTCATTCCGGGCGCCAAGGGACGTTCTCCCTCCTGCAAACGCTCTGTGACCGCCTTGTCAAGGGTAACGGTAAAGCCTTCTTCCTCCAGCATCTCAACGGTGATCGCCCCCGGACGCAGGAGCACCAGCGAACCGTCTTCTTTGGGTAGCACGATGGTGGACTCCAACCCTATGTCGGATGCGCCGCCGTTCAGAATCATATCCACCCTGCCGTTCATATCTTCGATGACGTGTTCCACGGTAGTGGTGGAAGGGCGTCCCGACAGATTGGCAGACGGAGCCGCGATGGGAAAACCGCACAGCTCGATCAGACGATGGGCAATAGGATGGGACGGGACACGCACCGCAACGGTGGCAAGTCCGCCTGTAACGCTATCGGGAATACATTCACGCTTTGGAAGGATCACGGTCAGCGGTCCGGGCATGAACGCGCTTGCTAATTTGTAATAGGCGTTGCAGGTAACGGCGTATTTCTCCGCTTCATCGGAAGCGGCAAGATGGATAATCAAAGGATTATCCGACGGTCTGCCTTTTGCGGCATAGACCTTTGGAGCAGCATCGGCCAGGAGCGCGTTCACGCCCAGCCCGTAAACCGTCTCGGTAGGGATCGCTACCAGACCGCCCCGGCGGAGCAGGTCTGCCGCATTTTTGAGATCGTCTTCCGTAGGTGCGTAGACAATCTTCGTGTAGATATTTTGTTCCATAATTCTATCAGAATTCACTGTTTTTGAGTTTTTCGGCATTATCGGCGCGATTCAGCGCGTCGATCATCTCTCCGATGTTGCCGTTGAGGAAGCTTTCCAGCGAGTGGAGGGTCAGACCGATGCGGTGATCGGTGATCCGCCCCTGCGGAAAGTTGTAGGTACGGATGCGCTCACTGCGATCTCCTGTTCCTACCTGACTGCGACGCTCTTTGGCGATCTTCTGATCCTGCTCGGTCTTGGCAATATCGTAGAGCTTGGCGCGAAGCATTTTCATTGCTTTATCGCGGTTCTTGAACTGGGAGCGTTCCTCCTGGCATTCGATCACGATGCCCGAAGGCTTGTGCGTAAGCCGGACGGCAGATTCGGTCTTGTTGATGTGCTGACCGCCCGCACCGCTGGATTTACAGCTCTCGATGACGATGTCGGCGGGGTTGATCACTACGTCTACCTCCTCGACCTCGGGAAGGACGGCAACGGTGACGGTAGAGGTCTGGATGCGTCCCTGGGACTCGGTCTCCGGCACACGCTGAACGCGGTGCACGCCGCTCTCAAACTTGAAGCGGGAGTACACACCCTCTCCGTCTACCGAGAAGGAAATCTCGCGATAGCCTCCAAGCCCCGTTTCATTGAAGGAGATCCGTTCGGTCTTATAGCGCATGATGTCGGCGTACATGGTGTACATCCGATAGAGATCTGCGGCAAACAGCGCTGCTTCCTCTCCCCCCGCACCGGCGCGGATCTCCACGATCACGCTCTTGTTGTCGTCGGGGTCCTTGGGCAGAAGCATGATCTTCAGCTCCTCCAGCAGGGTCTCCATGTTCTGCTTGGAGGACTTATATTCCTCCTCCAATAGAACCTTGAACTCGGGGTCAGGAGAGTCTGCAAGGAGCAGTTTCGCCTCCTCGAAGGCTTCCTCCTGCTTCTTGTAGGCACGGTATTGCTCAATCAGCGGGGTCATATTTTTAACCTCGCGCATGAGCTTTTTGTATTCTTCCTGATTGTTGACGATAGCAGGATCTGCAAGGCTATCGTTCATTCTCTCAAACTTTTCTTCGGCTTCTCTCAGTTTATTCAGCATATCGTTTCCTTAACTGTTCGGCAAATTCGAGGATGGGTCGTCTGTCGGTGGAGTGGAGGTTATTGGGGAGCGCGTCGATATCGAACCAACCAAGTTCGGCGGCCTCACCGTCGATAAGGGAGGGTTCGCCGTCAAAGTCGTCGCTGACGTAAACGATGTCGGTATAGTTGGCAATATCGCCGTTAGGGTAAGCGACCGTCATGTCGGGACCGGTATAAACGCCGAACAGAGTCAGCTTCCCTACCCGAAGTCCGATCTCTTCCATCACTTCGCGGCGGCAGGCGTCTTCAGCCACTTCTTCGTAGTCCATGATGCCGCCGTGCTTACCAAAGGTGCCGTCGTCGGTGCGTTTTTGGAGCAGAAGCTGTCTGCCTCGATACAGAATGACGCCAGCACCCACCAACATCAGCGGACGGTGCCCGACCAACTGACGCATTTGCTTATAATATTCCATAGTTACTTCACAAAATCAAACTCAAAATCCAGAATGCTGACGGTATCTCCGTCGGTACAGCCTGCGTTCTCCAGCGCCTCGATGACCCCCGAGGTGCGAAGCACCTTTTCGAAGTAGCGGAGAGACTCGCGGTCGTCAAAGTTGACCGAGCCCATGAGCTTGTACAGCCAATCGCCCTCGACGATATAGTAGCCCTTGTCGTTGCGGGTGATGGTGACCGAATGATCCTTCTTGGAGGAGAAATCCTCCACGGGAGCCTGATACTCGCTCTCATAGATGGTCATAGGCGGGAGAGTTTGGAGCTTCTGATACGCCAGCTTCACCAGTTGATCGATATTCTTGCGGGTGGCAGCGGAAATATAGATCAGATCATAGCCCTTCACCGAGATGAAATCCTCGAAATCGGTGAGGTCTGCGTCTTCTTCCAGCAAATCCGACTTGTTGGCAGCGATGATCTGAGGGCGCTTCGCCATTTCGGGATTGTACTGCTCCAGCTCGTAGTTGATGGCAAGGATGTCGTCGATGGGATCTCTTCCCTCTTTGCCTGTGATGTCCACCACATGAATGAGCAGGCGGCAACGGTCTACGTGCCGCAGGAACTGGTGACCGAGCCCCGCACCTTCGGAGGCGCCTTCGATGAGTCCGGGAATGTCAGCGGCAACGAAGGCGGCGTTTTCTGCCACCTCGACCACGCCGATGCTGGGCTCCAAGGTCGTAAAGTGATAGTCACCGATCTTAGGATGCGCGCCGCTGATGATGGAGAGGATGGAGGATTTACCGACATTGGGCATACCGACCAGACCCACGTCTGCCAGCAGTTTCAGCTCCAGGAGAATCTCTTTTTCCTCGCCCTGAATGCCAGCCTTCGCAAAGCGGGGGATCTGTCGGGTGGGGGTGGCAAAATGCTTATTGCCCCAGCCGCCGCGACCGCCCTTGCAGATCACGAAATCCTCGCAATCGGACATATCCTTGATGACAAGTCCCGTCTCGGGGTCCTTCAGCACCGTTCCGGGAGGGACGGGCAGGATCAGATCGGCACCGTTTTTGCCGTGAAATTTTGCACCCGCACCGGGAGCACCGCTCTCGGCAACGAATTTGCGCTTGTATTTGTAATAGGTCAGGGTGTTCTGTCCCTGATCGATGCGGAAGATGATGCTTCCGCCGTTGCCTCCGTCGCCGCCGTCAGGGCCGCCGTGGGCAACGTATTTTTCGCGTCGGAAGGAAACGGCACCGTTGCCGCCGTTTCCGGCTTTCAGATATACTTTTACGGTATCAAATAACATAGTTTTTCTCGCTTTTCGTCGATTATTTCAATAGTTCACGAAATTCGTTCTCGTCGATGATGCGCACGCCGAGCGCTTCTGCTTTGGTGAGCTTGGAGCCTGCCTCGGCACCCGCCAGCACTACGGACGTCTTTTTCGAAACGGAGGAAGAGGTCTTTCCACCGTACTGCTTGATGAGGGCTTCCGCCTCGCTTCGGGTCAGCGTGGGGAGCGTGCCCGTGAGCACGAAGGTCATACCTGCAAACCGATCGTCCATCTTTGTGGGCGCGGTCATTGCCGTCTCGACCCCCACCACTTTCAGAGCGTCGATGAGTGCGCGGGTCTGCGGATGGGAGAAGTAGTTCACCACGTTTTCGGCTGTGATCAGCCCCACGTCCTCCACGGCGCAAAGCTCGTCGGTGGTCAGAGTAAAGAATCGCTCGATGTCACCGAACGCCGACGCCAATGCTTCGCCCGCCTTTTCACCGATCTGACGGATGCCGAGAGCGAAGAGGAGTCGCGCCAGCCCGCGTGTCTTGGATGCTTCGATGGCAGCGAGAAGGTTGTCTGCAGACTTTTCGCCCATGCGGTCGAGATTTATAAGATCTTCTTTCTTCAGCGTGTAGAGATCGGAAACCGAGGTGACCAGCCCCTTTTCATGGAGCAGTTTGATCTGCGCGGGGCCAAGTCCCGCAATATCCATGGCGTCCTTGGATGCGTAGTGGATCAGATTGCGGATCAGCTGTGCGGGACAGGCTGCGTTGGTACAGCGAGTCGCCGCTTCTTCGTCACGAACCACCGGCTCTCCGCAGGAGGGGCAGACCGCGGGCATCTCGTACACGGGAAGCTCGCTCTCCCGTTTCCCCGGGTGCGAAGCGGCAATCTCGGGGATGATGTCTCCCGCCTTCTGCACGGTCACAAAGTCGCCGATACGGATGTCCCGCTCGTGGATGAAGTCGATGTTGTGGAGGGTCGCACGGCTGACCGTGGAACCTGCCAATCTGACCGACTCCAGCTCAGCAATGGGGGTCAGCACGCCGGTGCGCCCCACCTGAATCGAGATGTCAAGGAGCCGTGTGATCTTCTGCTCCGGCGGAAATTTGTAAGCCACTGCCCATTTTGGGGTGGAGGTGCCTTCGCCGATCTCCTCACGTCTTGCAAGCGAGTTCACCTTGATCACCACGCCGTCGATATCGAAGGGGAGATTTTCCCGCATCCTGCCGATCTCTTCAATTTTTGCAATGATCTCATCAGCGGTGGTGGCTTTGGAATAGAACGGCACGACCTTGAAGCCCTGTGCTTTCATAAATTCCAACGTTTCGATATGAGTGTCGAAGGTGCGGTCGCAAAGCTGAAGATTGAACAGGAAAATGTCCAATTTACGGGATGCGGTAATCTTGGAATCCAGCTGACGAAGCGCCCCTGCCGCCGCATTGCGGGGATTGGCGAAGAGCGATTCCTCGTTTTCCTCCCGCTGACGGTTCAGCGCTTCGAAGGAGGAACGGGGCATATACACTTCCCCGCGCACCTCCAGCGTTCCGTCATAGTCGATGATCAGAGGGATCGACTGAATGGTGCGAGCATTTTCGGTAATCAGCTCGCCCACCGTACCGTCACCGCGGGTAGCGGCATAAACCAGCCGACCGCCCTCGTAATGGAGAGCCACCGACAGACCGTCGATCTTGCACTCTACCGAGTATTCCAACGCTCCGAACTCCGCCTCCAGCTTGGAGCAGAACGCACGCAGTTCATCGTAGGAGAACACGTCGGTGAGACTTTTCAGCGGGACGGTGTGGGTGATCTTCTCGAATTTGGAGAGTGCCACGCCGCCGACCCGCTTGGTGGGCGAGTTGGGATCGTCATATTCGGGATGGGCTTCTTCCAATGCTTTGAGCTCGTAGAAGAGCTTATCGTATTCGAAATCGGAGATCTCGGGAGCATCCTCCACGTAGTATTTTCGGCTGTGATAGGCAAGCGTTTTTCGCAGATGGTCGATCCGCTCTTTGATCTGATCCATAGCACCCTCCCGTGAGCAATAATTAGGCATTATTTTATAGTATAGCACAGTTTTGGGGAATTTGCAAGGGATTTAGTGAAAAAATAGAGCAACAAACGACATAATGAAAGAGCCATTCGCACGAATGGCTCTTTCATAAACTTAATCGAACTCTAAAATGATAATAAAATTAAAAATAATCCTAAAATAGCTAATCTCATAGCAAACCCGGTTAACGCAAAGCGTCCGCACCCGTGCGCTTTAACAGGTTGAGTATTAGCGAAAACTAAATAGCAAATCAATCCTAATAAGGGAACAAAGAATGATAGCACATTCAACACCAGCGAATTCTCATCAGCAGGCGTTTGCCTAAGCGGTACAGTAGGACATCCGCATTTAACACATATAACAGCGTCATCATGTAATTGCGCGCCACAAGTAGAACAGTACTTCATAAAGAATCTTTCCTTTCCATATTAAAAAAGTGTGTCTCAATAAGAGACACACTAAAAAAGCGAATCTCTCATTGTCGCCAAACAATTTCATTACCCTTAGAGAGGATGCAGAAAAGAGAGAAAACACCTTTTTGCAAAGTATAGTTTTCCCTAAGGGTAAAATTATATGAAATTGTTTGGCACATACATTTTAGCACTTTATGGAGATGTTGTCAAGAGTTTCGACAAAATTTTAGATATATTTCGAAGCCTCCCACGAAGTGGGTGAGGGAGAGTGCGTGACATAGTCAAATCAAAAGAACCCCCTTACGGAGGTTCTTCGTTATATTTTCTATTATCCCTTAAACACCAGCGCGCGGATGACGCCGTCGATAGCATCGATGTCCGAAATCAGTGCTTCGGGAATGTCGCCGTACACGTCCACGATCATATAGCCCATATCGTTCTTGTTGCCGCTGACCATGTGCTCGATGTTGAAACCGTAACCGGCAACTGCGGTGGTGATACCCGAGATCACACCGGGGCGGTTGTGGTGCATGACACCGATACGGGTACAGCTACCGCGATCCAGCACGACGGTGGGATAGTTGACGCTATTCTTGATGTTGCCGTTCTCCACGTAGTCGATGAGCTGAAGTGCCGCCATACGGGCGCAGTTTTCCTCGGATTCGTTGGTAGATGCACCCAGGTGCGGAATGGCAACAATACCGGGGCAATGAATGGTGTCAGCATCCGGGAAGTCGGTGACGTAGCGAGCGATTCTACCGCTCTCCAGTGCTTCCTTCAGATCGGCAGTCTTGACCAGATCGCCGCGGGCGAGATTGATCAGGCGCACGCCGTCCTTCATCTGCGCGAACGCGGCGACAGAGAGCATTCCCTTTGTGTCCTTGGTAGAGGGAACGTGGATGGAAATGAAGTCACTGCGGCGATAGATCTCGTCAAAGCCCGACGCCTTTTTGACGTTACTGCTCAGCTTCCACGCGGCTTCTACGCTCATAAAGGGGTCGTAGCCGATGACCTTCATGCCAAGCTCCAGCGCGGTGTTGGCAACCATGCCGCCGATGGCACCCAGACCGATGACGCCCAGCGTCTTGCCTGCCAGCTCAATGCCCGCAAAGCGGGATTTTTCCTTTTCTACGCGCTTTGCGACCTCTGCGGTGGGTTCAAGCGAGTTGACCCACTTGATGCCGTCGTAGATGTCACGAGCGGACAGCAGGAGAGCGGCGATGGCAAGCTCCTTCACGCCGTTAGCGTTGGCACCGGGGGTATTGAAAACGACAACACCCTTCTCTGCCAGCTCTTCTACGGGGATGTTGTTGACGCCCGCGCCTGCTCTGCCGATGGCTTTGAGAGAAGGGTTCACTTCTCTGTCGTGGAGCGATGCGGAGCGGACGAGGATCAGATCGGGATCTTCTTCGTCGGTGGAAAGATGATAGCGGGTATAGTCAAACTGTTCGATACCGCTGTCGGCGATGGAATTCATCAAAAGTACGTTTTTCATGGGAAACACCTCGTTATGCTTTAGGATGATTTGCGGCAAACGCCTTCATAAATTCCACCAACGCAACTACGCCGTCGTAGGGCATGGCGTTATAGATAGAGGCACGCATACCGCCTACCGAGCGGTGCCCTTTCAGGCTGCACAAACCGCTCTTTTCGGCTTCTTTGGCAAAAAGCTTATCCAGATCTGCATCACCCGTAACGAAGGTCACGTTCATCAGCGAACGGGCAGACGCTTCGGCAGGGGCAACGTAGTAGTCCTGACTATCCAGATAACCGTACAGGAGAGCCGCCTTCTTACGGTTCATCT
Source organism: Clostridia bacterium (assembly GCA_017451585.1). Classification (GTDB taxonomy): domain Bacteria; phylum Bacillota; class Clostridia; order Oscillospirales; family CAG-272; genus CAKSQF01. Next base: position 54,405 of record JAFTOC010000027.1, read on the forward strand.
CAGCCATCACGGGCAGACCGCCCATGTCGAGCAGCCATTCGTATACCAGTCCTGCCATGTAGATGCAGTAGCAAGGAGGCGTGTTGTACATAGAGTTGTTGTCGGCAAGAAGCTTGTAATCAAACATCGCGGGGGTCTCGGGACGAGCCTTGCCGATCAGATCCTCTCGGACGATAACGACGGTCAGTCCGGCGGGAGCCATGTTCTTCTGCGCGCCGGCGTAGATCAGACCGAATTTGGAAACGTCCACCGGCTCGGAGAGGATACAGGAGGAGAGGTCAGCAACCAGCGGGATGTCGCCGGTGTCGGGGATATAGTCCCACTTGGTTCCGTAAATCGTGTTGTTCAAGCAGATGTGCACGTAGTCGGCATCGGGACGGAAGTCCTCTTTCGTAAGACGGGGAATGTAGGTATTATTCTTATCCTCGGACGAGGCGACCCTGCGGATATCGCCGTATTTGGCGGCTTCCTGCATCGCTTTTTTGGAAAACTGACCGGTGACAACGTAATCAGCCTTACCGCTACCGTTGAGCAAATTCATAGGAACTGCCGCAAATTGGGTGGACGCGCCGCCCTGCAAGAACAGAACCTTGTAGTTGTCGGGAATCGCCATCAGAGTCCGCAGGTCAGCCTCTGCTTTTGCCAGGATCGATTCATAGAGAGGGGTTCTGTGGCTCATCTCCATTACGGACATTCCGCTGTCGTGGTAATTGGTCATCTCGGACGCTGCTTTTTCCAGTACGGAAAGAGGAAGCATGGAAGGACCTGCCGAAAAGTTGTAAACGCGCATAAGTTTCTCCATTCCGCCGCCTTTGCGGCGGCATTTATCTAAGTTTGAATTTATTGAGAGCAGTATTGGGGGTCTTCAGGTCAAAGTGAAGCGGGATACCGTTCTGATAGATCGTCGGGTACTCGCCCTGGATCAGCGGAAGCAGATAGTCGAGGCAAGCCTCGGTCACGTAGTTGCCTGCTTCGTTGATAAATTCTCGCGGAACCGACTTGACCTGATTGGCGATCTCGGAAACGGGAACGGGACGGTAGGAGATGGTATAGGGAGCGTCGGTACGCTCGTAACCGATCATACAGCCGCTGATCCCCCGATCCGCGCAATGGACGGCGTACTTGCCTACGCCGATGGCTTCCTCCACGTCTGCCTTTGCCAGCATATGCGCGGCGCAACGCTGGGGAAGATTGAAATCAAAGGAACGAACCTTACAGCCAAAACGCTCCTTCACCGCAAACTCCAGCGCTTTTGCGGTACCTGCAAGGTACTTGTGACCGAAGATATCGGTAGCGCCGGTCTGCGTGCCCTCGCCGACGTATCTGCCGTCCGCATAGCGGATGCCTTCGGAAACGGCGATGACCACGTCGGGATGGGTCTTGAAGTTTTCTTCGATGTCGGACAGGAATCGCTCCATATCGAAGGGAACCTCGGGAAGATAGATCAGATCGGGCGCGTGGTTGGAGAGAATCGCGGGGATCGCAGATGCGGCGGTGAGCCAGCCTGCGTCACGACCCATGATCTCCACGATCGTGACCGCCTTTACGGTGTATACCGCACAGTCGCGAAGCACCTCCTGCATAGAAGCGGCAATGAACTTTGCCGCGCTGCCGTAGCCGGGCGTATGGTCGGTACCGCAAAGATCGTTGTCGATGGTCTTGGGCACGCCGATGAATTGCATGGGATAATCAAAAGACTCAGCCGCCTTGGAGAGTTTTGCCACGGTGTCCATAGAGTCGTTACCGCCGATGTAGAAGAAACTGCCAATATTATACTTTTGGAACACCTCGAACAGATGGGTAAAGGTCTCCTTGCCCTTCTCGCTTTCGGGATCAGGGAGCTTTACCCGACAGGAACCCAGCGCGGCGGCAGGGGTTTGGGTCAGGATCTCAATATCCCGATTGTCCGTAAAGAGTTCGGTGAGATTGCACAGATTCTCGTTTAGCATTCCCTCGATGCCGTTGAAGGCTCCGTACAGCGTGTCGATCTCGTGGGAGAGCTTAGCCCCGTAGATCACACCTGCCAGAGTGGCGTTGATTGCGGCGGTAGGCCCGCCCGACTGTCCGACGATTGCATTGTACTTCATTGTTTTTTTCGGAAACGCTTCCGCATCGGAACGTCTCCTCTCCTTCAAAAAAATTACAAATGAAATGCTCCGGCAGATGCCGGAGAAGATCGAAGTAATTTCTGCAATCTGCGGTTTACGGCATTATAACAGAAATTTCTTCGTTTGTCAACCCGTTTTCGAAAAATATTTTCGGGAAGAGTATTTTTTAGCAAATTGTGCCGAAAATAATTCGTTTTCGCTACCGCATTTTCACATTAGCGACAGACCGACAGAAAAAAGAAAAACGCACACCATCGTGTGCGTTTTTCTTGCTGGTGACCACCCGAGACACAGACACGCACCCTTGCCCGCGTCTCCGCCGGAGCCGGATTTAGGGTCATTGCCTGCGGACGGTGATACGGAGTATTTATATTTTAACTTGTATCCGTCCGGATCGGTCGGGTCACGGTAGACCGTCACAGAGACGACCAGCATATTGATCACCCTTCTGCGGAAGTCGGGATCGTCAATATCGCCGTCCGCAAACTGGGACAGGAAATAGTCCACCTTCACGGGATCAAGGGCGATCTTTTGCAGTTCTGCCGCTTTCAGCTGAGTGTAGATCGACTTCTTCTCTCCCTCCAGCTCTCGGAGGCGGGTCGCCGTTGATTCGGTCGCCGCGCCGTCCTCTACCAGCTTGATCAGATTTGCGATCTTCTTCTCGACCTCCCGCGCCTCTTTGCGGAGCGTAGCCGCTCTGAGATCCGCGTCAGCCTCTTTTGCAGACTCCGAGACCACCAGATCCACCAGCTGGCGGCGGACGTTTGGATCGCTCAGCAGATCCACGGCGTCCTTGACCGTAGTCCGTTCCAGCCAATCCTTGCGGACGCGGGGCATATCGCACTCCCCGTGCTTTCGGTGCGTGGGACAGCTGTAATAGTGATACACCTTTCCACTCTTGCCGGTGGACGCCTCACCCGTCATAGACGCGCCACAATCGCCGCAGAAGCACTTTCCGCTCAACAGGTAGTCGGCATAGGGCGAATGCGGATTCGGTCCCGTCGTGCGAATTTCAAGCCTCCTGACGGCTTCCTCAAATACATCTTTGTCCACGATAGCAGGGATACCTCCTTCAATTTCGATATCATCGTAAGTATATACGCCTATGTAGCGTTTGTTGCGGATCATCCGCTCCAAGGCGTTGCGCCCGAACGGCTGACCGTTTGCGTTTGTGATCCCTCTCCCGGCAAGCAGACGACGGATCGCGGAAATGCTCATGCCACCGGTGAAGAGGTCGAACACCTCCCGCACGATCTCGGCGCGAGGCTCGTCGACCACGTATTTCCTGTCCACTACCTTGTAGCCCGTCGGGATGGTGCCGCCGGTGCTGTTGCACTTGTAGGCGCTTTCCCGCATTCCGCGCGTCACCTTTTGCGACAGCTCCGCAGAATAATACTCTGCCATGCCCTCCAGCATCGATTCCAGTATGATGCTCTCGATTCCCTCCCCGATGCCCTCGGTGGCGGACAGGACCCGAACGCCGTTCTTTGCGAGAATCGCTTTATACTTGGCGGAATCGTATCGTGAACGTGCGAATCGGTCAAGCTTGTACACCACCACGGCGTCGAACCGCCCGGACTCGCTGTCCCGTATCATCTGCAGAAACTGCAGACGCTTGTCGGTGTCCTTGGAGGCAGAGAGGGCGCGATCTATGTAGGTAGCGACGATCTGATGTCCTTCCCTCTCGCAGTAAGAGGAGCAGACGCGCTGTTGCCCCTCAATGGACTGCTCGGTCTGACGGTCGGAGCTGTAGCGCAGGTAGAGGGCAACGCGAAGCGCACCCGTTTTTTGCGCCGGTTTGATTCTCGCCATATTCCCCCTCCTCTTTCACTTGTTTGTCAAAAATTCGACAACCTTCTCAATTTGTTTACAAAGTTTAAGACGAATTGCGACAAATTGCAACTGTTTCATACGTTTTGCCGTGCTATGCTAATAGCGGATGTAGCCCATATGACCGTTGAGCATATCGTAGAACAAGACAGCCAGCACGACAGACACGAAGCCCGCAAAGAACCACGCCAGCCAGTGCTTTTCCTTGCGTTCCTTATCCCGCTGGGCGCGGAGCGAATCAATGGATGCGTTCTTTTCGGCAAGACGCGCGTCCTTCTCTGCCAGCAGATCGTCCTTACCTTTGAGCAGATCGGCGTAGTTAGAAATGACGTTCTCGATCTGCGGGGACTGCATCCGCTCCTCCGGAGACTTGATTCCGGCTATATCGTCCAAAGATCCGCCCAAGGCAACGGTGATTGCGGTGATCGCGTGGAAGGAGTGATGGTCGTCCGAGTGGCGATCATCCCCGCCGCTGAAGATGCGTTTGACGGTGGAGAGAGGGATTTGAGAGAGCTCAGCGATCTCAGCGTTCGTCAGACCGCGCTCCTCTTTTAGGCGTTTCAGACGGGCGATATAGTCCATATTTACTCCTTTCGGGGCACGGGCTCAAATTTGATCCCTAAAAATTATCATTTGTGATGCTGTAAAATTGTATCTGCAAACTAAAGGTGCAATGTTTGAGTCTTGACGATGCAGCGCCGGTGTGATAGTATAAAGCCATAGAACTCCACCGGCAAAAGCCGAGACTATGATTACCGAGAAAGGAGCAAAACAACCCAGCGCATGACCTATTGCCAGACGTCCCGCATCCGATCCGCGTCCTTCTTATATGCGCTTAATGCTATCCGACAGATTCTTGTAGTGTTTGTAGACGATAGAACTGACTATTATGATAATAACAGAAAATACAACGGTCGTGAGACTGGTAGAAGCGTGAAACCGCAATAAAAAGGCACGGAAGCCACCGTCAGCGACGATAGCGGCTACAGTTCGTGCATCCAAGGACTCCGCCATAACATCCGCAACTATCCACAAAACAAAACCTACGACTTCAATCAGTATCACGATAAGCGCGATAGCCGCGACCCAGCTGTAATGGTCACTCAGCTTTTTCTGCATTTGTTTTTGCGATACTTCAAGTCTGTTGATCCTGTCGTCCAAGCTTTGCGTCTTTCCGTTCAGCACGTTCCCCGGCTTGCTTGCGTCCGACTTGACGGGAGATGCAGAAGGATTCTTCACGGACGGGATCTCGTCATCGGCAGAAGCCCCGGAATTTCGTCTCAGATCGGCAAGAAGTTGATTGTAGGATTCATCGTTATTTTTCATGTCACACACCTCTAACATATATTTTTCATATACTTTGGATACTGCGATGGCTCAAGCTCAGTATCAAATTCTTCAAGATCCATTTCCTCCAACCAAGCGTCGCACCATTCCGTGTACCATTCCTTAAAAACATATCCCATAGACTCCGCCGTATCTTTGATTATGCAATACTTTTCCGAACCTTCAGCTTTTAACCTCATATACGTTTTTAGGTATCTGGGCTTAATGTCTGGTATGTTTCTGTTTATCCAATCGTATTCTCTTTCGCATACTTTAGTGTTAATTAAATCTACTCCTTTTTTCTCATTGGCATCATCTAACTCGGGAGTGTTTCTGTCAGCAGGAGTAAATGCTTCTCTGAGATACAAAAAATTATCACAAAAATCACAATAAAGAAGTGCGGCGCATTCCTTGTGAACTGGAGGTTCTGCACATAATCCTCGCAGATTATGATACTTGTTGATCGTTGGATTGCGAAAATCGGAACAATAAATATTACCAGATAACGGTCTACACTTAGGGCAAGAAGGATTAAAATAATACGTATAAGGGTACTTTTTCATTTTTCTATATTCTTCCGCAGCCCTCTTCTGACACTGTGAGCGAAAAAAGGAATCCGCTTTAGATTTTTCTGCGTCAGCTTCCGCGAATCTGCGTTGCTCATAAAGATCTTTCCAATACGCATCAATATATTTCCGCGGCAACGGTCTATCGTCATTGAAAACGATTTTGTTCATTTTATGCAGGCATTGTGTGCATAAAGAAAACTCGCCGTTTTTCTTATGCAATTTAGCTGCAGACTGCAACAAATCATATATCGATTTTTCTTCAAATTCAAAATAACAGTTTGGTACAGAATCGATTCCATCTTCCGTACTTAAGTCCAATGATTTCACCGTAATTTTCTCTGTCTGACTTGTCGGATCAATTGATGATCCAGAGTTTCGTCTTAATTCTCTTTGGAATTTGCCATAGGAACTCTTTTCCCAATTCATCGAATTGTCATCATATCTTTGAGTTGCATCTATTTTACGTTTTTCCACCTGCGCTTTCTTTTTCTTTGATGCGTCAACCAATTTCTTTATATCTCTTATGCCATAGAACGCGAATACAACTACAAACAAAATCAATACAAACCATAAAAAACCGTCCATTATACATCCTCCATATTCATATATCGTAAATAATTCTAAATTAGCAAGGAGATTTCAAGCATGACCACAAAAGTTACATCGAAAGAAAACGGCCACATCAATTACCAAGACTCTGAACAGGCTCTTCTACTCTTTCTCAGCTTGTCCGAAGAAGACCAAGAAGATATTTTGCGCATCATGCGCGAAAAACAGAATGATTCCGAGATCAAAAAACAAGAATGACAATAATTCAATGCGTTTGATAAGCACTGCCGTTTGTGGCGGTGCTTATTTTTTGTTTTTCTTATCCAGCATAAGGCGGACGATCTCCATCTGATCCTCGGTGCTAAGACTTGCAAATAGATCTGAGAAGGCGTCGGATTCTGTTGTCTGAACTTCTGCAGTACTACTATCGCGTCCAAGTAGTTCATCCACCGTGATGCCCAACGCCTCGGCAATCTTGGTGCTGGCGGCGGCTGAAGGGACGCAACGTCCGCTCTTATAATCACTGATCAGCCCCTGCGAAAGCCCGGTGATTTTGGCGAGCCTGTACCCGGTCATGTTCTTTTTTTGCAACAATTGTACAAATCTGTCATTAAACATTTGTGCAATCCTTATTATTTCTTGTTCTTTTTCTCCAGCATGAGGCGGACGATCTCTAATCTATCCTCTTGGGACATATTTCTAAAGAGGTCGAGAAATTCGTTATCATCGGGAGATTGCTCTGTGCTTTGCGGAGAAACAACATTTGCTTTGCCTAATAGATAATCAACAGAACAATGAAAATAATCAGCTAACATCTGTAATGTTTTTCCGCTCGGTGTTGAACCGTTTTTCCATTTTGTAGTGGTTGCATTGGATAATCCCATTTTTTTAGCTACTCCATTGGGAGTTTCTCCTTGCTGAGCACACATTTTTTCAAATATAGACCAAAACATAGGCACCTCATAAAACTAACCAAAATTAGATTATCGTTTTTGTGCAAGTATACAAATCTAACCAAAGTTAGAAAAAACTATTGACATCTAACTTTGGTTAGATTATAATATAATCACAATCACGCCAAACATAACGAAACGCCCCGACCTATGGCGGTCGAGTAGTGGTGATTTGATTCCTGACAAATTCATTTTACCACGCAATTATAGTTTTGTCAAGGCGATTGATAAAAAAATTAGGAGGACACACATGGACGAACTCAGAAAGAAAGTGCGGGACAAGCTCGTAACGAACGGGCTGACCACCAAATGGCTGACCCAGCAACTGCGGACGAGAGGCATTGACGTGCAGTACAACAATCTTTCTTCCGCTATGAGCGGCACCCGAAGCGGTGCAACCGCCGAAGGCTGGCTGTTCGAATCGCTGAAAGTGCTGAACGCTTACGAGATTGCCGCTCCCGCTTGGCAACAGAAATAAGATACCCCCACACAAACAAAAGCCCCTGCCGAAGCAGAGGCGGAAAGGAGGTCGGAAATGGAATCAGCAGTTATCGCCGTTATCGTGTCGAGCTTGGTCTCGCTTGTAGTAGCATTTCTTATATCGGGATGTTTCGTAAAAGCAGCGTGCGAACGTCAGCTTGAAGAAGTTGATAAGTTCGTAAAAGGATCTATCGACGATTTCAAAGAAATCTGCCTCAAAACTATTGAGGCTTCGAGAAAGAAATAACCACCCTGCCCCGCGCAGGAAAAACAGGAGGAAAGAAAAATGAAAATCAGCAAAAACCCCACCCTCGAAGAGCTCAACGAGCTAATGGAGCAAAACGGCGGCTCGCTCTATCTCAGCGGCACGCAGATCACATCGCTACCCGACAACCTCACCGTTGGCGGATGGCTCTATCTCAGCGGCACGCAGATCACATCGCTACCCGACAACCTCACCGTTGGCGGATGGCTCGATCTCAGAGGCACACAGATCACATCGCTCCCCGACAACCTCACCGTTGGCGGCTCGCTTGATCTCAGCGGCACGCAGATCACATCGCTACCCGACAACCTCACCGTTGGCGGATGGCTCTATCTCAGCGGCACGCAGATCACATCGC
>JAFTOC010000028.1 GCA_017451585.1 Clostridia bacterium
CCGTCCTTCCGTGTTGGTGCGTAAGGACAAGGGATTGTCAATCACGACCCATCTGTCACCGTAATCATAGCTTGCCAGCAGGATAGCCGATTCCTCGTCGGTCTTGCCTGCCGTATGATTGGCGGTTACCAGCAGCGTACCGCAATCCCCGCCCGCAGGCGTCCAGCAGACGTAGGGAGCCGAGCCAAGGGTCTCTCCGCGCTTGGTTGCAACGGGAGAGCCGATGTCGGCGGGATCCCAATGATTCAGATCGTCGGTGATCTTAAAATAAATCGGCACGTCGGGCATACCTACGATCTCGTAGGTTGCAAGATACTGTCCGTCACCCAGACGGGTCACGGTGATCATGCCCGGTCGCATATTGGGATCCTCCAGAGCTACGACCTCTTGCGTTTCGCTCCAGTTGACACCGTCGGCGGAATAGCGGCAGACCAGCTTCTGACTGTGCTCTTCCGCTTCCTTTTCGTCGGAGTAGAAGCACCAGAGCTTGCCGTCGTCGTCACAGAGGAGGAAGGGCTCCCACAGACCTTTTGACAGTCCGCCGGTGGTGGAAAAACCGTCCGCCGAATCCACGATGGAGACGAGCGACCAGGTACTGCCGAAATCGGTGCTCTTGTAAATGACCATATTGGTCTTGGTGGTATTGGAATTGCGGATACAGCCCGCCAGCAGAATCGTTCCTTCCTCCAGATCGCCTACCTTGCAGGGCAGCTCGAAGAGCATGGGCTGCCAGTTGGCAATCATGTCCTTCATCTGAGCAGACACCTTGCCGACCGTTTCCCAGGTGGCACCGAAGTCGGTACTGCGATGGATCAGATAGGTACCAACGTCCAGCGACTCGCCGGTAGCCAGAAGGACACCGTTGTACGCGCCGTTGTGGGCAAGCTCGATGATACGGGCATACGAAAGATCCACGTTGGGATTCTCAGCAGTTGCGCCGTAAATCGTAGTGATCAGCTCCTGCTTGATCTGCACGCCGCTCGACAGCAGCTCCGTCGTGATCTGATAACTGTCTGCATAGCAATAGTCGGAGGCTAACGTCAGCTTGACGTTGCGGATCTCTTTGACTACGTCGTAGATAAAGCATTGCACGGCGGTCTCCAGCGCATCGTCGTCGGTGGCAACCAGCACGAATTTATTCCCTACCAGTTCGATGCGATAGGCGTGTCCTGCATCGGTTGGCAGCTTCGCTTTTACCTGTGCACTTTCAGGGCGGTTGGTATCGCCGATCAGGATCTCTTTTGCCGCCGTTTCAGCGGCGTCGGTCTCCAACGGGATCTCCTGCAGGGTAGACGAGCGAAGCCGGGCTTGTACGCGCTGTGCGTATTTGACCGCGTCACTGCTTGCAGATCCGCCGTATACGATCTTACAATCGGCAAAGTCGTATTCTACCGTGGCGGGAACCGATTGACTGCTGACAGCCGTCGTACCTTCTGCCATGTCCCCGCTCCCGCAGGCTACTGCGGACAGAAGCGTTACGCCCAGCAGCAGACCCAATAGTATTCGTTTGAGCATTATCATCATTCCTTTCCAATCGGAGGATCACTTTTCGCAGGAAGTGATCTCAATCACCGCAAGCTCGATCTTTGCCTTGGATGGGACTTCCTCCGAGTTGATATTGTTGACGTAATAGAGCGTCTTACCGTCGTCTGCCGCAAACAATCCGGGGCTGTAGGCGTATCGGAACTGTCCGGTAGGCGTATACGGAAGCGGATTGTCTACTGCGATCCAGCTTTTGCCATAGTCGGTACTGATCAACCAATCGGTGCCGGTCTTGGATTCTCCCGTGCCCGAGAGGTTCTTGCCGGTGACGATCAGCGTCCCGCACTCGCCTCCCGCAGGAAGCCAGCAGCAGTAAGGCGTTGAACCGACGCCCTTCCCTTCGGGCGTTGCTACAAGGATGCCCGGATCGGCAGGATCGCCCCAATCGAACAGGTCGGAAGTGGTTTTGTAATAGACGGGATTGCTTGAGATCCCTACCATTTCGTAGCTGACAAAATATCTGCCGTCTCCCATCCTCGTCACCGTGATCATACCGGGACGCAGACGCTGATCTGCACAGGCAACGATGCGCCGTGTATCGCTCCAATGAACGCCGTCGTCCGAATAGCGGCAGACCAGCATCTGACTGTGACGCTCTGCATCCAGCTCGTCGGAGTAGAAGCACCACAGCCTGCCGTCATCCCACAGCAAAAAGGGCTCCCACAGTCCCGTGGACAATCCGCCGCTTTGAGAGAAACCGCCGCCTTCGGCTACGGTGGAAAGATAGCTCCAGTTCTCCCCCAAATCGTTGCTGCGATAGATGCACATTGCCGTCTCGGAAGTGGGACGGTTGCGGATACAACCCGCCAGCAGAAGCGTTCCGGCAGGCATATCTCCCACGGGAGCGGGCAGCTCGTAGAGCATAGGCTGCCAGTTGGCGATCCGATCGGGGATATGGGAAGTAACCGCTCCTACCTGCCGCCACGTGCGTCCGTCGTCGCTGCTGCAGTGCAGTAAATAGGCGGCTACGTGGAGCGATTCTGCGGTAGACAGCAGAATGCCGTTATGCTCACCGCTATGCTGCAGACGCAGGATCCGCGGATAGGTCAGCTCGGGCGCAGGATTTTCCTCGGTGGGGCCAAATACGGCAGACTTACGCAGGATCTGCAGACGTGCGGTTCCTGCCTCAATGATACGGGATTCCAAACGATCCGTCATGATAATACCCTCCTTACGGTGTCATAGGAAAACGGGACCATACGGTTGTATGGTCCCGTTGAGATCACAGTTCTGTAACAGTCACAGGACCGTGCCAGTAATTGAATTAATTGTGTTCAGCTACAACGCTGCTGTAGGCAACGCCGATGATTTCTGCACGAACGCCGTAACGGTTACCGGTCAAAGGAGCAGGATCGGTATATTCAATCAGCAGCTCGCCGTTTGCATAGCCCTTAATGTTACCGGCGCCGTCAAACTCAGCGGTAATGGTAACCTCCTGACCGTGTACGAAGCCGGGGATGGGGTCGGCAGTGATCTGGCAAATAGTCCATGAAACACCGTTGTAAGACACCTTAGACAGATACAGGGTGCCTGCGTCTGCTACGAACAGCATATAGTAAGCAGGTCCGTTTTCCCAGAACCAGTACATCTCGTCGATGTCCTCTTCCATACCGAATACGATACCGCTGTCGGAAGGAGAGCCTTCCACGCCGGTAAAGGTAGCCGTCAGCTTACCGGACGCCATGGTGTCATTGGTGAATATGAACATAGCGTGACCGCCATCCAAGCCGTCGGTAACCGCGCCGTCATCCCAGTATCCCTCTGCCTCATAGCCTTCCAAGGCAATGTCACCCGAGGTAGCATTGGGGAATGCTTCGATCTCGTAAGGGAGCTCGTTCGTACCGGGCTCATCATCACCGGGATCGATCGGGGGCAAGGTAATGGACGGGGCGGTAGTGGTGGCAACCGTAGTGGTAGCAGCCGCATTGTTGCCGCCGGTCTCATCCGGAGTATCGGACTCATCTGCACAGGACACGAAAGTACTCAATGCAAGAACCAGTGCCAATGCCAAAGAAAGTTTTTTCATATGTATTTCCTCCAAAATGGTATTTGCGCCCTACCGTCGCTCGTCAGGCGCCGTATTTCTATCGCGATAATTACAAATTCATCATATTGTATTGCAAATATCAACGATTTCTATCTGTATTTTAACACACAAAGCATGGGTTGTCAATAGGTTTTACAAAAAAATAAAGATTTTGATGCAAAAAATTGTACATTCTACAAGTTTGCCGAGCAACTGCTTCAAATTAAAATATCTTTTTTCGTCAAAATCGCCCTTTCATTATTGCATTTCTTAGTAAAATATGTTATACTGTATAAAAACTCATGGAGGAATCATTGTTTATGAAAAAAATATTCGCCCTCTTACTTGCAGGACTTACGCTGTTTCCAACGCTGGCCGCCTGCAAGTCGGACGCAACTCCTGCGGATACTACAGCCGCAGATACTACCTCGCTGATCGCGGATCCCCTCAACTCCCCCGCTACCGAACCGGATCTTTCCGAGGCTGAAAAAATCTCTACCTTTACCAATCCCGTTCTCAGCTCAGAGAAAGAAGGCTACGGTCTGGGCGATCCCTTCGTAATGCGCTACAACGGTTCCTATTATTTATACGTTACCAGCCCCGGAAAAGGGATCTATTGCTGGAAATCCGATAATTTGGTCAAATGGAGCTATAAAGGATTGTGCACTCGCGATTCTGCTGCCGACGGCGGATATGCTCCGGAGGTATTCTACTACAACGGTAAGTTTTATATGTATACCTCTCCTAAGGGTAAAGGTCACTACGTCTTCGTCAGCGACAGCCCTACGGGTCCCTTCAAGGTCGCTACGGGCAATCTCGGAATGTCCATCGACGGATCCGTCTTCATCGACAACGACGGCAAATGGTATTTCTATACCGCCGGCGGAAACGCCATTCAGGCGTACACTATGAGCAGCCCCACCAGCATGACCGCATCCTCCTCCCTGAGCGTTACCTCTATGGGCGGATGGACGGAAGGTCCTATGGTAGTCTATCACGACGGCTACTACTATATGACCTATACGGGTAATCATTTCCAAAGTCTTACCTACCGTATCAACTACGTGACCAGCATCAGATCGCCCCTCTCCTTCCTCGCCTCCGACGAGAATCCTCTTCTGATCTCTACCGACGAAGAGATCCATCACATCGGTCACAACTCCACCGTCAAGGGTCCCGACCTGGACAGTTATTACATGGTCTATCACTCCATGACCGATAACGGCTATAACCGTGACGTGAACATCGATCGCATCGTCTTTAACGGTACCAGTATGGAAGTCATGGGCCCCACGATCACCAAACAGCAGATCCCCGATATGCCCGACGTTTACACGTATTTTGAAGACGGAGAAACGCTGGATGGCTGGGCGCTGAACGGTTCCTTCGGCAGCAGCGGCGGAATGTCGCTGTCCGCAGGCAGTTCGCTGATTCACAACTACCGTTTTACCGGCAATTACACCGCCGAGTACAATATTGCTTCCATTTCAAGCGGCGGTATGGCGGGTGCCATTTTCAGCTACACGGACGACGCCAATTTCGGATCCTGTCTGTTTGATCCCGCTTCCCAGAAGGTGATCATCACCATCACCGTAAACGGCGAGTCTACCACGAAGGAAGTGGATATGATCCAGTCCTTTAACGAAAAGGTAAAGTTTGATTGCATCCAATCCATCCAGATCGAGAAAGACGGTGACGATTATACCTTCTATATGAATGATCGGGCGCTGTGCAAGATCAAAGACAGCGCGCTGGCAGGTGGCAGTATCGGCTACATCGCCGCAAACGCAGACGCTTCCTTTGGATTTATCGGTGCTACCGGCGCGGTCGGCGGACAGGGTGCTGCCGACGAATATAAGAGCGTTTCCGAGATGAACGGTCTGATCCCTGCCGATACGTACACTACCGGCGTCTTCCCTACCGAAACTAAAAACAAGGTAGAAGCAGTGGTTGCGGTCGATGGCAACGTGCTCAACTATCGCATATTGGCTTCTCACGAGGCTTACTACGATCTCTCCGCAGAATATTTTACCGCAGGAAAAGACAGCAGCGCCGTGATGGAGGTCTACGTAGACGGCTCGTATATTAAGGACGTTGCGTTGGCAGGCAGTAAGGGTTATACCACTGCCGTTGCGCGCGGCATCCCGCTGACCAAGGGACAGCATACGATCTCCTTCAAATTAAAGAGCGGAAGTGCAAGCTTTGCGGAGTTCTGTCTGCTGAAGAGTGACGCCGTATCCGCGCTGGAAATCGATTATTCTGCCGCAAAGGACGGTAACGTATATACCGATGGCAATTGGAGCATCCAAAACGGTTCTCTGTCCATCAGCGGCGATCCCGCTACCGGCAAGCGTCTCTACGGCGATAAGAACTGTGGCGACTATACCGTCGAGGTCGATATCACCCCCGCATCTTCTATCAACGCCGGCGTTCTGGTTCGCGCCACCAATCCCGGTACTACCCATCAATCTCCTACCTACGCGCAAGGCAATCCCAGCGCCGATGAAGCCAATGCAGGTACGGATTGGGTCGAGGGCTACTATATCGGAATTGCGAAAAACGAAGTCATACTTGCCAAGCAAAGCTATAATTACACGCAGTTGAAAACCGCTAAGGCAAGCATTACCGGCGGTACCACCTACACGCTGAAGGTGGTCTGCGAAGGCGCCAACATTAAAGTGTATGTAGACGATACGCTTTACATCGACTATACCGACGATCAGCCGTATATGCAGGGCATGGTCGGTGTCAGAACCTATAAGGCCGCTACTACCTACGATAATTTCAAGGTGAGTGCTATCGGCTGATATTCAAAGATCCCATTGGTACAGCCAATGGGATCTTTCGGAATCGCGATCGTTTTTTGCACAAAATGCACAAAAAATGATAAGATTTTTTTCAAAAATTCGAAAAAGGACTTGCAATATTTTCTGATATGTGATAAAATATCCTTACTATATCGTTCGGAGGTTCGTATGAAAAAAACGATATCCATTCTACTGGCAAGTATCACCCTGCTGAGCACGTTAGCAGCTTGCAAATCCGATTCTACTGAACAGGAGAGCACATCCGGTGCAACAACAAACATGGACGAATCCAATACTCCCGCCAATAAAATTGACAGTACCGCGGCAGAAGAGATCCAATATTATCAAAACCCCATCTTAACCGCTAACACCAAGGACGCTTGGTCCAATTACGGCTTTGGCGACCCCTTTGTAATGCGCTTCAACGGTATGTACTATCTCTATGTCAGTACCAAGGACGGCAACAACGGTATCAAGTGTTGGTCCTCTCCCGATCTGATCAACTGGACCTACGAGAAATACTGTACCACCGAAAAGATTTCCACCGGTGCCTACGCCCCTGAGGTTTACTACTACAACGGGAAGTTTTATATGTACACTTCTCCCGGCGGCAAGGGTCACTACGTCCTGGAAAGCGACAGCCCTACCGGTCCCTTCAAGGTAATCACCGATAATATGGGAATGTCCATCGACGGCTCGGTATTCATCGACAACGACGGTAAATGGTATTTCTACACCGCAGGCAACGGAAATATCCAATACTACAATATGTCCTCCCCCTCTCAGATGTCCGGCGGATCTGCTCTGGCAAACGTCAGCATCAACGGCGGCTGGACCGAGGGTCCAATGGTGGTTTATCACGACGGCTATTACTACATGACCTATACCGGCAACCACGTTTGTTCCGAATCGTACCGCATCTACTATGCCGCCAGTAACAAATCCCCCATCTCCTATCCCTCCGGCGCGGATAATCCTCTGCTGGTCAACACCTCCTCTGAGATGGTGGGAATCGGTCACAGTTCTACCGTCAAGGGTCCCGATCTGGACAGCTACTACATCGTTTATCACTCGCTGGAAAGCCAAAACGGCCCTAACCGAAGCATGAACATCGACCGCATCGTCTTCAACGGCGACAGCATGGAGATCATGGGTCCCACCACTGCTAAACAGCAGGTACCTGATCTGCCCGACGTTTACGCTTATTTCAACGCGGGCGATAGCTTGGACGGATGGACGCTGAGCGGTTCTCTCGGCACTACCGGCTCCGGCTTGCCTCTGTCTGCCGGCAGCAGCTTTATCTCTAATTACCGCTTTACCGGAAACTATACCGCTGAATACAACGTCACCTCCATCGCAGACGGCGGTATGGCCGGTGCCATCTTCAGCTACACCGATGCCAACAATTTCGGCGTTTGCTTATTCGACCCTTCCTCTCAAAAAGTGATCATCTCCATCACCGTCAACGGCGAGACCACCGTGAAGGAAACCGACATGGTACAATCCTTCAAGGAAAAGGTGAAGTTTGACTGTGTGCAATCCATCCAGATCGAGAAAAACGGCAACGACTATATGTTCTACATGAACGATCATCAATTGTGCCGAATCAAAGACAGCGCGCTGGAAAGCGGCGCGATCGGATACATCACGCAGGGTGCGGACGCTTCCTTCGGCTTCATCGGCGGTACGGGTGCGATTGGCGGTCAGGGTGCTTCCGACGAGTACAAGATCGTATCCGGTCTCAGCGGTTTGATCCCCGCCAACACCTATACCACCGGTACCTTTGCCACCGAAAAGAAAGGCTCCGTATACGCCGTAGTTGCCGAAGAAGGAAACGTCCTCAACTACCGCGTGCTTGCATCCACCACTGCCAACTACGACCTCTCAGCCGAGTATTATACCGGGGATTCGAACAGTGCCGCGGTCATCGAGATCTACGTGGACGGCGCACTTGCCCAAGAGTATACCCTTGCCGGCTCTAAATCGTTTGCTACCGGCATTATTCGTGGGATTCCGCTTACCAAGGGGCAGCACACCGTCTCCATCAAACTGAAGAGCGGAAACGCCGGCTTCTCCGAATTCAATTTGCTTCGCGGCGAGACGGTTAAGGAAAAAACCTACGACTTCTCCAAGACCGCTGACGGAAACGAGTTTTCCGACGGAAGCTGGGCAAACCAGAGCGGCAAGCTGGTGATGACAGGTGATCCCGCTACCGGCAAACGGCTCTACGGCGAGAAAAACTGGGGCGATTACACCGTCACCGTAGAGGTCACACCCGGTGCGAATATCAACTGCGGTCTGCTGGTTCGGGCTACCGATCCCGGCGTATGCACGCTCCAGCTGAATAAGGAAGATGCAAACGATCCGCAGACCAGTACCGACTGGGTGCAGGGATACTACGTAGGAATTACCGATACCAACGTCATTCTCGCTAAGCAAAGCTACGGTTACGATGCGCTGAAGAGTGCCAAGGGCAGCTTTAAGGCAGGCACTACCTATACACTGAAGGTGGTCTGCGAAGGCGCGAATATCAAAGTCTACGTAGACGATCAGCTCTATATTGATTACACCGATTCCGATGCTTATATGCAGGGCATGGTAGGTGTCAGAACCCATCAATGCGCGGCGACCTTCGATAATCTGACGGTCTCGCCTATCCAATAAACACCAAGACCACCGACTCTGTCGGTGGTCTTGCTATCGAGGAGCGTTTATTGATTTTCTATCGCGATCTGGCACATTTTCATGGCGGCAAGGGCGGTCAGATGGCTCTCTGGCGTTACTCCCGCGCAGCAGGACGCGTCCACCGCGACCTCTACCTCGGGAAGGTGTGCTTTGATCAGCAGGGCGTTGGATAGTACGCAGATGTCGGTGCAAAGCCCCACCAACGTGACCTTTTCGATGGGTTCCTCGGTGTTGGCGGCGACCAGCAGCTTACCAAGTTCCACCGACCCGAAGGTGGGCTTATCAATGACCG
This sequence comes from Clostridia bacterium, assembly GCA_017451585.1. Lineage (GTDB taxonomy): Bacteria > Bacillota > Clostridia > Oscillospirales > CAG-272 > CAKSQF01. Next base: position 9,353 of record JAFTOC010000028.1, read on the forward strand.
TTCCATTGCGGATCGCGGTGAGTTCGGGAGCGATCTCCCAGCCGTCGGTGCCGCGGATGCAATGAGGAACGGGCAGATTCTTGCCCTCCAGCGTGCTCATGTAGTCGGTCTCGTGGGTGTCACGGGTGAAGATGATCTCACCTTCAAAAGAGCGCACTTTTTCGGCGACCTTCGGCAGGATCGCCACCGCCTCGGGCGTTCCCAGCGAACCGTCGATAAAATCCTTTTGCATATCCACTACGATCAGAAACTGTTTCATACAAGCCTCCTTGGAAGGTTAATTTCGTTATCTAAATTATATCAGTTTGCAGCAATATTGTCAAGTTTTCATATAACAAAAATCGGAGGTCACCCTCCGATTTTTCATTCATTGGTATTTTCTTCAAAAAATTCCGCCAGCTCTTCCCGATTCATATCGAGAACGTAGGCAAATTCGTCGTCGATCATCTTTTCGGCAGTTGCGAGGAGCTTTTCGTCGGTTGCCGTCAGCTTTTTCTTAGAGGCTACCAGCTCGGTCTTCTTCTCCAAGAGACAGCGGATCAGCAACAGGATCTGCGCAGGATCACCGTCCTTCAGAATCTGTCCGTATTCCTTCAGTCGCACCTGACGATCTTCGATCCACGGAAGGGTCTTGCCGTCTGCCTCCCGACGCATCAACTCGATCTCTGCTCTCGACAGGACGGGGCGGCACTTCTCTGCCGCTTGGTCGGCGGGAACGTAGAGCGCGTCCTCTTCCCGATCTACGGGAGAGAGCGTATAGTAAAGCTTGGCAGGCTGTCCGGGAAAAAAAGAGCGCTCACACGCTTCTTTGATCTTACACAGCTGTCCGTTATACATCACGATCATTCCGATTTGCATAAAGTTCCTCCCAAGTGGTATTAACTTAATTATATCAAATCGGGCGAATTTTTTCAAAGGCAGTTTTCCACAAATCAGCGAAAAGCGCAGGGTTTTCCCTGCGCTTTTTGTACGAATGGAGAAAGCGGTTGGGAGATCCTTCGACTTCACCGAAAGCCCGAAGGTCGTCTGCTCCGCTCAGGATGACCGCGACCACAAAAACAGGGCGGCAAGAATTTGCCGCCCCTAATCAAAGTTTTGGGAGTTCCAAGAACCTTTTTACAAAAAGGTTCTTGGCGGATTCCAAAGGCAGAGCCTTTGGTTTTATTAAATTTTTCCTTAATACATACCGCCCATGCCGCCGCCTGCCTGCATGGAAGCGCGTGCTGCGGCTTCTTCAGCCTTCTTGTCTTCCTTGGAGTCGGCAACGATGGCTTCGGTGGTCAGTACGGTTGCTGCGATAGACGCGGCGTTCTGGAGTGCGCTGCGGGTTACCTTGGTGGGGTCAACGATGCCTGCTTCTACCATGTCGCAGAACTTTTCGTTGTAAGCGTCAAAACCGTAGCCCTTCTTGCGTGCACGCATGATCTTGTCGACCACTACGCTACCCTCGAATCCTGCGTTCTCGGCGATTTGACGGACGGGAGCCTCCAGCGCCTTGCGAACGATGGCAACACCGGTGCGCTCGTCGCCCTCGGTGGACTTCAAAAGTGCGTCCAGATCGGCGATCACATTCAGGTAAGCGGTTCCGCCGCCGGGAACGATTCCCTCTTCTACTGCCGCCTTGGTAGCGTTCAGCGCGTCTTCGATACGGAGCTTCATCTCCTTCATCTCTACCTCGGTAGCGGCACCTACCTTGATCACGGCAACGCCGCCTGCCAGCTTCGCCAAACGCTCCTGGAGCTTCTCGCGGTCAAACTCGGAAGTGGTTTCGGGGATCGCCGCACGGATCTGGTTCACACGGGATGCGATGGCGTTGGGGTCGCCCTTGCCGCCAACGATGATAGTGTGCTCCTTGTTCACCTTGATCTGACTTGCAGAGCCCAGCATATCAACCGACGCTTCCTTCAGTTCGTAGCCCAGCTCAGAGGTGATCACGGTAGCACCGGTGAGGGTGGCAATGTCCTGCAACATCTCTTTTCTGCGGTCGCCAAAGCCGGGAGCCTTGACGCAGCAGACGTTCAGCGTGCCGCGGAGCTTGTTGAGAATCAGAGAGGTCAGTGCTTCGCCCTCTACGTCCTCGGCAATGATCAGGAGCTTTCTGCCCATCTGGAGTACCTGCTCCAGAATGGGAAGCAGATCCTGCAGGTTGCTGATGGTCTTGTCGGTTACCAGCACCAGCGCGTCGTCGAGAACGGCTTCCATCTTATCGGTATCGGTTGCCATGTAAGGAGACAGGTAGCCGCGGTCAAACTGCATACCTTCTACCACTTCGCAGAGAGTCTCTGCGGTTTTGGATTCCTCTACGGTGATCACACCGTCAGCGGAGACCTTCTCCATTGCATCGGCGATCAGAGTGCCGATCTCCTCGCTACCGGAGGAAACGGTGCCGACTCTTGCGATGTCAGCGGTGCCGTTGACCTTCTGAGAGTTTGCCTGCAGGGATGCAACTGCAACCTCAACAGCCTTGGCGATGCCCTTGCGGATGACCATGGGATTCGCGCCTGCGGCTACGTTCTTCATACCCTCGGTGAGGAATGCCTGCGCCAGCAGAGTTGCGGTGGTGGTACCGTCGCCTGCGGCGTCGTTGGTCTTGGTAGCGACCTCCTTCACCAGCTGTGCGCCCATGTTTTCGCAGGGATCGTCCAGTTCGATCTCCTTGGCGATGGTAACACCGTCGTTGGTGATCAGGGGAGCGCCGTACTTGCGCTCCAGCACCACGTTTCTGCCCTTGGGACCCATGGTGATCTTTACAGTGTTTGCCAGTTTATCTACGCCGGTCATCAGACCGTTGCGGGCTGAAGTGCCCAATACGATTTCTTTTGCCATGATAAATTACCTTCTTTCGTGAGTATGGGGAGTGACTTATTCTACGATTGCCAGAATATCGGTGACGCTGACGATGATCAGCTCTTCGCCGTCTACCTTGACCTTAGTGCCGGCATAGTTGGAAAGGACTACCTTGTCGCCTGCCTTCACAACCATTTGGATGGTCTCACCGTTCTTATCGATGCCGTTACCTACTGCAACGACCTCCGCGAACTGGGGCTTCTCCTTGGATGCGGCGGTGAGGATGATACCGCCCTTGCTGACCTCTTCTACTTCGGTCATCTTTACTACTACCCGATCAAATAAGGGTTTTACTGTCATTTGGAATTCCTCCTTCATGTAATCAAATTAGGATTAGCACTCTTTCGCTTGGAGTGCTAAAGCTACATATATTATTGTATCTATATTCCAAAAAAAAACAACCCCTTTTTCGGACTTTTAACACATTATTAACACTCTGTACAAAAGTAAACGAATAAGTTCATCAATCGATTGGCAGACGTTCTGTTCGGGGGCTAATTTGCATAGGGTGGAGTGTGAATTATTCTGCTCGGAGGTGCCCTGCTTTGCTGCGCTTTCTGCAAACCGTGTACGATCTGATCCTATCTCCCGCTCTCCTTGCGGCGGTGCTGGCGGCAGGAGTACTGTGTACCGTCCGTTTGGGCAAACACTTCCTGCGTCATCCTCTGTGGGTGGCAGGCGATCTGATACGCCCGCCCAAGTCGGGAGGACGGCTCTCTGCTCTGAAGGCGCTGACCGTTGCGCTGGCGGGCACACTGGGCGTTGGGAACATTGCCGGCGTCGCTTCTGCCATTGCCACGGGAGGTGCAGGAGCGGTCTTTTGGATGTGGCTGGGGGCTTTGCTGTCGATGCTCGTCAAATACGCGGAGGTGGTACTTGCCATCCGCTATCGGAAAGTCGATGGAACCGGCTTTATCGGCGGGGCGATGTATTATATGCGGCGACCGTGGGTAGCGGCAGTCTTTTCCCTGCTTTGCCTCTTTGCGTCCTTTGCGCTGGGCAACGTCATGCAGGCGCAGACGGTCGCCGAGTCCGCGCGGGAAGCGTATGGCATTCCTCCTCTTCTGTGCGGAGCGGTAGTTGCACTCTTGCTGTATCTGGTGATCTGCAGAGGCTTTTCCCGCATTTCCTCGGTCACGCTGTGCTTGGTACCTCTGATGAGCGCGCTCTACATCGGGATTTGCCTGTTTGCCATCGGAAAAGAGATCTCTGCGCTTCCCCGCGTGTTGGCATCGATCTTTCGCTCTGCGTTTACTCCCTCCGCCGCGCTGGGCGGTGCGGGTGGGCTTGTACTGGCACGAGTGATCCGCGCAGGGATCTCACGGGGACTTATCACCCATGAGGCGGGATGCGGAACCGCCCCTATGGCGCACGCAGAAGCGGATACCAACAGTCCCGTGCGGCAGGGCTTTTTCGGCATCTTCGAGGTCTTTGCAGATACCATGATCCTCTGCTCGCTGACCGCATTCGTCCTGCTGATCCATATCGACCGTTTCCCCGGGCTTGACGGAATGGAGCTGGTCATCGCCGCTTTTGAGCTCTCCTTGGGAAAATCTGCCGGACCGATACTGGCAAGTCTGATCTTTTTCTTCGCCGCCGCCACTATGATCGGCTGGTCTCATTACGGCAAGACCTGTCTGGATTATCTCACACAAAACAGCCGACGGAAGGAAACATACAAAAAGCTGTATGCGGTAGCATACAGCTTGATGGCGATATGGGGATCGGTAACGTCGGCAGGAGTGATGTGGCTGCTCTCCGACTATGCGGTAGCACTGATGACGCTCCTGCATCTACCCGACCTACTGTCGAGGCTAAGAGAGGTCACTGCACTGACACGCGGTTATTTTGCTCAAAGCGCGCGGAGCTTGGAGAAAACCTTGGCACCCGACGCGGACAGTGCAAACTCAAAGGATTTGCGGGATACGCCGTGAGCAATGAAGGCGGTCAGACCGTCCTCGGTATAGAGAACCTCCATGCTGTCAAAATACGGCTCCAGCTTGCAGGGCGCAAGATCGACGGCGGCATAATACTGACACGGTGTGGTCTCCTCGTCGCAGACCAGACTGGGATCGCCGCATTCCCAGGTCTCCTGGGTAGGCTGGACGGTTTTCAGATGTTTGGCAACGTCCATAATATCGGACAGAACGGCAGAACCGGTAGGCAAACTTCCTGCTCCCTGACCGTAGAACATCACGTCGCCCAGCGAAGCGGCGCGAACCAAAATAGCGTTGTAAACATCGTCTACCTTAGAAATAGGATTGGTAGCAGGCACGAGACAGGGAGAAACGCGAATATCAACGGTTCCGTCGGCAAGACGCTTGGTGCTTCCCACCAGTTTAACGGCTGCACCGAACTTTTTAGCGATGGAAACGTCGGTTTGGGTGATGTCTCGGATGCCCACGCAGCTGACGGTGGAGGGAGAGATCAGCATACCGAAAGCCAGCGCCGCCAGGATGCAGATCTTGCGACAAGCGTCGTCACCGTTGATGTCGGCACGGGGATCACGTTCCGCGTAGCCTAACTCCTGCGCCTGAGCGAGTGCCTCGTCAAAGGACTTACCGTTGCGATCCATCTGCGTGAGGATATAGTTGGTGGTACCGTTGAGGATACCGTTGATCTCATAGATCTCGTTAGCCGCCAAGGCATTCTTGATGGTGCGGATCACGGGAATACCGCCACCCACCGACGCTTCGTACAGATAGCGGACGCCGTTGTCCCTGGCCGCGTCGCACAGCAGATTACCGAAGTTGGCAACCACCTCTTTGTTGGAGGTGACTACGCTCTTGCCCGCCCGCAGACAAGCCATGGAATATTCAAACGCAGGCTTGGTTCCGCCCATGGTTTCACAGACGATCTTAACCTCGGGATCTTCCAAAATAGTGTTGATGTCGTGAACGATCAGATCCTGATACGGGCTACCGGGAAAATCACGCAGGTCGAGTATATATTTGATCCGAATGGAATCCTGGATTTCCTTACAAATCAGATTATAGCCTCTGGAAATAACCTCGGCAACACCGCTGCCTACCTTGCCAAATCCGAGTATTGCAATATTGATCATGGGGATCTCCTCCGTGAGTGCAAAATAATTTTGTCTGCTTTCATTAAAATAATGAATAATGTGATTATATCAAATTTTTGGTCACTTGTCAAGAACTTATTTTCAGTTTGTCAAAAAAATCGACAGAAGATTGCGCTGTTTTAATATTTTGTATTTATATTTTCGAAGGTTTCAAAAAAATGTTGACAGGAATAAAAAAAATCGGTATAATGGAGAAAATGATTCGTATTCAAAAGGAGGCTATGACGATGATATACGAACGATATTCGGGACGCGTACTGGGTAAACTGGAAAATCTGAACAAGATCTACGCAGGCCTGATGTACCAAAAAATCGATACTCTGCCCTCTCCCATGGGGCTTTCCACCAAAGAGCATTTACGCACTCCCCCCGTTGAAGGGCTGACTCCGCTTTCCCCCGGTGATCGCTGGGGCGGTGAGTATATGAATTTGTGGATCACCGGCACCTATACGGTTCCCGCATCTTTAGCAGGACAGAAGCTCTACGTGATCCCTCATACCGACGCTTACGAGACGCTGTTTTTCAAGAACGGCATCCCCGACGGTATCTTTAACAGCAAGGGCGACTACATGGGCATCATGCACTCCGCACAGCTGCTGACCGACTGCGCTCAGGAAGGCGAGACCTTTGATCTGGCTTTCGAGTGCTACGCCCACCATTTCTGCGTAGATTGCCACCCCTATCTCCACTACGGCAGCGAAACGCCCGTGGCAAATGACGCCGATTTCATGAAGACCTTCCGCTCCATCGACATCTGCACCGTGGACGAGGAGATCTACAATTTCGTATTCGATCTGAACATCGTTCTGCAGATGGCAAAGAACCTTTCCGCCGAGAACTTCCTGCGTCATCGCGCACAGACGGCACTGGAAGAAGTATTCGCCGACATCATCCAGTACCCCGCGCATTACGACATGGATGCAGTTCACGCTTCGGTGGTCAAGTGCCGCGAGCATCTGCAGAGCGTACTGGCACACGCGCCCGCCGAGACTACCCGCGGTAAGATCGGACTCGTCGGCAACTCCCACATGGACACCGCTTGGCTGTGGCCCGTATCCGAGACCATCCGCAAGTGCGCCCGCACCTACTCCAACGTGGTCAAGCTAATGGAGCAGTACCCCGAGTACAAGTTCATCCAGTCCTCCGCTCTGCACCTGGAGTGGATGAAGAACTACTACCCCGCCCTCTACGAGAAGATGAAGAAGTACATCGCTGAAGGTCGTTACGAGCCTAACGGCGGCGTGTTCGTGGAATGTGACTGTAATATCACCTCCGGCGAGCTGATGGCGAGACAGTTTATGTACGGTCAGCACTTTACCCGCGAGGAATTCAGCTACACCGCCGATTCCTTCTGGCTCCCCGACACCTTCGGCTACAACGGCGCGATCCCGCAGATCATGCAGGAATCGGATTGCAAATATTTCTACACCACCAAGATGGGTTGGAATGATCTGAACACCTTCCCCTACACATCCTTCAAATGGAAAGGTATCGACGGCAGCGTGGTACTGACCCATCTCAACAGCATCGACACTTCCCCCGACGTAAAGGATACTCAGGGGCAGATCAACACCATCCGCAACAAGGAATATTTCGAGGGCAGACTCCACTCCTTCGGTCACGGCGACGGCGGCGGCGGACCCACTCCCGCGATGCTGGAAAAGGCGCGCCGTATCATGAACGTCCCCGGTCTTGCCGACAGCTACTACACCACCATCAGCGATTTCATGAAAGAAATCGAAAAGGTCGCAGATAAGCTGCCCACCTACACCGGCGAGCTTTATCTGGAGCTGCACCGCGGTACGCTGACCCAGATGCACGAGATCAAGCGCTCCAACCGCAAGGCGGAGTTTGCGCTTCGCGATATGGACTACATGAACGTATTGGCAGGCGAGGGTAAGAATGCTCGCACCGACGCGCTGTACAAAACCCTGCTGACCAATCAGTTCCACGACATCCTGCCCGGCACCTGCTACACCGGTGTGACTCAGAAGGCGGTTGCCGAAAACTATCAGGTCGTAGAGGACGCAGGCGCGATTACCGAGGGATACGCAAAGAAGCTGCTGTCCGAGGGCGACGCTATCACGCTTTTCAACACTACCTCCTTTGACCGCGACGACGTGATCGTTCTCCCCGATAACGGCAAATACCCCGCAGGCAAGCTGGCACAGACCTACACCGACGTCACCGGCAAGGCAGTGGTGACAGTCGGCGGCGTAGAGATTCCCGCGCTGTCGCAGATCTCTCTGCCTCTGTCCGATACCTGCACCACCGCAGACTCTCCCTTCCGGTGGGACGGCAAGGTGCTGGAGACGCCCTTCGCAACCGTCACCTTCAATGAAAAAGGCGGCATCGTCTCCTTCATCGACAAGCGCGCTGACCGTGAGCTGAAGAAACCCGAGGGCAATCCGCTCAATACCTTCTACGTTGCCGAGGACGTACCCGAGCGCTACGATAACTGGGATATCGACATCGAAACCATGTCCAAGATCCGCGTACAGGATGATCTCCTCTCCTTCGAAGTGATCTCTGACGGTGCGCTGGAGTTCGTGATCCGTCTCTCCTACGCTATCGGTGAGGCCTCCAAGTTGACCCAGGACGTGATCTTCTACGCGAACACTCCCCGCGTGGACTTCCACACCGTGGTGGATTGGAAGGAAAAACACACCTTCCTGAAGACCGGCTTCGATTTGGATATTAACTCCATGACTGTGAAGAACGAGATCCAGTTCGGTCACATGGATCGTCCTATCACCCGCAACAACAGCTTTGAGGCGGCAAAGTTCGAGGTCTGCAACCACAAGTGGACTGACCTGTCCGAATCCCGCTTCGGCGTTGCCATTCTCAACGATTGCAAGTACGGCATCTCCACCTACGAGGGCAACCTCTGCCTGACCCTCCATCGGGGCGGCACTCACCCCGACGTGACCGGCGACGAGGGCGTTCACGAGATGACCTACTCCCTCTATCCTCACGCCGAGGGCTTTGCTACCGGCAACGTCGTTCGCGAGTCCTATCTGCTGAATATCCCCGCAGTAGCAGTCAGCGGTACTGCCAACGGCTCCGCTCCTCTGCTGAGTCTGTCTGCGGATAACGTCGTTTGTGAGGCAATCAAGCCTGCGGCTTATCGCGATGACGCCTTCGTGGTTCGTCTCTACGAGGCAGAGCGCAATCAGACCCGCTGTACCGTCACCCTTCCCGAAAATGTGAAGCAGGTATTTACCTGTAACATCCTCGAGGACATTAAGGAAGAGCTGCCCGTTGTGAACGGCAAGGTGGATATCACCGTTCGCCCCTTCCAGATCGTTTCTTTGATGATGGTTCGCAAGTAATACTGAAAAGAGGCTGTTGCCGATGGGCAACAGCCTCTTTGATTGTGGATCGAGCAGTGCTTGATCCCTATGGATACACCAACTCCCGAAGGAGATGGGCGTTAGGAGGAATATTGCTAAGAATTAATTGGCTGCAGGTGCAGAACCCTTCACCCAAGTACCGTCAACGCAAACATTGGTGCCAGCATCTTCGCCCGCATCGCTGTTCCACAGTGCAGTAAATGCTCCCTCGAGCTTGCAATCTTCGATGTAAAGATAGTAGGTACTGTACGTGCTGTCGATTTCAACAGCAGCCTTCTTGTAATTCACTGCTGTAAAGGTGCATCCGGTAACATTGACGGTTCTGCCGCCGTTGCCTTCGTCATAAACCTTGATCGCCTTGCCATTCGTAGCATTGAAGGTACATCCGGTAAAGGAGATGTTCTTGCCACCGTAGCAATATACGGAGTAATCGTTTTCGAAGTCGTTGTAGATGGTACAGTTGATAAACTCGGAGTCGCAATAAGTAGTAAGCTGATCGTAGATGGTGCAGTTTTTGTAAATAACCTTCTTCGCACCGTTGAACAGCGTGGAATACCAACTACTCTCTGCTTCACCGTAAACGGTAACGCCGTCGAAAGTGATAGTGTTTTTGTTACCGCTCAGTTGACCAAACGGAAGCGCAATCTTAGTATCCTTCGTACCGGTGATGGTTACATCATTGCCGGTGCTAATCATGGTATATGAACCATCCGCCAAATAAATGTTAGTCACGCCGTTTTCAAGAGCGGTCTTCAGTTCATCATCACTCTTTACGCTCAGAGTAATACCGATCTCGGTACCCTTATAGTTGATGGAGCAGTTGTTGCCTTTACCCTCTCTGGAAACATCAACGACACCGAAGCCTACATCCTGCGCAAGGGTGTAAGAGTCCTTATAGAACTTCTCTCCGGAAGCAGCATTTACCGTAACGGTGGATGCGATCTCTCCATCCAAACCGGCATTGTGATAACCGGTGCCTACACCTGCAGCGTATTTGCCGCCGGTAGCGTTGATGACAGAATTGCCGCTGATCTTGACGGTGCAAACAGGCTGGTTGGGCTGGCAGTGGGTATCATAGCCGGAACCGATTCCTGCACCGTATACGCCGCCCTTAGCGGTAATAGAGGAATCAACAATCTGAATGGTCACGCATTCAGCCTCGGTTGCACCGTCACTTACACGGCTACCGCCGATACCGGCTGCGGAAACGCCTCCCTCAACATATTTGATGGTGGAGTTGGTAATAGTCACGCTCGTTCCGTTCCAGTAAATAGCGCCAATGCCAGCTGCCTTGGAACCACCGATTGCCTTGTTCACGGTAACCTTATCCAGAGTAACAACCGCTCCACCGATAGCAGGAGCGCCCTCGGGAGCATCTTTGTAATATTTGGTATCGCTACCGACACCGTAGGCATGACCGCCTTCAACATAGTCGATAGTGATGTCACGAATGCTTACAGTAGCGCCCGAAGCGCCAATACCATAAGCATGATCACCGCTTGCGATAGCGGTCAACGTACCGATACCGCTGATGTTCAGCGTGCCGTTTGCGGTAATAGCGGACACACCGGTGCTCTCGGAAGCAACCGCAATACCGTCACCGTTGGCGTTCACCACAACTTTACCCTCGATCACAATGTCTGCATCAGCCGTAGCCTGTACGGACTTGACAGTCACGTTCAGCAGAGTCAGAGTACCGGTGTAGCTTGCAGGAATCTCAACCACACTACTCGGCTCGGTGGTATTATAAAGAACCACGTTCTCGCTGCTTGCCGCCATCGCCGCATTAGCAGCCGCTACAGTATTAACAGCGTTGCCGTATACGACAGTCCAAGTACCGTCACCATTGTTCATTGCAGAGTAGCCGGCAGCAACAACACCGAGCTCAACGTTCTCGGTGGAAACATCAAAGCTGTAAGTACCGCCGGTGACGTTGATCTTGGCAGTGCCTGCTGCGTAAGCAGCATCAGCGGCGTTCATCATCCAGTTCTTATTCCAGTAATATTTACCGGAATTAGAGAAGTTACCGCCTTCGATATTCACAGTACCCAGTTCCACGTAAATAATGGTGCCGGCATTGCCGCCCGCATCAACACCAGTAGTAAAGTTACCGTTCTTAATGGTAACGGTAGGATCACCGGCATAGGTCCAAACAACAGCGTTGACACTATTAGCACCGGTGCCGCCGTTGAAATCGCCGTCCTCAATGGTCACTTGGGAATCACCAATAACGGCAAAGATAGCGGTATCAACACCGGTATTATTGGTATTCACATAAGTACCGTTTTTAACGGTTAGATCAGCATTTTCCACATAGAACATATAGGGAGACGTAGCAGTCAAGCTAGCACCTTTCATCATAGACAGGGTGGTATCCTTGCCAACGATCATCATTTCGGTCAGCGTAATATCTGCGCCCAGTACAATGTAGCCGCCCTTTGCCAGTGCTTCCTTCAGCTCGTTAGCAGTGTAAACCGCATTCCAAGCCTCGGCGTCGTAATCGTTGCCAAAGCTATCCTCTTCAGAGGTGTACTGAACTGCAACCAGCTCCAGATCGAAGCCGCCGCCGATGGACAGATTCTGATACTCGTTGCCTGCAGACTCCTGCATCTTCAGCGCGATGGCAACGGTGTCGGTCTCCTTGGGCATCAATACCTTGTTCAGGGTGCCCTCGTTATCGATTACATCAGACAGAGTGCCCGCGTAGGTCATATTTGCAACCTGTGCGCGAGTGGTGATGTCTGCAGTAGGTTCTACTACATAGTAAACGTCGATCACGTCGGCAAGCTCATAAGCACCGCTTACAGTGCTGTTGGGGGTGAAGTTCAGACGGTAGCGGAACGCCAGGTCGCCTACGTTGCCCACCTTTACGTACTTGACTACCGTATAGCCGGGTTCCCATTTGTCGTAGTTGAAAATGGGAGCAGTTGCGGTCTTGGCGTCAGTCCAGGTGCCGTTGAGACTATCGGAATAGCTCATGGTCATCTTGAGCTCGCCGGACTCGATGACATTGTCACTTACCGTGACAGCATCGGAGAACCACGCATATGTTGAGCCGACTACCATGGACACACACAGAAGCAGTGTAATGGCGCAGACCAACATAGAGCGCTTGTTTGCTTTGTTACTCATGTTGTTTTTTCCTCCTTGTTAATAAATTTTGCAGAGTAACTATGTATTCGCCCTCGGGCGTTTACACCTTTTGAACGGTATCGGAGCAAGAGAACACTCTTGCATTTTCAGATACTTATATATTATTATAGCACCATCTTTTTGCAATTGCAATAGCTTTTTCGATCTTTTTTCATTGTTGAGCGGTGAAATTTGCTGCCGAGCCAAGTGAACGCATCTGCCGACAGGTTCTTGGAACTTTGTAACGTCAAACGGCGATGACAGATTTTTGTCATCGCCGCTTAACGATTTATTTCGTTATTCTTTCCAAGCAAAACTGCCCGAAAGCAGTACGACCTTTTCGCCCGACACGGTCAGAAGTCCGCCGTCGGTGGTGCCGATCTTCTCTTCTCCGTCCTCCAGCTCCACCTTGCAATCGCAGGTCTTCACCGGGGTCACGAAGGGGATATGTCCTGCCAGCACCGCAAGCTCGCCCTCCACGCCGCGAACGATCAGCTTGACCGCCTCACCGTGAAAGAGATCGCCTTCGGGAGAGGATATTTTCAACGGGAAGGTCTTCATCGCGCCGCCTTCTTTGCCTTTTCCACTGCCTCGTCGATGGTGCCGACGAAAAGGAATGCAGACTCGGGCAGATCGTCGTGTTTGCCCTCGATGATCTCCTTGAAGCCGCGAATGGTCTCAGACAGCGGAACGTATGCGCCGGGGATGCCCGTAAACTTCTCGGACACGTCGAAGGGCTGAGACAGGAAGCGCTGGATCTTACGAGCGCGCTGTACCAACATCTTGTCCTCATCGGAAAGCTCGTCCATACCCATGATGGCGATAATATCCATCAGCTCTTGGTATCTCTGCAAAATCCGCTGTACCTCGCGGGCTACGGTGTAATGCTCTTCTCCGATGATCTCGGGCGCAAGAATGCGGCTGGTGGATTCCAGCGGGTCTACTGCGGGGTAGATGCCCTGCGAGGATATGCTTCTGGACAAAACCGTGGTCGCATCCAGGTGAGCGAAAGTAGTGGCGGGAGCGGGGTCGGTCAGGTCGTCTGCAGGCACGTAGACCGCCTGAATGGAGGTGATGGAGCCCTTCTTGGTGGAGGTGATGCGCTCCTGCAGGTCGCCCATCTCGGTAGCCAGCGTGGGCTGATAGCCTACCGCCGAGGGCATACGTCCCAGCAGAGCGGAAACCTCCGAGCCTGCCTGTGTAAAGCGGAAGATGTTATCGATAAAGAGCAGAACGTCCTGATTTTCCTCGTCGCGGAAGTATTCCGCCATGGTCAGCCCCGACAGGGCGACCCGCATTCTCGCTCCGGGGGGCTCGTTCATCTGACCGTACACCAGCGTGGTGTTAGTCAGAACCCCCGATTCCTTCATTTCGTTGTACAGGTCGTTGCCCTCGCGGGTACGCTCGCCGACGCCGGTGAAGACCGACAGGCCGCCGTGCTGTTTGGCAACGTTGTTGATCAGCTCCATGATCAGCACCGTCTTACCCACGCCTGCGCCGCCGAACAGACCGATCTTACCGCCCTTGGAGTAGGGGCAGATCAGGTCGATGACCTTAATACCGGTCTCCAAAATCTCGGTAGAGGTGGACAGCTCACTGAACGAGGGAGCGGGTCTGTGTATATTCCACCGCTCGACCGAAGCGTCGAAGGGTTTATTGTCCACGGTATCACCCAGTACGTTGAAGATGCGTCCCAGCGTTTCTCTACCCACGGGCACGCTGATGGTCTTACCCGTATCGGTGACGGGGGTGCCGCGCTTCAGACCGTCGGTAGAGGACATGGCGATGCAACGCACCACGTTGTCACCGATGTGCTGTGCCACCTCGACGGTCAGCGTTTTCGTGCCGTTTTGCATGGTCAGCGCGTTATAAATGGAGGGCAGACTGCCTTCCTCAAAGCACACGTCCACCACGGGTCCCATGACCTGGGAAACGTGTCCTTTTGCTGTATTTGACATAGTTTTTCTCCTTTTCAGTGTCACCGATCAAGAGCCGCTGCCGGCGACGATCTCGGTGATCTCCTGTGTGATGGCGCCCTGTCTTGCGCGGTTGTATTCCAGCCCCAGACGGTCGATCATTTCCTGCGCATTCTTGCCGGCGCTGTCCATTGCCACGCGCCGCGCCGCCACCTCACCGGCAAAGCTTTCCTTCACCGAGGCGACGACCATCCCCGCCACGTATTCGGGGATCACGGCGTTCAGCACAGTGATCTCGTCCGGCTCGAAAACAGCCGAGACCGACTTGGCGCTTTCGCTCATTTGCAGGGGCAGGAGCCATCTGACGTAGGCCTCCTGTGACATCAGGGAAATATATTTGGTGCAAACGACCCCGAAACGGTCAAATTTACCCTCAATAAACTCGCGGCAGATCCGGTCAGCGATCTCCTTGGCGTCCGCGTAGGTGAAATGCTCTGCGTAGAGCAGTTTCCCCGGGAAACGGTCGCAGGCGCGCTTGCCCACGGGGATGATCTCGGCGTCGGGATACTCCTTCAGCAGACGGAAGATATTGGCGTTATAGCCGCCCGCCAGCCCGCGGTCACCGGCAACGACCAGCAGACAAAGTCTGTCGCCGTCGGTAGCCTTCATATAGGGGCTTTTTCTGCACTCCTCGTAGGTGGAGAGCTGCTCCACCGTTTCGGTGAGTGCAGCGGCGTACTCTTTGCCGCGGTTCATGGATTCGGTAGCGCGACGGATCTTGGACGACGCCACCAGCCCCATTGCTTTGGTCAGATGAAGCGTAGAATCAACGCTTTTGATGCGTGTGCGCAGTTGCTTGATATCAGCACCCATCCGCTCACCTCTTCATCTCGTCCAGCGCAGCCTTCAAGAGTTCGACGTCGGCGTCGTTCCAGTTGCCCGCCTCCACGCTGGCAAGGAAGTTGCTGTATTTATTCTCCAGCAACTCGTACAAAGAGCGCTCGTAGTCCTTGACCTTCTTCACGGGCGTGTCGTTCAGATAGCCGTTGATGACCGCGTAAACGATCGCCACCTGGCAACCCACGCGAACAGGGGAATTTCTTCCCTGCTTGAGAACTTCCACGATCCGCTCGCCCAGCGCCAGACGCGCCTTGGTATCGGCGTCCAGATCACTGCCGAACTGGGCAAAGGACTGGAGCTCGCGATACTGGGAGTAGAGCAGCTTCAGCTCACCCGAAACCTTCTTCATGGCCTTAAGCTGAGCAGAACCGCCCACTCGGCTCACCGAGATACCGGGGTTAATGGCAGGCATAACGCCTGCGTGGAAGAGCTCGGTCTCCAGGAAGATCTGACCGTCGGTGATGGAGATCACGTTGGTGGGGATATAGGCGGACACGTCCCCCGCCTGGGTCTCGATGAGAGGGAGCGCGGTGATAGAACCTCCGCCGTATTCGGGGGCGACACAAGCCGCACGCTCCAAAAGGCGGGAGTGCAGGTAGAAGACGTCACCGGGATAGGCTTCGCGTCCGGGGGGACGGCGAATCAACAGGGACAGCGCACGGTAGGCTACCGCGTGCTTGGACAGGTCGTCGTAGATGATCAGAACGTCTTTTCCCTGCTCACGGAAATACTCCGCCATGGCGCAGCCCGCATAGGGCGCAACGTACTGCAGAGGCGCGGACTCGGATGCCGATGCGGAAACGATGATCGTATACTCCATCGCGCCCGCGCGGGAAAGCTCGTTTGCAAGCTGTACCACCGAGCTGTTCTTCTGTCCGATGGCGACGTAGATGCAGATGACGTTCTCGTTCTTTTGATTGATAATCGTGTCGATGGCGATCTCGGTCTTACCGGTCTGACGGTCGCCGATGATCAGCTCACGCTGACCACGTCCGATTGGGATCATGCTGTCGATCGCCTTGATACCGGTCTGCAGCGGCACCGAAACGCTCTTGCGCTCGATAATACCGGGAGCTTCCGACTCGATGGGACGGGTGGCAGTAGTCGCAACCGATCCCTTGCCGTCGATAGGCTCGCCCAAGGCGTTTACCACGCGCCCCAGCAGAGCCTCGCCTACGGGAACCGACAAAACCTTTCCCGTGCGTCTGACCGAGGAGCCCTCACGAATGTTGTTATTATCCGACAGGATGGCTACCGAGACGGTCTCGGTCTCCAGATTCTGTGCCATGCCGAAGCTTCCGTCCTCAAATTCCAGAAGCTCGCTTGCCATACACTCCCGCAGACCGTAGACCCGGGCGATGCCATCGCCCACCAGAATGACCGTACCGGTCTCCTTCATCTCGATCTTCGATCTGTAATTTTTAATTTGTTCTTTGATCACGTTACTGATCTCTTCGGGTCTCGTGCTCACGATTGGATCACTTCCTTTACTTCGCGTAAACGGTGGCGCAGACTTCCGTCCATGACGTTGCCGTCCACCTCGACGATCAGACCGCCCAGCAGACTCTCGTCGATATAATATTCCGCACGGATCTTGCCCTTGTACAGAGCCTCCAGCTTTGCCGTCAGCTTGCGCTTTTCCTCGTCGGTCAGCTCTACCGCACTGGTAATCTTAGCGGTAGAAATCCGCTCAGAGGCAGAAAGCAGGGCTTCAAACTCCTCCGCCGACTCCCCAAAATACGTGATCCTTCCCTTCTCGCACATCAACTGCAGATAGGAAAGCACCTGCTCCGGAACCGTACTGCCGAATGCCGCCTCGATGGCGGACAGACGCTCGCTCAGCGGAATGCTCGGTGAGGTCAGAAACTCCATGTATTCGGGATTTTCCGTAAAAACGGCTTTCACCTTGGCAAGGGCGGCGGAATATTCCTTTTGCGCCCTCTCCTCTACAGCTAACATGAAGAGAGCGGCGCCGTATTCTTTACCGATCTCATTCATTGCCGTCACCTATTTCCTCGATAAAGGAATCGATGAGTGCTCTGTGATCCTCGGTGTTGATCTCGCGCTCCAGCATCTTTTCGGTCAGCGCGCCCGAGACCTCGACGATCTCGCGCTTGATGCCGTCTGTTGCCTTCTTGCGCTCCAGCTGAGCCTCGGTCTCTGCCGCGCGGATGATGCCGTCAGCACGATCCTGTGCCTCGGCGATCAGCTTGTCCCCGCGATACTTGGCATTCTCGGTGGCGGATTGCAAAATGGCATCCGCTTGGGCATTGGCGGTGGATAGCTTCTCCTCCCACTCCTTGCGGTGCTCGTCTGCCAGCGCTTCGGCGCGGTCAGCCGACGCATATTGGGCGTCCAGTTCTGCCTGACGTTGCTCCAGCACCTTTTTCACGGGCTTGAACAGGAACTTTTTCAGGATCAGAAACAGCAGAAGAAGGTTGACCAGAGAAATCAATATCTGCCAGAGATTGACAGAAATGATATCTAAACTTTGCATAACGATACTCCCGGCATTAGCCGATCGCGCTCATCAGAACGTTCACCAGCATATTGGGGGCTACGAAGATCAGCAAAATGGCGATCACCAGCGAATAGATACCCGTAGTCTCTGCGATGGCACAGCCCATGATCATCGTGGACGTAACCGCGCCTTTACTCTCGGGCTGACGGCCAATGGCTTCACAAGCCTTGGAAACGGCGTTACCTTCACCGACACCGGGACCGATTGCACCGATACCCATACAAATACCTGCGCCCAGGGCACAGCAACCCAAAATAATACCAATAGCAAGTTCTAACATAATCATTTACCTCCAAAATTTAATGATTCATTTGTAATTTTTTCTGCTTCTTCAGCAGCTTTTTTTGCTTGCGTTTTTCATATTCGTCCTCGGGGAATCCACCCGAAACGTTCAGCATCGTCAGCATGGCGAAGATATACGCCTGCATACATCCGCTGAAAATATCAAAGTAGACCGACAGGATCGCCGGCAGACCGATCTGCAGGAAAGGGATCTCGCCCAGCGCTCCCGGAAGCCATCCCAAAAGAAGCGAGGATAAGCCCTGCAGGGCGGCTGCGATCAGCACCGCAATGACCGATCCCGACAGTACGTTGCCGTAATGACGGAACGCCATGGAGACCGGTGTGGCGATCTCGCCTAAGATATTGAGCGGCGTCATCACGAAGATCGGCTCGGTAAATCCCTTCAGATAGTAGAGCAGACCGCCCTTTAACTTGTAGTAGGTGATCAGGATAAACACCAGGATCGCCCAGCCCGCTACGATGTTGATATCCGACGTAGGCGGGTACAATCCCATCAGCGTGGACAGGCTGGACAGAGCGGACAGCGCGATGATCGCGGCGATAAACGGCGCAAAGCCGGCGAACATCTCACCCATATTCTCGTTGACGAGACCTTCTACCTTCTCCACGATCCATTCCACGGCGTGTTGCCGTTTGGATTCCGCCTTCACCTTCAGCCCGCGCGTCATAAAGAGACACAGCGCAAAGATCGAGATCAGCACCAGCACCGAGTTGACCTGCGCTTCGGTGATAGGCAGATCCTGGATAGGCATCGGGATCGTAAAATACACCCGCGCACCGGTAATGCTGATCCCCTCAGAAGGCGGCGCGGTCAGCACCTTCAGCACAATGCCCGCCACAAAGGGCAGGATCATCAGTACGATCAGCAATAGATCCACCGCCGAAAGCCGACGGCTTTTTGATTTCATCGTTTTTTCACCTCCGAAAATTCACTCGGACCGTCAGCCTTGCTTGCGGTCAAAAAGAGGTCTGAACGCAATGGCGATCCGAGGGAACAGTAGCGGGATTACCACCGACCAAAGATTAAAGCAAGGCAGTACCGCGCCGAGAATCGCCGCCACCAAAAGCAGAAGCGTTCTGTAGGTCTGCGAAAGCTTCATGGCGTTCTTGGCGTCCTTTTCCTCTTTCTGCAATGCGTTCTGAACGGTCAGCCCCATCAGAAAGAAGTTGAGCACCGATGCCGCCGCGCCGAGGACGTTCCCCAGCAAAACGGTGTAGTCCCACTTCCCGATTATCAGAAAAACCGCTTGCATCAAGACGCTGAAGATCAGCATCCATACTGCGATGTATCCGGTTTCTTTCCATACCGTAGGGTCAATTTTTTTCATTCCCACACTCCCGTAAAAAAGCATAAGGGAACTAACTTCCTCTACAGACAGCTGGTTCCCATATATTATTGATATTTTCCGTCAGTATTATATCACATTACTGTAGGAAAGTCAATGCTTTTTCCGAAAGTTTTTTTGATCTGTTAAAATCTTCCGGGGCAATCCCTTTCAGACCGCACCGTCGACCTGCTTCATTTTTCGGATCTCCCGAACCATGAAGACCGCCGCCACCGCAAAAGCCACGGCATCTGCCACGGGACAAGCCCACAGAGCACCCTCCAGACCAAAGAAATACGACATCAGGAGAACTGCGGGAATCAGGAAGATGACCTGTCTGGTCAGAGATAAAAACATCGACACGCCCGGCTTTCCGATAGACTGCATAAAAATGCCGGAGCATTGTTGCGCGGCGTTTAATATACAAAGACACAGTAAAATTCGGAAGCATTTGACGGCAAACTCCGTATAAAGCCCGCCTTCGTCACCGAACAGCCCTAATACCTGTGCGGGAAAAAACTCTACCAAAACGAACACAAGTATACCGACTGCCACGCAGGACAGCAGGACGGTCTTAAACGCCTGCTTCACGCGCTGATAGTTCTTTGCACCGTAGCTATAGCTGATCAACGGTTGCCCGCCGATAGAGATACCGACGATCACGTTGATGATGATGGCATTGACCTTCATCACGATGCCCATGGCGGCAATGGGAATATCGGAGCCGTATTTAGTAAGCGCGCCGTATTTCACTAAAACATTGTTCATTACAGCGGTGAACAGTACGATCGCCGCCTGCACGATAAAACTGGATGCGCCGATGGAGCAAACGCCCGCAATGATCTTACCGTCGGGCAGGAAGCATTCCTTCGTTAGCCGAACGTGCTTTAGTCTGAAGATGCCAAACAGCGCAATAATCAGCGAAACCGCCTGCCCGACGACCGTTGCGATCGCGGTTCCCTTGACTCCCATCTGCAACGGAAAAATGAATATGTAATCCAGAATGACGTTGAGCACCGCTCCGGACAGCATTGATACCATCGCCAGCTTTGGACTGCCGTCCGCACGGATGATTTGATTTAATCCCGTGTACAGGATCACGAAGGGGAAGCCCAAAATGATGATCTTTCCGTAATCCAACGCGTACGGAAGAATCGTATCGGTCGCGCCGAATAATCTGACCAGCGGGGTGACGAAGCAGTAACACAGAGCGGGAAGGATCACCGCTAATGCTACCAGCAGCGTCAGCGAGTTGCCTACTCCTTTTTCCGCGTCCTTTTGCTTCCCTTCTCCCAAACGAAGATTCAAAAATGCGGCACAGGCACAGCCCAGCAGCATCGCCAGTCCGTAGGCAATGACCGTTATGGGAAAGACCACGTTGGTTGCGCCGTTGCCGAGATAACCGACACCGTTGCCGATGAAAATCTGGTCAACGATATTGTAGAGCTGCGTTACGACCAGCGAAATAACGCTGGGAATTGCGAATTTGATCACGAGTTTGCCGACCGGCGCCGTAGCAAGCTCGTACTCCTGTCATAATTCACCACCTTCTTTTTAACAACTTAATTTTTGTATTGCAGAAACAATCTTGTTTTTAATTTCATCAGTAATATATTTTTCCGGCGGAACGTGTATGAAAACTGCTCGTCCGCACATTCTTGTAAGCATTAAGTAATATGCGTAATTGCACAAATATTTTGTCGGACGTTTTGAAATATAATTAGGAACGCCGCATATATCAAGCATTTCAGACATTGCCGATACATCCCAAACAGTGTCTTTTGTTCCAAACTCAGTTTGGGCACGAACATCAATTCTAATGCGATCTTTTAGTTTAGTGTCCAACCCAAACATTATAACGGCAGAATATTCTTCACACTCAAATTCTTCGATATCTTCTTCCAATCCGTCAAAGGAATTCGTTAATAACAGTTTGTCACATTCAATATCTTTTATAAGTTGATATGACGAATTGTGCTCACCTTTGAACGCTGTTAGCAATATATCCATTTTGCTTCCTCCGTCAATATACATCTAAATCGTGATCTCTCACAAATCTTTCAAACTGCCATTCGGGACCGTCAAAGAGCAGTTCAAGTAAGGCTTGCTGAAGCTCGTTCTTTTTCATATGTCCAACATATGCCTGCACCCTGTCATAAAGTTCTTCCTCATATTGCTCGGCTTCATCTTGCGCTTTCAAATACTCTCGGTAAAATCTAACTGCCTCTTCGGGATAAGCGGTAAAATAAGTTGCCACCATATGCTTGCAGACAATGCGTTTGCCATCAGCATGAGGGCAGTTGCAGGCCGATTTTCTCGGATGAGCAACGTCGATCTCGACAACGTAAGGCTCGCTTGCCGTCCCGATGACATCGGCGGTAAACACACCTGCATCGGTTTCCGTTAGGTTTTTTACTTTTTTCTCATTGTAATAGTCATAGCCGCGCCAAACAGATGCGCCGCTTGCACATTCAAGCAACCCCATTTTTGTCCTCCTTCTTTTTCGATAATAATTCTTGTTCCTTCCTCCACGCCTCAAGCTCAGCGCGCCATTCGTCAGAGGAGAAGAACTTTATAACACCGGGAAGGAGCACGTCGGCAATTGCTTCGATTTCATCATCCGGAATATCAATGCCGGCATGCTTCTTGCGGAGAATCGCAATAATTTTTTCGCGTAACACTTCCTTGTTAATTTTGGGAAGCTCTGCATAAAGCCACGTAGTGTGCTTGTCCTTGAGGACATCAAGCACTCTGTTTAACATTTCTTCAACATCATATTTTCTCAAAAGCTCGGTTAAAAACGGACTTGGTTCATACAATCGCGGATTAAGTTGTGCGCCGCAATAGCTAACGAACATTGACATTTCCGCTGCAATTTTCATCAAAAGACTTGCTTGCTGACGGTATTCATCCACATTGATATATCCTTCCGAGTTCGCAATTCTTGCTATTTGATTGACATTGATTGCCACCCTGTTCAGTTGATTTTTTATTTCCCAATAATCTTTCGGTGGGAACTCAATAAGTGTTGCGCCCGCCAAAAGTTCACGAACAAAATTGCTATTGGTACAATTACAAGCCTTTGCGAAAAGCTGAAACTTTTCGTATTCTTCATCATCAAGATACGCCTTTATCAGATGGCGCTTTTGTTCTTCGGGCTTGATTTTCTGTTCAACGTTCTTCTCCATTTTCAACCTCCTTCGCTGTAAAATCTACAGGGTATTAGGGGAGCATTCCCTAACAAAAGTGCCGTTTGGTACCAAGAGGCAGTGCTTGCTAAAAGTGAAGGACAGTTTATTTCCCTCAAAGCTTCTTAATAACACGTGTAGCAACCCCTTGAATCTGCACGTTGCGTTCAATGCGATCATCGTAGTCGGGATTCTCGGCGTGAAGCAAATATGCTTTCTTATCGGGAAGATAGGTAATTGTTTTGAGCAGCGTTTCACTTCCGTTTACAAGAACAACCGCGTAATCTCCATCCCTGCAAGTGTTCTGTTCACGAACGATAACGAGGTCGCCGTCATCAACTCCGATACCCGTCATCGAGTCACCTTTCGCGGTGAGAATGAAAAACTTACCGTCACCAACCAGCGCGGTGGGGAGAGGAATGATCTCCGATTCTTCCACATTTGGCTCCCTCGGCAACCCGCAGGACATGGTAGAGTCGTAGCGGACCGCGGGCGTGGTTTCAAACATATTGCGAGAGAGATTCGTGCCGATACTGCGACGACCGTTGTACGCTATCTCTCCGTGTTCTTTCATATCGGTGAGGTATCTCTGCACCGAAGTTTTAGAGATACCCGTTCCCGCCGCTATATCGCGCACCGTCGGAGATTTGCGGTTCTCCATAAAATACTCGTCTATAAATTGGCGGATCGCCTCTGCTCTTTCGGGACTCCACTTATTCATAAATGCCTCCAAATCATACAAGGTACAAATGTACCGTGTAGTAATTATAGCATATGAAAGAAAGTTTGTCAATAGTTTTAGTTAAAAATATGAGGTCGCACATTCTGTGCGACCTCGGGGGCAAATATCAATTTTAAGCTTTGAAAAGCAAATACCACCATTTGCTTTTTTAACCTTAAATATATCTGAAGATAATTATGTAGGAGTTCGGTTTAAGGTACAAAAACAAAGGGATAACTTTGTATTTTTTTACAACAATGATAACTGCTCTGAACGGTAGAATCCGTGTTCGATAAATTCATTTCCTTCGTGTGTCAAGAGCTCATTGTTCGACATTGGACGCTTTTTGACAATCGCCTTAATGACAATATCGAAGCAGTTAATAACGGCAGACTTATTGATGTCAGAAAGACATATCATCTGTACTCTGAAATGCTTCGCTATTGCAAACATCGGAACAAGAATGTGCTTAGAGGATGTTGCTCCGAAGGGGTTGTCAAGAATCAACGCGCTTCGCAAATCCTTGTCGCGGATACTTCCAAAATCACCGCGCGTATAATTCATCAAAGACAAAATGACCGCGAAGTAGACAACAAACTTTTCCGCACCGGAGTTGTTGATCTGCGTCTGTTCCCAAGAACGATAACCTGCGTTTTGTGGGTTTTGATCGATCTTATAAGCATCCACACGAATTGATTCTTTACCGATGTATTTGCGCAACAGATTCCTGCTGCCGACAATTTTTTCTGCCATCTTTTTGATCTCAACTTCGGTGACGGCTTCATCGGACATTCTTGCCACAAGCTCTTTTGTGCCTTTATCAATTTCGTCCGTAATAGCAGCAGACGCAACAACGGGATCGACCTCCGTAGGAATGTCAAAACGAATCATTTGCTTCTTGTCTTTACCGTCATATACGGTTACGCGAGAGCTTGATGCCATTTGCAAAAGTCCTTC
>JAFTOC010000005.1 GCA_017451585.1 Clostridia bacterium
CATCGAGCGGATCCCACCGACCGTCACCTTGTGCAGGTCGTTTGATGCGGGAGGAGCAAGCCCCTCCCCTACCGGGTTGATGCGGACAATGCGTTCGTGGGGGATGCTCAATCTTCAAAAAATCATCGAAATTCTTCGTAAAGGAGAACGATTATGGGATACAACAAAGAGCTGTTTGCGGACGTCCGCCGACAGATGGAGACCCGCCGTCAGACGGCGATTGAGACCGCCGACGCCCGTCGGTGGGAGCTGTACGCCGCCCTCCCCGAGGTGGAGGAGATCGACCGCGAGCTCTCCCGCACCGGTCTGATCATTATGGACGAGATCGCCAAGGGCAAGGAAGGTCTTACCGAGCGGCTGGAGAACATCCGTCTGGATAATCTGGATCTGCAGGCACAGCGGGAGAAGGTTATGCGGCGTGCCGGCTATCCCGTCGATTACGACGCGCCGAAATTCGCCTGTCCCGATTGCAAGGACACGGGCTACGTCGGGCAGAAGATGTGCGGCTGTCTGAAGGCGGCGCTCAGCGAAGAGGGGATGCGTCGCGCGGGACTTGCTCATCTCTTCGAGACCCAGCGATTCGATACCTTCGTGCTGGACTACTACCGTCAGGATCCCCGGGTCTATCGGCTGATGCAGAAATATTGGGAGATGTGCCGCGACTTTGCCAAACGGTTTGACGGTAATACCCGGGAAAATCTGCTCCTTTGCGGCGCAACCGGACTTGGCAAGACCCATCTCTCCACCGCCATTGCAGGAGAGGTGGTGCAGAAGGGCTACGACGTGCTCTACGAGTCTGCGCCCAATCTGCTCTCCGCTTACGAGGCGGAACGCTTCGGCAGAAGTCTCACCGCATCGGTGGCAGATACCTCTCGCTATCTGACCTGCGATCTGCTGATCATCGACGATCTGGGTGCCGAGCTGTCCAACAATTTTACCGTGGGCGTGCTCTACAACCTTATCAACACCCGTATCGTCTCCCGCAAGCCTACCATCATCAGCACCAATCTGACCTCTGACGAGATCCGCGCCCGCTATACCGACCGCATCGCCTCCCGCCTTTTCGGGGAGTACACGATTATGCGCTTCGAGGGACGCGATATCCGTATGCAGAAGATCGGAATGAATTGAATGAATTGGGGCGCTGCCCCAAACCCCGCCAAACTTTCTTAAAAGAAAGTTTGGATCAAAGAACTTTTGAAAAGCGCGGCAAGTACTTGCCGCGCGAATGTGTTTGTATCAGCCCCGCCGTCGAAGGCATTTCTCGTTTCCCCGAAAGGAGTCCCTTATGTTCTATCTCAAAAATCACGGTGCACTGATCTACAACGTCTCTGACGCCATCGGTGTGCCCCACGGCTTTTCTACCCGCGCGGGCGGAGTCAGCACGCAGGAGTATCTGGCGTCCATGAACTTCACCACCTCCACCGGCGACAGCGAGGCGAACGTGGCGGAAAACTACCGCATCTTTCTCTCGGCGCTGGGGCTGGAGCCTGACTCCCGCGTGTCGGCGCATCAGATCCATTCTGCCCGCGTGCGCTACGTTACCGAGGCGGATCGGGGTAGAGTCTTCGACGACTACGACGGGTTCGTCACCGATCGCCCCGGCGTGACGCTGATCGTCAAGACCGCCGACTGCGTGCCGATCCTCTTGGCCGACGCCGAGGCGGGCGTGATCGCCGCCGTCCACGCGGGCTGGCGGGGAACCGTGGGCGGGATCGCTCCGAACGCCGTTTCCGAGATGCTTCGGCTGGGGGCGTCGCTTGCCAACGTCCGCGTTGCCGTCGGTGCCTGCATTCATGATTGCTGTTTCGAGGTGCAGGGCGATTTCGTGGACGCCGTTACCGCGCTTCGCGGTGCGGAGTTTGCCGACGCCCACATCCGCAGGAAGGGAAGCGCGCGCTACGCCGATCTGGTGGGTATGAACTGCGCCCTTCTGACAGAGGCGGGGATCACTCCGTCGCAGATCGACGTTGCCGCCGATTGCACCTGCTGTGCGCCATTCCTCTATCACTCCCACCGTGCCACGAAAGGAAAGCGGGGCACCATGGCGGCTGCCATCGGAATCGTGTGATGCTTTTATGAATTTTTACCGAAAAATCGAATAATTTCTCTGTTATTCAGACTTTGTTTACAATTGCGTGGTATACTGGAAGATACGAAAGTATGCCATGCAATTTTTTGCTTGAAAGGAACGAAAATATGATTAAGATTGAGCATCTGGTGAAACGCTACGGCGATAAGTACGCCGTCAACGACATCAGCTTTACCGTTGAGGAAGGGGAGATCGTGGGCTTCCTGGGTCCCAACGGCGCGGGCAAGACGACCACGATGAGTATGCTGACCGGATTTCTGTCCAGCACCTCCGGCAGAGCCGAGATCAACGGCATCGACATTTTGGAGGATCCCATCTCCGCCAAAAAGCAGATCGGCTATCTGCCCGAGAATCCTCCCGTTTATATGGAGATGACCGTCAGAGAATATCTGAACTTCATTTACGATCTGAAGGGATGTACCCTCAACCGCTCCATGCACCTGAAGGAGATCTGCGACACCGTTCGCATCTCCGACGTGTACGACCGCGTGATCCGCAACCTGTCCAAGGGCTACCGTCAGCGCGTGGGCATCGCGCAGGCGCTGGTGGGCAACCCCATGGTTATCATTTTTGACGAGCCTACCGTCGGTCTTGACCCCAAGCAGATCATCGAGATCCGTAACCTGATCAAGACGCTGGGCAAGAATCACACCGTTATTCTCTCCACCCACATTCTGCCCGAGGTACAGGCAGTTTGTGACCGCATTATCATCATTAACAAGGGCAAGATCGTTGCCAACGAGAAGACCGAGGATATCAGCAAGGTCTTCGAGGGAAGCCGCCGTCTGAACGTCAAGGTCTGCGGTCCTACTTCTTCCGTGCTGTCCGCCATCCGCAGCGTGCAGGGCGTTACCTACGCCGAGGTGCTGGGCAGTCACGACGCCGACTCCACCTCCTATCTGGTGGAATCCACTCCCGGTGTGGACATCCGTAAGATGCTGTTCAATACGCTGGCCGCCAAGAGCTGGCCTATCATCGGCATCGAGTCCATGGGCGCTTCGCTGGAGGATATCTTCATTTCCGTGGTGGACGAGCCCGAACAAACTACCCGCAAAAAACGCCGCAGAGGTCGCGGTGATGCTGAAAAGGAGGCATAACCGATGCTTGCCATTTATAAAAGAGAACTGCGTTCTTACTTCGTTTCGCCCATCGGATACATTTTCGTTGCGATCTTCCTGATCGCCAGCGGTCTGCTCTTCTCCTACTGCACTTTGCAGGCAGGCTCCGGCAGCAGCGTGTCCACTTATTTTTCCACCCTGATGTATATGTTCATCATCGTGCTCCCTCTGCTGACCATGAAGCTCTTCTCCGACGAAAAAAAGATGCGCACCGAGCAGCTGCTCCTGACCTCTCCCGTCAGCCTAATGGGTATGGTAGTGGCGAAATTCCTGGCGGCTTACACGGTGTTTGCGGCAACCTTCCTGATCTCCTGTCTGGACTTTTTGCTGCTCTATCAGTTCGGTACTCCCAACAGCGCGATCCTGCTGGGCTCCTCGCTGGCGATCCTGCTGGCAGGTGCCGCTTGCATTGCCGTTGGCGTGTTCATCTCCGCGCTGACCGAGAACCAGCTGATCTCCGCGCTGGGCACCATGGCGATCCTGGTCTTCTTCGTGCTGACCTCCATCCTGAACGGCTACATTGATAACGCAGTGATCCGCTCGGTCATCAACTGGGTATCCATTATGGAGCGTTTCGTCAACTTTACCTCCGGTATTTTCGACTTCAACGCCATCGTGTATTACCTCTCCCTGTCCTTCGTGTTCCTCTTCCTGACCGTCCGCGTCTACGACAAGCGCCGTTGGAACTGAGATCTCTATCACTGTTTTTGAAAAGGGAAAAGAAACATGGAACAGAAAAAACAAAGCAAGATCAAGCGCCGACTGCTGCATTCCGGAATTACCGTTCTGGTTTTGCTGGCGGTGCTGGCGGTGAACATCGGCTTCACGGTTCTGTCCGAACGGCAACTGCTGCGCCTGGATATGTCGGGCGCAAGCTATAACGAGATCTCCGACGAGTCTCGGGCAATGTTGGACCGGCTGGATGCCGAGGAAAATAATATTACCATCTACTTTCTGGCAGATGCGGACGAGCTTCGTTCCACCTATCTGGACTACTCCAATACCTACTACAAAAACCTGGGCTACGACGCTACCTCCAGCCTGTGGGGCATGAAGTACGTTTATGACATCGCGCTGGAATTTGCCAACGCTTACGACTTCATTTCGGTGAAGCATCTGCATCTGACCAAGAACGCCAAGGAGCTGGAGGCTTTCCGCTCCACGGTGGGCACTACCCTGACCAAGCAGGACGTGATCATCGACAACTACACCTGCGAAAAGGATGAAAACGGAAACGACGTACTGGACGAGAACGGCGAGCCCGTGATGCACCACAATTTCCGTATCGTCAAGCGCGATACCTTCTTCGTGTTTGATTCCGATTCCTCCTACGTCTACGGTTTCCAGGGCGATCTGCGCTTTACTGCCAGCATTTTGTCCCTGGCAGGAGCCAACCCTACCGTATACTTTGTCACCGGTCACGGTGAGCCGGTAGGCGATTATACGGCAGGTGAGTTCTCCTCTGCCGGCGACTACGGCGAGGCGCAGGAGCTGCGCGATCTCTTCTTCGATGCGGGCTTTACCACCAAGAAGATCGATCTGACCAAGGAATCCGAGACGCTCTTTAACGATGAAAGCGCGCGGATCCTGGTGATCTACGGTCCCGAGACCGATTACGCGGGCGATGCCGCGGCGGCATCCGGCGGGGTCAACGAGATTGCGATGATCCGTCACTTCTTGGTGCAGGAGGATCATCATCTGATGGCGTTTTTGGACGATACCGCCCAGCCGCTGACCAATCTGGAATCTTATCTGTACGATTACTGGGGCGTGACCTTTGAGGATGCGTTGATCAAGGACAGCGGCAAGAACAGCCTTTCCGACGACGGAAAGAGCTTCTTGGGCGTTTACGAGACCGATGAGTACAGCGTGGGCATCAACCTGACCGATCAGTTGACCGGGCTGGACTCCCAGCCCCGCGCGGCTTTCGCGAATGCCAGACCGCTGACGCTGGATCCCAACTTCGTGCAGTCCATCGGCTACAGCGAAATGTTCGCCAAGCTGGTATCGGGTGCCGTGTTCCTGGCACCTGAGGGCACTTCGCTGGTGGCGACCGACGGTACCGCTCTTTCCGAGGAGGATCAGAGCGGAGCGATCCTGGCGGCGCTTACCTACGAGTCTCTTACCAACGATGATAACGAGCAGGTGGCCACCTACGTCTTCACCTGCGGCGGCACGGGCTTTGCTTCCAACGAGCTGCTGGGCAGCAATTCCTACGCCAACCGCGACGTCCTGTATTACACCATGCGTCTGATGAGCCGTGATACCGTCCCCTTTGAGATCGACTTTAAGGTGATGGACAACGAGGGGCTGGACGACATTACCGATACCGAGGCGATCACCTGGACGGTCATTCTGTGCAGTCTGATCCCCGCAGGCTCGCTGGTGATCGGTACGGTTGTCTTTATCAAACGCCGTCATAGCTGAGGAGGAGAGTAAGTATGAAATTGACAGAACGCAAATCCTTCCGCTACGGCGGTGCCGCCGTCGGTCTTACCGCCGCCGTGGTGGCGGTGGTGGTCGTCCTGAACGTGATCGTTTCCGCGCTCTTTTCGGCAGTCGGCGAAAAGCTGGATATGACTGCCGACAACCTGTTTGAGCTGTCCGATACTGCCAACGAGCTGTTGGCGGATCGGGGAGATCACAAAAATCAGGTGACCATCTACTTTATGGCAGACCGCGATCAGCTAAGTCAGCCCGCGTCTTCCTACAATTATTACAGCGATTACTCTGCCTGGGGAATGAAATATATCGTCGAGCTGGCGGAGGCGCTGGCAGATCGCCACGCCTATATCAACGTGGAGTATATCGATCTGAATACCGAGGGGCATAAGATCAAGTCCATCGTGGGTGCGGAGTACTACGAATCGGAGGATCGCTCCTTCGGCGTTACCTCCGTCCTCATCGACAACTATATGCCCAGCCTGGACAGCCACGGTAACATCATCTACAACGAAAGCACCGGCGAGCCGGCGGAGTATTGGCACAACTACCGTTTGTACAACCGTAACTCCTTCTACGGCTTCAATTCCGGTTATTACGCGACCTCCTTCAAGGGAGAGTACCGCTTGGTTTCCGCGATCCTTTCGGTGACCCAGCGGGTCACTCCTACCGCGTATTTTATCACCGGACACGGTGAGGCGGTCGGCGATTACAAGATCGGAGAGGAGAGCAGCAGCTACGGCTCCGCCTCCTATCTTTGGAATCTTCTGCGGGACTGCGGCTACGAGATCCGCAAGATCGATCTGCAGTACGAGGATTTTGACAGCACCGCTAACTCGGTTGCCATCATTTTCGGCCCCGAGACCGATTATATTTCCAACGATTCTTCCGCTTCCTCCGGAACCGGAGAACTGGAAAAACTGAAAAAGTTCACCGAGACCGCCGGCAATTCCCTGATGGTCTTCCTGAATCCCGGCGTGCGCTCTCTGCCCGTGCTGGAAGGATTTTTGGAGGAGACCGCAGGCGTGGACTATCTGGACGCCAAGCTCAAGGATGACGGCTCCGCCGGCATCCACGTGGACGGCTTCGGTCTGGTGGGTGCGCGCGCCGACGGCAGCGATCTGCTCTCTCAGCGGCTGACCGCGGTGGACGAGGAAGAAAAGATGATCTTCCGAAACACGCGTCCCATTCGCGTGACCGATCCCTCCAAGGTGGCGGCGATCTATACCGTTCCCGCGTCCTCTTACGCCAATGAAGGCGACGATGAGGTCAGCGCCGACGACGCTTTGCTGACCTTCAGCACCCTGTCCGAAGGCTCTTACGTGCTGGCGGCAGGTACCACCATGCTTTCCGATCAGCTCTATACCGATCGGGCGGAATACGCCAACCGCGAGGTGTTGGTGGCTGCGCTGGGGCTGATGTCGGGCGAGGGCACCGCATACGAGCTGAACGATAAGGTCATTCCCAACGAGGGACTCAATATTACCACTGCCGAGGCGACCCGGTGGACGGTGATCCTGTCGGTCGCACTGCCTGCAGTGGTCGCGGTGGTAGGTCTGGCGGTCAATATAAGGAGAAGATATTCATGAGAAGTCAATCGATCAAGAAAAGCAATACGATCAGCAAGAGCATACGGTTGATGTGCATTCTTGCGGCTGTCTTCGCCGTGCTGTTGGTAGTCTACTTCCTCATACCGTCGGAAGAGGAGGCTGCAGCAGAGTCGGTAGTGTACGATCCCATTTGGGAGAGCGAGGTGGCTTCCACCAACGGCCGCGTCCTGATGTACCCGCACTTTGAGCGCGGATCCATCAAGAAGATCTCCATTCACAATCCCGATAACGCCGTGTACGGTGCGCAATACGTGGATTGGGGCTTCTATCAGTACGAAGGTCCCGAAGATAACGACAACGATCTGGTTCCGGGCGAGTTTTATCTGATCAACTACGAGTATGCGCCCTACGATACCACCCTGCTGTCTAACGTAGTGGTGGGTGCGGGCTTTACCCTTGCCACCTCCCGCGTGGAGGATCACTGCGACGACTACAGCCGCTACGGTTTGGACTTCGCCACCCCCGAGGATGCCGTTTCGATAACGGTGGAAGCGGTGGACGAGAACGGAACCGTGCAGACCTACACCTATTACGTGGGTGATAAGACGCCTTCGGGCAGCGGCTACTACGTTCGGGTGGCGGGCGAGGATAAGCTGCTTTCTACCGGCGAGACCGTGGAGCGGGATTCGGTCTACACCCTCTCGCCCAACAACCTGGAGGCGGCGCTCCTCTCCTCTCCCGTGGAGCTGGTAACGCCTACGCTGACCCTTCCCGTTGACACCCAGTCTAACGGTTTGTTGGAGGCCTTCTATATCTGGAGACACGAAGACAAGTATATTTACGACCATACGAACGAAGACGGCACCGTGACTCAAAAGCTGGCACCCGCTATCAGCATCAAGCCGCTGGATCAGTCCAAGGATCCCTTTGCCCAGTACGCCGGACTCAGCGTTTACTACGCCGCTTCTCATCCCGGTTACTACGTATCCTCCCGATTTGAGGAGCTTTCCTCCCTCTTTTCGGATTTCCAGGGCTCTGAGGTGATGGAGCTGGCGTCGCTGATGGTCAACGATGAGGGCGAGTCCTATTACGGCTTCGACGATGCGACCCGCGAAAAGTACGGCTTGGGTTCTGATCAGATCAAGTATACCGTTCGCCTGGTTTCGCAGGGAATTTCCAATGACGTTTACTTCAGCGCACTGCAGGAAGGGTCTTACTACTACGCCTACTCGCTGGTATTCAATACCATCTGCAAGGTCGCCGTTGATGAGGCTTACTTCCTTCAGTGGGAGGATCAGGCGTTTTTGATGAATCAGCTGGTGTATCTGAGCATTGACAAGTGCGACTCCATTAAGATCAGCGGCAGTTACTATGCGCTGGGCGTGGACGATAACGACAGAAGCGGTCTGCAGGAGATCGACGAGACCTATCAGCTGACCGGCACCGGTAAAAATCTGGTGATCAATACCGCCGACGGCGTTACGCTGGATACTGCGGAATTCCGGGAATTCTATCAGATCCTGATCAGTATCGCCAACCGCAGTGCGGTCAGCGACGAGGATGCGGCTCAGGCAATGCAAAACGCTCCCGTGGCGACCATCGAGGTCTCTTCCCGCCGCAACGTGGTTTATAAGACCGATGCCAACGGTAACAGTACCACCGAAGTGGATTACGTTTTGGAAAGCGTTACCAAGAAGTTCCGCTTCTATCAGCTATCCGACGGACGGCTCTTCTGTACCATTGAGGACATCAACGCTGACGGTACCTCCTCCGGAGAAGAAGGCAGCTTCTACGTGCTGTCCTCCCGTTTGGAGCAGCTGTTCGTGGCAACCCAGGATCTGCGCGAAGGTCTTGCCATCAACGAAAAAGATAGATATTGATCCTCGAAAGGAGGCGTTTGTATGCGCGCTCAACCGACCGTTAAACTAATCGCTCTCCTGCTGGCGGTGCTGTTTGCCGTCCCGTGCTTTACGGGCTGCTCCGACGCGGCTATGGAGATCGGTGACCAGGAGGTCTCTTACGACCTGCTCCGCTATTTCACCATGAATTATCGGAACGATCTGGGATATACGGCAGAAGAATACGCCGCCGATCCCGCCAAGGGCGAGGAGCTGCAGGCGCTGGTGCATCAGCAGCTCAGAGAGGTGATGACCTACCGTGCGCTGATGGAGGAGTTTGATCTGGAGCTGACCGATGAAGAAAAGGAAAGCGTTCAGACTTCGTTGGAGGAGCTGAAGGCTGACTATGCCGATACCGCGTCCTACGAAGCGGCACTGGCAGAGGCATACCTCACCGAGGTGGTCTACAAGGAGTTGCTGAAGATGCAGTTGTACGCCCAAAAGGTCTACGACTATCTGACCTCGGCACGGCACAATCTGATCCCCTTTGATGACGCTACCGTTGACGCGGATATTGCCGCCGGCAATTTTTTCTCCGCTGAGTATCTGTATATCTACTACGTGGAGGCAGACAAGGATGAGAAGGTGGCATTTGCCGATACGCTCTACAAGGAGCTGCAGGCGGGAGCTTCCATGCGCGAGCTGGACGACCGATACGCCGCCGAGTACGGCTTGGCGATGGATTACGTGGAGCTGGGTGCCTTTACCTATACTCAGCAGACCGAGGAGTTTGAGAAGCTGATCCTCTCTCTGGAGGAAGGCGAGTGCGCCGCCCCCGTGGTACGGGGAGACGGTATCCTCATCGCCCGCCGAAAGGCGCTGTCCATGGATTTCGTCAACGAGAATTACGACGACGTCGTCCAAAGCTACAAGGAACGGGAATTCGCCTATTACATCCGTGATTACGGCGAAAAGATGGAGATCGCTTATCAGGGCGACTACAAGGATCTGAAGCTTTGGGAAATGGAATAACGAAAAGAGGCTCTGCGGAGCCTCTTTTTCGGTGGTAGGGCGGCGAAAACGGGAACAGTCTGCAGAGTTGTAAAAACAAATCTGAAAAACTATTGACAGATCCGTCGGATTATGCTATACTGAAATCAGTAAGAGGCGAAACCGATGCGCCCCTCCTCCCGCCTCTCGCGGGAGTTTTTTGCTTGAAAGGAGAACCGTTATGAAATTCACCCGAACCGTCACCGCATTGCTGTTGGCGGGGCTCCTGCTCCCCGCCGTTGCCGCTTGCCACAAGAGAGAAGACGAGTCTGACGGAGATTTGTCTACCAAGCCTACGACTACCGTCCCTGTTGCTATCACTACCGATGGATTTCCCGAAAAAAAGCCCACCTCTACCGTTAATTTCGCGCAAGAAGGTCTGGAGGGCGAAGAGCTGATCGTCAACGTAGCTTACGTGGAAGGTTCAGTTGGTGCCTATGTGCAGCGTTCGCTGAAGGCTGATCCGCTGGATGAGAGTACCGTGAACATCAAGACGCTGGAGCGCGATCATCGGCTGAAGATGCAGTATGGGTTGGAGCTGAATATTGAGCCGATCTCCTCCGTTGATGGGATGGAGAGTCAGCTGGGGGCAGCCTTGGCAGCAGGCGCATCCGAGTACGATCTGCTGGCGGGCTACCAGTATTATGCAATGGAACTGGCGACCCGCGGCTATCTCCTGAATTTGGCGGATTTGGATGAGCTTGGCGCCGACTTCATTGATTTCGATGCCTCCTATTGGGCGACCGCCTACAACAAAGCCATCAATCCCAAGGGGGCGTACTTTTGGATTACCGGCGATCTTGCGCTGAGCTATCTGGGCGGAATGTACGGTACCTTTGTGAATACCACGCTCTACAGTCAGTATGCGGAGGATCTGTACGGTTCCGTTTATACGATCGCCCGCCAAGGCGAGTGGACCATCGATCTCTTGAACGAGATGGCGATCAGGTGTAATATCGACAACGGCAATACCGTCGGAGCGTCCGATGCGGGCGACACCTACGGCTTCGGCTACGAGAAGAACGATATGATCGACGCGTTGGCGTTGGGGATGGGCGTGCAGTATATCTATACCGAATCCGATACCGGGGAGATGGTTCTCATCTTCAATAACTCCCGCAGCTTGAATATTTCCGACAAAATCTATGCCATCACGCACCAGTCGAGCTCCTTTGAATACGCCGATTCGGATGCCGATAACCTGATGCGCGCCTTTGCGGACGGCAAGCTGATGTTTACGGTCAACCGGCTTTGTCAAGCGGAGCTATATCTTGCGGGGAGGGATGATTTCGTCGTCGTTCCCGTGCCCAAGTACGAGAAGAAGCAGACGAACTATATCACACCCGTTCATGAGGGATGCACCGTCTTCGGCATCACTTATTGCACGTCGAAGGTTCGGCAGACCGCCGCCGCGCTGGAGTTTTTGTGTGCCTACAGCAGCCGCGACGTGATGCCGCAGTATTACGATACACTGCTATATCAGCAGTTCAGACGCGATGCCGAAGCGTCCGAGATGATCGATCTGATCTACTGCACTGCTACTACCGACTTCGGATATGCTTGGAGCCGCTCGATGGGCGATCTCGGACGCATCTATCGGGAATGCGCAAAGATCGAGAATAAAGATGTGAAACGCAAGTTCGTTGATTGGGACACGCAATTGGAGGATGTTTGCACAAAATTGGAGAGATACTCCTATAATTAACGAAGAAACCTAAAAAATCGAGGCGAAAGCCTCGATTTTTTAGGTTTGCGGGTCGAAAAAGCTTAGTGACACAAAACCTCATATTCCCATTGCACATTGCGACGTACCCACCCTATCGGTCATCCTGAGTGATGCAGACGCCCTGCGGGTGCTCCCTTTTGCTTGCGCGGTCATCCTGAGCGGCGCAGACGCCCTTACGGGCTTACTGCAGTCGAACTCCCGCCAAAGCGGGGGCGCCGAAGGCGGGATCTCTAATGGAGTCTGATCGGACTTTAACGGAGATCCTTCGACTACGCAGGCACGCCTTCGGCGTTCCTGCTCCGCTCAGGATGACCGTAAAAGGGGGCGTCTGCTCGAAATGGCAGAAAAGTGAGAGATGTGTTTGAAATTATTGTTTATCGACCTGAAATGTCTGCGGGGGTTCGTCCGCCTCTTTGGCCAGCTCAAACCAGAAGGTGGAGCCGTAGCCGTTGCTGCTTCGCACGCCCCAGGAGCCGCCGTGGAGCGATACGATGGACTTGACGATGGACAGCCCCAGCCCCGTTCCTACGGCGGAGCGCTTGTGCTCGGTGTCTACCTTGTAGTAGCGATCCCAGATGTCGTGAAGCTTATCCTGCGGGACGCCCGCACCCGTGTCGGTGACCTCTATCCGCACGCGGGTAGGGGTCGTGATCTGACGGATCGCGATCCTGCGGTCGTCGCCCGTGTAGGTCAGGGCGTTGTTGATCAGATTGTTCAGCGCGCGCACCAGCATGGCGCGGTCGCCGTTGACCGTTGCCTCACGGTCGATCTGCAGGCTGAAGTGGTAGCCGCGGCAGGTCGCCAGCGTTTCGTAGGTGGCGACGCTCGCCCGCAGCATATCGCTGATGGAGAAGGGAAAGGGAACCGGCGTCAGATTGCCGCTCTGGATCTTGGAGATCTCCAGCATATCGTTGACCAGTGAGGTGAGCCGCGCACTTTCGTCGATGATGGTCTGCAGGTTTTCGGGGGTGATCTCGCCCGGCAGGTCGCGCATGACCTCGCTGTAGCCCGAGATCAGGGTCAGCGGCGTGCGCAGATCGTGGGAGACGTTGGCGATCAGCTCGCGGCGCAGATCGTCTACCTTGGCAAGCTCGGCAGAGGCGTGATTGAGGGTCGCCGCCAGCTCTCCTGCCTCGCGGTAGCTGCCGCTTTCGGGGAATTGATAGCTGTAATCGCCTGCCGCCAATCGGTGCGCGCCCTTGTTGATCTGCTCGATGGGGCGCACCACCGTGCGGGCGATGAAAATCGCCAGCAGGATCGCCAGCAGGAGCAAAACCACCGTGACGATCACCAGCACGAAGAAGATAGTGTCCTGGGCGGCGGAGATGGGGGTGATCACCGTTTGGATCACCAGCGCGGCGGTGACGCCCTCCTCGGCTTCGAACAGAGCAGTATAGATCACGATCTCCACCGTGTCCTCACCGTCCCGAGAGCTGTCGGTGGGGAGGGTGCCGGGTTCCTGCGACGGAGTCGAGGGCAGGTCGTTGGGGGGATCTCCGAGATCACGGGGCTGACGGTCGCCGCCCACCTCCATGGTCTGCAGATAGGTTCCGCCTTCCTCCTCCGCCTGTGCCGCCAGCGCCCTGCATTCCTCGGCGGACAGCTCGCGCATCATATTCCCCAGCGGTGAGTAGGAGCCCAGACGCGTCAGACTGCCGGTTCCCGGATAGTACAGCAGGACGTTCAGATCGTTACTGCCTGCGATGGATTCGGCGCGGGTGTACAAAGTGTTGTCCCCTGCCGACGCGATGATGCGGTCAGCGCTGTCCTCCAGACGGTTTAGCTTGATGCCGCGATAGATCTGATCCAAAAAGACCACCTGCATCAGCCAAAGCAGTCCCATTGCCAGCAGAGTAAAAAGCAGGAAGGCGATGAGGATCTTGATCCGCACGGAGAGCCCCCGCCGTCGACTGTCGATGGGGGCGGGCGCGGTCAGGCGGCGGGCGTTGTGGTCGGCGGTCTTAGATGCCTTCAAAGCGATAGCCCACTCCTCTCAGGGTGACGATAAACTTGCTGTAGGGACCCAGCGAGTGGCGAAGGAGTTTGATGTGTGTGTCCAGCGTGCGGTCGTCGCCGTAGAAGTCGTAGCCCCAGACCTCGCAGATCAGCTTTTCGCGGGTCAGGGCGATGTTTTTGTTGCGGATCATGTAGAAGAGCAGCTCGTATTCCTTGGGGGAAAGGTCTGCCGTTTGCCCGTCTATCGTGACGATGCGGGCGGTGAAGTCTACGGTCAGTCCTTCTTGGCGGTAGATCTCTTTATGCGGAGCGGCGGATCTGCCGGCGGTGCGCTTGAGGATCGCCTCGATGCGGAGCATCAGCTCCTTGGGAGAGAAGGGCTTGACCACGTAGTCGTCCACGCCCAGCTGGAAGCCGCCGATGCGGTCGTACTCCTCGCCGCGGGCGGAGAGCATAACGATGGGCACGTCGCTGTGCTTGCGGATCTCTCTGGAAGCGGACAGCCCGTCCAGCACGGGCATCATAATGTCCATGACGATCAGATCAAACTGCTCACTGCCAAAGCGGTCCAGCGCGTCCATTCCGTTGCCCGCTTCCACCACGGTGTGACCTTCGTATTCCGCGTATTTGCGGATCAGGGTGCGGATCTTATCTTCGTCGTCCACGATCAGTAATTTTGCCATAATAATCAATCACAGCTTTCGCTTGCGAAAGCTTCCTTTCTTGGGGAATCGGGGCTGGTTTTGCATCGCAAAATCGACGCTTGAAAAGCGGCGAAAGCCACAAAACCCGCGTGAAAAAGTATTTTTCACGCTATCTCCTTTTGCTGAGGATTCAGCTAACGGGAAGAGCCGACGGATTTCCGTCGGCTCTTGAAAAGCCAACCGGCTTTCGGATTTCGATATGCGGATCTGCTGTTTAGTCGGCGCCCTGCTGTCCCAGAATCAGGTTGACTACGATGGTGGTGCTGTGATTGCGCTGGACGGTGATCTGGATGGTGTCACCTGCGTTGTAGCTGCTCAGCGCGGAGAGCACGTCGGAGTTTGCGGTGATCTCTACGTTGCCGACGAAGAGGATGCGGTCGCCAAACTGCAGTTCTTCACTGCCCTCGGCGTAGCCTGCCACCAAAGAGGTGTCGTAGATATACACGCCGGCGATGACCTGGGTGTGCTCACGTCCCCAAATGTCCTGGTAGGTGGAGGTGGCGTAATCCTTCAGCTTGGGGTAGTATTCGTCGTCGAAGACGTAGGAGGAATTGGACTGGTTCACCGTTACCACGGTGATACCCAAACGGGGACGTCCCGCCACGTAGCCGACCTCGATGAGCTGGTTGGCTACCTCCAATACGGTGTTGATGGGGATGGCAAAGCCGATGCCCTCTACGCTGTCGCCGGTGGATTTGGCGTTGACGATGCCGATCAGCGAGCCGTTGACGTCGAACAGGCCGCCGCCCGAGTTGCCGTGGTTGACCGCCGCATCGATCTGGATCAGCGACATCGCCTGTCCTTCCACGGTGATGTCGCGGGTCAGGCAGGAGAGGATGCCGGTGGAAACGGTGTTGGACAGTACGCCCAGGGGATTACCGATGGCGATGACCGTCTCTGCCAGCTCCAGCTCGGAGCCG
This sequence comes from Clostridia bacterium, assembly GCA_017451585.1. Classification (GTDB taxonomy): domain Bacteria; phylum Bacillota; class Clostridia; order Oscillospirales; family CAG-272; genus CAKSQF01. The sequence continues at coordinate 15,397 of JAFTOC010000005.1, forward strand.
CGGGCGGTGACGGCGGGCAGTCCGGTAGCGGCGATCTTCAGGACAGCCAGGTCGGTGCGGGAGTCGGTGCCCACCACGTCGGCAAAAAAGGTGCTGCCGTCTGCCAGCGTAACGCGGATGATGGAGTAGCCGTCCACCACGTGGTTACAGGTGACGATATAGCCGTCTGCGGTCCAAATGACGCCGCTGCCGGCTCCGCTCTGTTCGCCTGCGTTGGCTGCCGCCTGGCTGGTGAAGGTGTCGATGACCACCACCGAGTTCACCGCTTCGGCGGCTGCCTGCATCACGGAGGTGGTGCCGATCTCGGCGTTGTTGATCTTGACTACCGTTTCGGTGACTACCGGGGCGTTCAGATTGGTGTTTTCATCCGATGGAGTGGCGGAGGCGGCGCCGATGGCTCCGCCGACGATACCCATCAGCAGAGACAAAACGATAGCCAAGCAGAGGATAAGGGTAGTCTTGAGTCCGCCGCCTTTCTTCGGAGGTGGGACGGGCGCGGGCTTGGCTTCGGTGTAGGTATAGGTGTAACGACCGCTGGCGCTGTCGTAGGAGACCTCGTATTCGTGACGGGGAGAGGCGGCTTCCGCAGGGGAGGGAGCTGCGGCGGGATCCAAGGGAGGAGTCCCTTCGTTCGTATGCCCCGTTTTGCCGATGCCCTCGTAGTCTGCTACGCCGGGGATGCGGTCGGTACGGTAGTAGGGTGCCGACGCGGGAGCGGGAGCCAAGGGCGGAGGCGTTACGGGTGCTCCCATCGGGGGCGGAGTTGGCATCCCAGCCGCAGGAGGGACGGGAAGGGTGGAAACCGCAGGAGTTTCGGGAGCCGTAGGAGTTTCGGGAGTTACAGGGGGGGGCGGCGTCTCGGGCGTCGCGGGGGTTCCGGCGCCGTTTTCGGCGGGCGGATCGTTATATATACGTTCGTTTTCGTTCATTACTATCATCCTTTCACAGATCGTACCGATAGTTTACCCTTTTAATGTGACGGTTATATGAAGATTTCGAAAAATAGATTTGAATCTTCCCATAGCCGTCGCGCGTCGGCGGAAAAAGGGGAAAATTGCCTCGAATACGCGGCACATCCGATAGAATGCGCGATGCATCCGAGGCAATACGGTACGGTTACAGCTTCTTAAAAGCGTAAACGGTGGTCTGACTGTATTCGTCGCCCGCCTTCAGCACGGGGGAGGGGAAGTTCTTCTGGTTGGGAGAGTCGGGGATACGGTTGCACTCCAGCGCTACTGCCTCGTTCTTCTGCTGGGGGATGCCGCCGAAGAAGGGGTTGGGCGCGGACATGAAGTTGCAGGTGTACATCTGAATGCCGCCCTCGGTGGTGAGGATCTGCATCTCGATGCCGGTTTTGGGAGAGGAGATCGTACCGATCCATTCGGGGGAGCTCAGCTCCGCGCCGCCGCCTCTCACGAAGCAGTGGTCGTAGCCGCCGCCCACCTGGATCTGAGGATCGTCAGCGGCAATGTCCTGCCCGATGGTTTTGGGGGTACGGAAGTCGAAGGGCGTGCCGGTGACGTCTGCCAGATCGCCGAAGGGGATCAGCTTTTCGTCTACGGGAACGTAGTGGTCGCAGGCAAGGGTCAGGGTCTGATCCAGCACGGTGGAGCCTACGCCGCCCAGCGAGAAGTAGGCGTGGTTGGTCAGATTGATGACGGTGTCGGCGTCGCTGACCGCGCTGTAGGTGATGGTCAGTGCGTGATCCTTCAGCATATAGGTCACCAGGATCCGCAGGGTGCCGGGATAGCCTTCCTCGCCGTCGGGGGAGCGGAGCTTCAGCGTCACCAGGTCTGCACCGTCCTCTTCTCTGGCGGAGACGGTCTCCCAAAGGCGGTTGGAATAGCCTACGTTACCGCCGTGGAGATGGTATCTGCCCTTTTCGTTGTTATTGAGCTGATAGGTCTTGCCGTGGAGCGTGAAGCAGCCGTGCGCGATACGGTTGGCGTATCTGCCCACCACGGAGCCGTGATAGTCGCCGTCTGCCAGATAGCCCTCCAGCGTGTCGAAGCCGCAGACTATGCTGACGCCGTCGAACAGAACCTTCGTGATCCGAGCGCCGTATTCGGTGATCGAGACGGTCATGCCCTCCTGTGCCATAGTGTACAGGCTGACCTCGGTGCCGTCGGGCATCGTACCGAACAGGGATTTCGTAATACTCATAATGTACCTCCGATCGAACCGGGAGGCTGTCGTCAGCTCCCGCATCGTTTGAATAGTTACCTCTATTATAACCGATGGAAGCCGTTCTGTCAATTGTTCTTTGGAAAAAAATTGGCGCATATACTGAAAAAGATCGCAGGAGAGGGGCGTTTGGGGGATGGAAAAGCAGGGGAAACGGGATGGGAATGCGAAAAGAAGCCTTCGGAAAGAGTGGTTGGCGGCGGTGTTTGCGCTCCTGATGGCTACCGCCCTGCCGGCGCTGACGGCACTTCTGCTGGGTTGGGAGGGCGGCGGCAGAGCGGACGCGCTTTCCGAGGAGACGACCGTGGCGGTCTGCCGACACGGATCGGCGGAGTCGGAGGAAATGCCGCTGGAGCGGGCGTTGACCCTGTCGCTGGCGGCTACCAATCCGTCGGATACGCCCGCCGCCTCGCTGGAGGCACAGGCGGTGGTGCTCCGCTCCCGCGCGGTCTGGTGGATGGGGTACTGCAACGGCGATGCCGAAGCGGCGGAGCAGGGAAGCGGCGGAGCGGACGGTAGGCGTACCCTCTGTGACAGCCCCGCCCACGGTCTGCCTTACCGTTCGGAGCGGGAGCTGACCGCGCTGTGGGGGAAGGAAGAGGTTGCCGCCCGCATCCGCGCCGCCTCCTCGGCGGTGGCATCCACGCGCGGGCAGGTGCTCTGCTACGGGGGAGAGGTGATCCCCGCCATGGTGCATACCTCCTCCGCAGGGATCACCCGATCGGTGGAGGAGCTGCCGTGGCTGGCGTCGGTGACCACCCCCGAGGAAGCCGTGGTGACGGTCTGCCGCGTGGAGGCGGAGGATGCCCGCGCGGCGCTCGCCGCACGGTTTGGCTTGCTCCTGTCGGCAGAGCCTGCCGAGTGGGAGATCGGTATATCTGCGGTCGATGGGATCACCGAATCCGTCTGCGTGGGCGGAGAGGTTCTTGTTGCCACGGTCTTTGCCGATGCACTGGGGCTACCGTCGGGGAGCTTTGGGATCGAGGTGTCGGAGGGGGCGTTGGTGATCACCTGCACGGGAGAGGGGAGCGGTTGCGGGCTGTCCCGCGCAGGCGCCGCGGTCTACGCCCGGGGAGGGCTGAGCCGAGGAGAGATTTTAGCCCACTATTATCCCGATTGCACTTTGGGGCAGGCGTGGGAGTGATTCGTTTGTAAAAAACGTTGCGCATTATATAAAATTTTCTGAAACGGTATTGACAAAACGGCGATTATCTGCTATACTGGCAGTAGAAATTATCTGACCGAGTTGGGAAACGTCACCGATCAGAGCAAAAGCGCAGAGTGCGAGACGGTAGGTATGCCCAACCCGTCGGCAGCTCTGCGCTTTTTGCGTGGGAAAAGAGGAATTTTGTAAACGAATTGTGAACTTGCACAAAATGTTGCAAGATTTTCGTGCTCTGATTTGTTATATATAGCAGATAACACGATGGAGGTGAGTCCGATGGGCGAGTGGCTCGCAAAATAAAAGTGAAGAAGTGAAGCAACGTCAAAAGAGCACGAATATAATACCATAAGGAGGTAAATCTATGAAAAAGCTCGCATGTACACTTTCTATGTTCACCCTTGCAGCCCTGCTGGGGTTGCCCGTTCTGTCTGCCGCCGAAATGCAGGCATCTGTGATCCGCGACCGTGTTATCGGAGACAGTCTCACTGCCGCTTACAGTGAGGAAAGCGGCAGTGAGCAATCGGTCATGGTCTTTATTGGAGACATTGACCACGAGTCTGTTGAACGGGGTATGCCCGAGGCAGAGACCGCCGCCATGACCCTTTCCGCTGTGGAAGAATATGAGAACCAAGCTGAAATCGAAGCAGTACAAGCCGACATTATGGCACGTCGTGCCGCCTCCCGTGAAGCCTATTTGAAGCAAAACACCGCTTTTGCCAACCAATATCTGGACGGCAAGGTGGAGTATATCAGCAAATATTCTCCCGTCATCATTGCCAGCCTCGACAGCGTGGAAACCAATCAGCTTGCGCTGAACGGGGCTGTGGAGAGTATTGAGCTGTATGATATGGAAATAGCCGAAGAGGAGCCGATGACGGCACCGCTGGCTGAGACGGCTTCCGCGACTGAGGGCATTGATTATCTCAGCATGATCAATGCAGATTGGGTTCATCAGAATCATACCGGAGAAGGAATTAAGATCGGGGTGTTTGATGGGGATATTCCGTCTACGGACTTTTATTCAACGTTGGGATTGACTGCATCGCAGTGCATGATGTTTGGTACCCCCGGAACCCAAAGAAAACACTCGCATGCTAATACGGTTGCGACGATTATTAAATGTGTGGCACCTGATGCGACACTATATTGCACAGCACACGGAAACGGTAGCAATTATTTGGAAACAATAGAATGGTTAATAGACCAAGGCGTGAATGTTATTAATATTAGTATGGCAGTCCCAAGCACAGCCAGAGACAGCGACTATAATGTATATTGCTCTGGTGCCAAATGGATCGATCATATTTCCAATCAACATTTAGTAACTGTTGTATTTAGTTCAGGCAATTATCTGTCTACAGATCCTGCTTCGGTTAATGCAGTATATGGTAGTAAAAATTCGTATAACTCTATCGTGGTTGGTTCGGTCGATTCAACTGGAACGATTGCAAGAAGCTCAAGGTATTCCAGCATGCTCCTTAGCGTTCCATCAAGACCCGATATTTGTGCTCCTGGTGTAAATATAGAGGTTGAGGGTATCGGAATTACTGGTGGTACCAGTGTCGCCGCACCGCAAGTTACCGGAGCAATTGCGTTGATGTATGAACAAGATGAAGAACTTCTGTATTATCCGGAAGCCGTAAAAGCACTTTTAGCTGCTAATGTTCACGGTTCATATGATCGTAATACAACCGAAACTATAAGTGATAGCAATCCATACACCCGATACGGAGCCGGTATCTTGGACAGTTATGCAACCCGAAACGGAATTCGTGGCGAAAGATATCTAATTGACTATTTCTATAATGTTACCTCCGGTGCGACAAAATCTCATTCTATACAATTACCTGCCAATTGTACTGTGCGCATATCGCTTGCATATATGCTCATTACCGAAACTGTGACAAGTGATCATTTGACTGAATCAAACATCGACCAAGAGAATCTTGCACGTCTTAGTCTGAAAGTGTATCAAGGGGCAACATTGCTGGGTTCTTCGACCTATACAAACGGCAATTTGAATATTATTGAGTTTACTACAACCACGGCAGGTGAATATACTATTCAAGTAGTTGCAGGGAATGCGATTACTGAACTTACTTACTACTCACTTGCTTGGGGCTATTACTACGATTAAAGGAGACACTTATGAAACGTTTGAACTTTACACTCGTCCTGGTCATTTTAGTATCTATGTTAGCGGGATGCGCCGATACTATCTCCTCTGCTCCCTCCTCCAACGGCACAAGTGGTGCGGTCACCTCAAAGTCCACCCCCTCGGTAACCACTGCGGTTATTACGCCGGCTGCTACCACAAGTGTTTTTGTGGACTATCGTCCCGATTTGAATTGGTACGGTGGCGGTGGGGTAATTTGGGAGGATGTGGATCCGATTTTTGCATTTCAGGGTGAAAATATGTTCAATGGGCAGGCACCGTTCTTTGTAACTGTTTGCATTACGTCCGAAGATGATACTTTGGAAGTTGTGAAACGGTTTCAGCCTACCGAATATCTTAGATCGATCGGATGGGAAGTGCTTCCCAAAGATGCTTGGACTTATACGAGCAATTATACAGAAGAAGGCGCATCGATCTGTGTAATCCCGGGCTTTTTAGCTTGGGAGACTGACATTGTGGTGAAAGATCTGTTGGAATACTACGATTTGGATAGTTCGGTTATTGAAAAAGGGCTTGTTACAATCGGTCTTTGTCACGCACAATTGAAAACAGTTTCCGAGATGAAATCTCCTTCGCAATAAAGCATAAAGGAAAGGACGATCACTATGAAATATCTCGCATACGCACTTATCATACTCACCCTCAGCGCAGTCGTGCTGGTATCCTGCGATGATGCCGCCGATACCGGCTCGTCCGACGGCACCACTACGGCAGTTACCACCGCGGTGATCACGCCGGCTACTACCGTTGATCGGGATACGCTGTATAATCCGAGCCTGCCCCAAGACGAACGGGATTTCGTCAAAGCAGTTTGGGCAGCAGTAAAGGACTCATTGGGCGATTCCTGTACGATTAACGAAATCGTTGTCAACAGACACTTTTACCGTGTTGACGACGTATTTATGGGATTCTACGATGGAGCCTCCGGTCCTGACGGTGCAAGAGTGACTGATGGTTCTGACGGTATTTTGATCGAAACGGTGGGAGGATACGATTTTATTTTCGGCACCTATAGAGCGATGGAGATTTTCACTGACGGCAAGCGTTACTCACTGCAAAACGCATATTCCACCGGTGTCATTACCGAAGACCAGCTTCGCCAGCTGTGGGAGATGCACAAAGCTGCCTATTCCATTTTGTACGAAGAGATCGAAGGTTAATAAACCTCTCATTCTCCTCAGAAAAAGGAAACTACAGAAAGGCCAACCACTATGAAATACCTTGCATACGCACTTATCATACTCACCCTCAGCTCAGTCGTGCTGGCATCCTGCGATGACGCCGCCGATACCGGCTCGTCCGACGGTACGACTGCAGCAACCACTACAGCCATTATCACTCCCGCAAATACCGTTGACCGCGACAAGCTCACCGATCCCAATCTTTCCGAGGACGATGCTGCTTTCCTTCGAGCCGTTTGGGCGGCGGTGAAGGACACAGTGGATGAATCGGTGACCATCAATGATTTGGATGTCAGCAAATATAAAAAAGTGGATGACGTGTTCATGGGTCACTATTACGGCAACAAGGTGACCGGTGACTATGTCACTGCTGGTGAGATGATCACAACCGTAACGGTAGGAGGCTACGATTTCATTTTTGGATCCACGCTGATTCCGTCTATTTTCACCGACGGCAAGCAATATTCTTTGGAAAGCGCCTACTCCTCCGGTGCGATCACCGAAGACCAGCTTCGCCGTCTGTGGGAGATGCACAAGGAAGGCAATCTCTACTACGACGAGCAGTAAACCGAACGCCCCCTTTCCCTGCGCGGAAAAGGGGGCGTTGTACTCTTGGTGATTCCATACCAAGCCTGCGGTTTGTCGGTGCTGATGTTTGCGTATCTCGCAATTGGAAGGCTTCGACACTACGAAACAGAACGCCAAAGCAAAAAAAACGCTTACGCGATGTGTTTTTGGCTTTGGTGACCCGTACGGGATGAAATCGCCTGCAGGAGCCGCAAGCGGCACCTGCTCCAATTGCGGTTGGCGAGTGCAAAATCAAAGCACGCCTTGCAATTGGAAGGCTTCAATTCTACAAAACAGAACGCCAAAGCAAAAAAACACACCGCTTTACGCGATGTGTTTCTTGCTTTGGTGACCCGTACGGGAATCGAACCCATGTTACAGCCGTGAAAGGGCCGTGTCTTAGCCGCTTGACCAACGGGCCGAATTATCCGTAGAACGGATAATTGGTAGCGGAGATTGGACTTGAACCCATGACCTACCGGGTATGAACCGGTTGATCTAGCCAGCTGAGCTACTCCGCCATATTGCACTCGGTTGAGCGCTTGATTATTCTATCATAAAGAAATCGGTTTGTCAATACCCTTTTGAAAAATTTTTTGCAAAAATTTCACCTTTTCGGAATTTACCAACTATTCACGACTTTCCTCTTGATTTTTGTGGCAAACTATATTATAATACCTTATAAAATAGGGGTATTGCGTAAGCGGTGCACCGACGCCTTGGGGCGACCCCTTCACCGTCTGATTTTGCGAGGTTTGTATGAGTTATTTTCACGGCGGGATCATCCTGCCCTCTGCCAAAGGACAGTTGATCGCTTTGCCTTTCCCGGGCGAGAGCGGAAAGGCTTCCGATTCTTCGTCTGCGGATCGCACTGCGATCCCCTTTGGCGTGCGCACCGGCAAGACCCTTGCCGATGCCGATCCCGGTGAGCTGCTGGAGGAGATCCGCGCCGCCGGTATCGTGGAAGCCGACGGGCGGCTCCTTGCCGAGCATATCGAAGCGGCAATGGAACGCTCTGCCGCGGGAAAACTGCGTTTTGCCGCAGTCTCTCTGTTGGAGCCTGACCCCGCCTCGCTGTCGCTGTCGTCGTTGGCGGTTGATTTTGCCGACGCCATCGCCGGTGGGCTGTCGATTTTACTGAAGCTCCTGTCGGTGCGGGAAGGCTCCATTCTCTGCGACAAGGCTCGCCCCGAAGCGGTGGACGCGATCCGCGCCGCCTGTGAGGAGAGCCGCCTGATCGCCGTGGAGGTTTTGGAAAACCGCTATCCCTTGTCGCATCCCAAATTGATCACCCGCTGGCTATGTCAGAAGGAGCTGTCTGCGGGATCGTCTCCCGAGGCGGCGGGACTTTTCCTGACCGATGCCGAGAGCTGTATTGCGCTCCACAGCTATTTCGCCACGGGCGCGACTCGCTCATTGGTGCGTACCACGCTTTGGGAAAACGGCGAGGGCAGGGTGTACGATCTGCCGCTGGGGCTTTCCGTGGCGGCGGTGATCGAAGCGGGGCTGTTCGAGACCGTTTCCCCCGATTTGGTGAAGTCTGCCGAGGACGATGCGGTGGCTGAATCTGCCGATTCCGACTCCTCCGAAGAGCCTGCCGAGGTGGTGGAAGCCGCCGAGCCTGCAGGATCTGCGCCCCGATCGGCTGTCGCTTTCCTGCGTCGCGGGCTGATGGACGGACGTCCCGCGCCTGCCGCGGTCGACCGCTCCCTGGCGGTGTTGACTCCGAACGTCCCTGCCGTCGAACGGACAGGGGACTGCGTGCGTTGCGGCGCCTGTAGCAGAGTCTGCCCCATGTTCCTGCAACCTTATCGCTATTTGCCCGAAAAGAGCTGGATCGCCCGTCTGTCGGGAACGCCCCGCGACGCGGTCAGCTGTATCGGCTGCGGATGCTGTTCTTTCGTTTGCCCTGCGGAGCTTCCTCTGCGCCGCCATGCGCTGGAGGCGCGGGAGCGCGAGATCGCGCGGCTCCGTGATCGGGACGATGCCTCCAAGAAAGGAGCGAACTGAGTGAAACATTTATCTTCCGAGCCGCTTCTGCACGGCGCTGACGCGCCCGTCTCGCTTTCGTTGGAGCGATTGTTGGTGCTGATCCCTACGGCGGTCTGGGCGGTCTTGCTGTTCGGAGGCGACGCGATCCTGCGGATCCTCCTCTCCACGCTGACCGTTTTGGTTTTGGACAACGTCGGTTGTTTTCTGCAGAACCGATACCGCAAGGGGAACCTCCCCCGTTTTCGTCTTCGCGGAGCGGTAGTGGGTCTGCTGATCGCGCTTCTGTCTCCCGCAGATCTGCCGATCCTGCTGTTGCTGATCGCCGATCTGTACGCGGTGGCGATGCTGCAGCTTTTCCGCAGTGAAGCGAATCTGCCCGTCTCGCTGGTGGCGCTGACAGGGTGTCTGCTGCTCCTCTTTCCTGCGTTCCGCAGTTTCCCTCTGCTCGTCGACAGCGAGGGCGGTGCGACTCTTGCCGAGCTACTTCGCGCGGGCGAAAAGCCCACTTTGAGCATGACCGATATGCTGCTGGGCAGAATGGATGGCAATATGGGCGAGATCGCCTCGCTCCTGCTTCTGCTGGGTGGAGCGTATCTTCTGTTCCGTCGCCAGATCGGCTGGCAGATCCCGCTGGCGGGCATCGTGGCGGCGGCACTTGCCGCTTACGTTACCGCGCCCGATACGATGTCGGTCTTCTATTACATGGGCGCGCACCTGTTCAGCGGCTCCTTCCTGCTGGTGCTGATCTTCGTGACTGCCGACCGCACTGCGGCTCCCATCACGGGGCGGGCGGGGCTGGTTTGCGGCGCGCTGTTCGGCGTGCTGGTCATCCTGTTCCGCACCTATACCGGGCTGGACGGATCCTTGCCGGCGGCGCTGATCTGCTCGTTTTTGGCGCGACCGCTGGACTACCTGCTGGCTCCGCTCCCCTTCGGAGGGCGGCGCAAGTGAGGCTTTATCTGACCCGCTTGACCCTTCCCGACGCGCCGTCCCTACGGCACCGTCTGCTGTCCGAGGGGGCGTACCGATTGCTTTCGTGGGCGCTTGCCGATGCGGGGCGGGATCCCGCCGTGCTGACGCTTCGCCGTACCGCAGAAGGGAAGCCCTACCTGACCCGTCTCGACGGTACTTCCGTGGGCGCGGAGTTTTCGCTGTCCCATTCGGGATGCTGGGCGGCCTGTGCCCTTGCGGATGCGCCGAATGCGCCTGTGGGCGTGGATCTGGAGCGGATCCGCGCGGTGTCTCCCGCCTTGTGGAGGCGGTATCTGGCAGAGACGCCCGACGAGCCGATGGGCGATGACTATACCGCCATCCTTCGCTGGACGCGCTATGAGGCGGCGCTCAAGCGGGAGGGGCGCGCACCCGCGCCGATGCCGCCCGCAGATGCGTTTTGCACCCTGCGTCCGATCCCCGGGTATTTGCTGACGGCGATCGGAGAGGACGTGACCTCGGTATGCTTCGTTTCGGAGCGGGCAATTGACAAAGCGATTATTATAAAATAAAATCCCGAGTGGGCGCCACCTAAAGCAGTGACGTCTGCTCGGGATTTGCTTTGCGGAAACGGTGCGAACAATTCCCGCCGACCGTCACCTCGGTACAAACCGCACGGACGGGAGCGCAATGCGCTCCCCTACGGAGATGGTGCGAACAATTCCTGCCGACCTCCACCTCGGTGCACACTATTCGGGAGGACGTTGCTCGGGAAAGGGAAGATTGTCTTTGCATCTTCCAAGTCAAACGTCCCGACGGCATTGCCGTTGGGACGTTGGGGGTTATTCGTCCTCTTCTTCGACCTTGGGATGCACGTGAACGATCAGCCGTTCCACGCGCATCGCGTCGACCTTGAGGATGGTCACGGTATAGTTTTCAAATTCGAAGCGGTCGCCCTCTTCGGGGAGCTTATCCAGCATCTCGGTGACCCAGCCGCCTGCGGTGGTGTACTCACTCTCCACGGTGCTGTCGCTCAGCCCGATCAGATCGAAGAAATCATGGAGGTTCATGGAGCCGTCCACCTCAAAGCCGTCGATCCGCTTGACGAAATCGCTCTCAAACACGTCGGTCTCGTCGAAGATATCGCCGACGATCTCCTCGACGATATCCTCCACCGTCAGGATGCCCAGCGTGCCGCCGAATTCATCCAGCACCACCACCATCTCGCAGTGCTTTTCCCGCATCTCTTCCAAAATGGAGGCGATGGCACGGGTCATATGTACGTATACGGGGGGCGTCATCAGGGCACGGATGTCTACGTTTTCGGTGCCTACTTCAAAGCAGGCTTCCACGAAGCGCTGTGCGGACAGGATGCCCACGATGTGGTCGAGGTTTTCTTCATACACCGGGAAGCGGGAGAACTCCAGCAGATCCCGGTTGGCAAGCAGGGAGGCGGGGGTGTCCTCGACGTCAAAGGCGAGGGTGTCCACGCGGGGGGTGAGAATATCCTTCGCGGTCAGATCGGCAAACTCGATGGAGGCGCGCACCAGATCGCCCTCCTCCTCGGTGAAGTTGCCGGACTCCTCCATCTCGTCCACGATGGTCACCAGCTCTTCCTGGGTGACGGTGGGCGCCTCTTCCTTGGGCGTCCAAAGGGGAGCGATCTTGGAGAGCATCCAGTCCACCACGAAGACGATGGGGTAGAAGATCCGCATCACCATCCGCAGGATAGGGGCTACCTTCAGCACCAGCTTGTCGGCAAACTGCGCCGCGATGATCTTGGGCAGGATCTCGCCGCAGATCAGCAACAGAAGCGTGACCGCTACGGTAGCGGCGGTCTGCGCCAGCGATTCGCTTTCGATCAGCATGGCGGCGATCAGCGTGCCCAGGGTAGAGGCAAGGATATTGACTAAGTTATTGGATAAAAGGATCGTGGAAATGGAAACGCCGAAGTGATCCAAAATGTATTCTGCAATCTTGGCGCGGCGGTCGCCCTTTTCAGCGGCGGACTTTAATCGCAGCTTGTTGGAATTGGCAAACGCCGACTCGGTGCCCGAGAAAAAGGCGGAGCAGAAGAGCAGCACCAGGATGGCAAGGCTCATTATAAGGATGGTCACGGTCATACCTTGACCTCCTCTCCACCGCCCAGGACTCGGTCGGACTCGTCGTAGATGTCGCCGACGATCTCCTCCAGCACGTCCTCCAGGGTCAGGATGCCCAGCACCCGCTTATCCTCCGCCGAGCGGACGAAGACCATGTGACACTTTTTGCGGCACATCTCTTCGAAGGCGGTGGAGAGCAGGGTGGCGGTGGTGACGTAGACTGCGGGGGAGACGAACTTCTTGGGGTCGGACGCCTTGGCGTCGTCTCGGAGCACGGCAAGGAGATATTCCCGGGAGCGTAAAAATCCCGTGAATCCGGTGCCGTCCGCTTTGCGAACGGGGACGCGGGAGTAGTGAGCGTCCAAAAGCTCTCGGCGCAGGGCTTCGGGGTCGGCGGTGAGCGATACCGATACCACGTCCGCGATGGGTTTATAGACGGTCTCCACGGTCAGATCGGAGAACTCCACGGCAGAGCGGATGATCTCGCTCTCCTCGGGCTCCAGAATGCCTTCCTCCTCGCCGCTGTCCACGATGTCCACGAAATCGTCGTCGGTCAGGGCGGAGGGATCCTCCTTGGAGACCTTTTTCTTGAGAAAATTAGTAAAACGGGTGAAAACGAAGGTGAGGGGGAATACCAGCTTCATGTAGACCGAGAAGATTCGCGCGATGGTCATGGTATAACCGTCGCAGTTGACCTTGGCGATGTTCTTGGGTACCGTTTCACCGAAAATAAAGACGATCAGGGTGATGACCACGGTGGAAACGAAGGAACCCAGGCTCTCGTCCCCTTGGAACAGGTCGATGAACAGGAAGGTGCCCACCGAGGCGATCAGCGTGTTGACCACGTTGTTGCCAACGAGTATGGCGACGATGGCGTCGTCGTAGCGGTCGAGGATCTTTTCGGCGCGGCGGGCACGTTTGTTGCCTGCCTCCGAAAGCTGGCGGATGCGGAACTTGTTGCAGTAGGAAAACGCGGTTTCAGTGGCGGAAAAGAGCGCACTGAACAGGATCAGGATGCAGATGAGAATACATCGGGCAGGATTGCCCATAGACAAAAATCACTCCTTTGGGTCGTGGGGGCGGCGGCAGCACGGGGAAGACGAAACGGGGACGGACTACCGTTGCAGTCGGAGACTGCGGTGAACGGTATACTACACCAGTATACACGGATTCTATTGTAGCATAGACCGCGCCGGATGTCAATAGATTGGGCGAAAGTTTTGCCGGATGAAAGCAACATCCCCGAGAGTTATTTTCATAAGTTGAACCAAACCGTCGGGATCGTGATCCGTTCGGACGCGACAGCCGAATTTGACTTGTAAAAAATCTCGCAAAATTGCGGAAAAAATCTATAAAAATCGTAACAGCCCCCTCTTGCAAAAAGAGGGGGACTATGTTATAATGTGGCTATCAAACAAACAAAACTTCTGCCCTTTCGGCAGGGCGTCCCCGACGCCTTCAAAAACGGCAGAATAAATTTCGGAGGATATCCCTATGAAAGCAGTTATCACAGTCGCCGGCAAGGACGGCGTGGGCATCGTTGCCAAGGTCAGCACCGAATGTGCCAAGTACGGCATCAACATCATCGACATCTCCCAAAGCGTTCTGCAGGACTATTTCGCTATGATCATGATCGCAGATATCGACGGTCTGAGCGTCGGTTTCACCGAATTTGCAGATCGGATGAAGGCGCTGGGCAAGGCAGAAAATCTGGAGATCCAGGCAATGCACGAAGACATCTTCAACTCTATGCACAAGATCTGAGCGGAGGCGTTTATCAGCTATGTCAATGTACCGTAACGAGGATATCCTCGAAACTATCAACATGATCCGGAACGAAAATCTGGACATCCGTACCATTACCATGGGCATCTCCCTCTTCGACTGCGTCAGCGAGGATAATGCGCGTCTGTGTGACAAGATCTACGATAAGATCACCCGCACGGCGGAGAATCTGGTCAAGACCGGCGAGGAGCTGGAGAAGATCTACGGTGTTCCGATCATTCACAAGCGTATCTCGCTGACGCCCATCTCTCTGATCGGCGGCAACTCCACTCCCGACGGCTACGTAAAGATCGCCAAGACCCTCGACCGTGCGGCGGAAAACCTCGGTGTCAACTTCATCGGCGGCTACGGCGCGCTGGTGCAGAAGGGAATGACGAAGGGCGCGTCTGCGCTGCTGGACTCCATCCCCCAGGCGCTGACCGAGACGAACCGTCTCTGCTCCTCGGTGAACGTGGCTTCTACCAAGGCGGGCATCAACATGGACGCCATCATCCGTTGCGGCAATATTGTCAAGGAGCTTGCACTGCGTACCAAGGATCAGGATTCCATCGGCTGTGCCAAGTTCGTGGTCTTTGCCAACGCGCCCGAGGATAATCCCTTCATGGCAGGCGCGTTCTGCGGTATGGGCGAGCCCGAGACGGTGATCAATGTCGGCGTATCGGGTCCCGGCGTGGTGGCGTCTGCCATCAAGAGAGCCGGGGATTGCGATCTGTCTCAGCTGGCTGAGGTGGTCAAGAAGACTGCCTTCAAGATCACCCGCGTAGGTCAGCTGGTTGCCCGTGAGGCAGCTGACCGTCTGGGCGTCCCCTTCGGCATCATCGACCTCTCCCTTGCTCCCACTCCCGCCATCGGCGACAGCGTGGCGCGCATCCTGGAGGAGATGGGGCTGGAGCGTTGCGGCGGCTGGGGTACCACCGCTTGTCTGGCACTGCTCAACGACGCCGTCAAGAAGGGCGGCGTAATGGCGTCCTCCCACGTGGGCGGTCTGTCGGGTGCGTTCATTCCCGTGTCCGAGGACGAGGGTATGATCGCCGCTGCCGCATCCGGTGGGCTGACCCTGCAGAAGCTGGAAGCTATGACCGCCGTCTGCTCGGTAGGTCTGGATATGATCGCCATCCCCGGCGACACCTCTGCCGACGTGATCTGCGGCATCATCGCCGACGAGATCTCTATCGGCGTGGTGAACACCAAGACCACCGCCGTCCGCGTCATCCCCGCCTACGGCAAGAGCGTAGGTGACTCGGTCAAGTTCGGCGGACTTTTGGGTGAGGCGCCCATTATGGCGGTCTCCACCGACTCTCCCGCTCGCTTCATCCACCGTGGCGGCAGAATCCCCGCACCGATTCACAGTTTGAAGAATTAACCGGAGGGGCTCTGCCCCTCTGGACTCCCCACCAAGAACCTTTTTGAAAAAAGGTTCTTGGATCTCCCAAAACTTTTATAAGGCGGAAGAATGGCTATGCCATTCTTCCGTCGTTCTGTTTACAGAACGACAATGCAACATATTTGCGGCGTCTTTTTTGCTATGTTGGCACAAACAAAAAACGAATAATGATCGAATCGGAAGCGATTTTGGATTGGTGTAGCTGAAGAATGCCACGGGAAGGGAAGTAACTTGGTATAGATACATAACCCCCATCTGTACGGCACGAAAACTCTGTTGAATACATAGTAAATTATGCCCATGGAGCGCCCTCAGGCGCGACTTCGGGGTGACTTTTAGGGGCGGAGCCCCTAAAATGATTCTTTGCTTACTTTCTGTTCACACAGAAAGTAAGAGAAATTACGATAAATTCAAATCCCGACCATCGGTCGGGATTTGTTCCTCTCTGATATGCACAAATCTGCTCTTGCGCTTTTGTGCAAACATCTGAAAATATCCTCCCGCCCTCCGCGTCTCTTGACAAATGATTGAAAATAATGTATACTGTAAATGAACCTAAAACTACACTTTCAAATTATATAAAATCATTTTCAAAGGAGGCGTATTATGGATTCAAAGCTCAAAATGATTCTCATTCGGGATGTGCTGGGGAAGTTCCTGATCGTGTTTGCCGTGATCGCGGGCGGATTGCTGTCGATCGTCGCTTCGGTGGACGCCATCACTTCCTACGGCTGGACAGAAGAGATGCGAAATCTCGATTATTTCTCTCTGTTCGTTTATGATAAGACCGTTGAATTCGACGACGGTTCGGTTTACGAGACCGTTCCGATTCCCGAGGGGGTCAACAGGGATACGTTCAGGCAGGCGATCTCCGTCCGCGAATACGACACCATCAAGATCGGCTATGGAGAGCGGCGCTATCTGGTCTATCGCGATCCTTTGCAGACGGGAGAGGACGTAGTGTTTCTGCTTCCGCTGTCTGACCTTGCCGGCTTCTGGACCGATACTGCCTCTCCCTTCGCCTACTACGCCCGGGAGGTGAGCGCAGAATGAAAGCTACCCTGCAAAAGATTTATTTCGGCTATATTGCCGCCGCGTCTATGCTGACTTTGGTGCTGGCGCCCCTTTCGATCTTCTTTGAGAGAAGCTGGTATCACGATTTCGTCTCGCCCGTCTATTTCTGGGGAGAATTGCTTGCCGTCGGCATCGCGTTGGGAGAGTGGGAAACGTCCTGCTCACCGTTTTATTGCTTGTCGCCGTTGCTGCAGGCGCGATTTTGGGACTGCTCGGCATCCGCAAGTGGGCTGCCGCGCTGATTCTGCCGATTCTCGGCGGAGGGGTGCTTCTGCCGCTCCTGCTTCTGCTGCCGGGGCTTGGTGTTGGCGCTCTCCTGAACGGAAACATTGCGTTCTGTCTTTCTCCGATGATCAGCGTTGCGCTCCTGATTTTCTATTTCCCGCTAATGAAACAACGATAACGGTAAACCCGCACGAAGAATTTCTTCTTGCGGGTTTTGACGTGGTACGGTCGGGCGCGTTGCGTGGACGGGTTGGCATCATCGACAAAATTCGGTTGCGGAATTGTGCAGTGTGACGAAAAAAAAGACTTTGTGACAAATTTGTGTAAAATGTGTTGTTTTTTTTTCAATTTGTGTTATAATGGAACCGTATAAATGCGCTTAGGCGGAATGTCCGCCGTGGTAGGAGGGCTCCCAATGTACGACTTGCAAAGAGCGGATCTGTGGAAACGGATCTCCGCGTGGTTGTTTGATCTCATATTACTGGTGATCGCGGCTGTTGGGGCGGCTCTCCTTTTGTCTGCCGTGTTGGGATACGATTCCCATTCCGCTCGGCTGGAGGACGTGAAGCTCCGTTGTGAGCAGGAATACGGCGTGGAGCTGGACGTTTCCGAGGAGGAATACGCCGCCAAAACCGAAGAGGAGAAGGCGCTGTACGACGAGGCGTATTCGGCGTTTTCCCACGATGAGGCGGCGGTGCACGCCTACGAGATGATGGTCAATCTGACCTTTCTGATCGTGGTGTTTGCCATTCTCTTCGGCACGTTACTGCTGGAATTTGTGGTGCCGCTGGTGCTTGGTAACGGACAGACGGTGGGCAAGAAGGTCTTCGGCATCGGCGTGATGCGGGAGGACGGCGTGAAGCTGACGCCCATGCTCCTTTTTGTCCGCACGGTGCTGGGCAAATACACCGTGGAGACCATGATCCCCGTGATGATCATTCTGATGTTTTGGTTTGGGACGATGGGGATCTTCGGTCTGCTTCTGATCCTGGCGATCCTTGTGGTGCAGATGGTGATGGTATTCGCCACCCGCGCCCGCACGCCCATCCACGACAAGCTGGCGCATACGGTGACGGTGGATATGGCAAGTCAGAAGATCTTCGATACACCCGAGGATCTCTTGGCATACAAACAGAAGCTCCAAGCAGAGAAGGCGCAGAACGCCGATTATTGAGTTTTCCAAAATCCAAAACAGGGGTACCCCTGTTTTGGAATCGTGCAATGCACGATTCCAAAACGATTCGTTGAAACGCTACCTTAATTAGACATTGTTATATATTCTCATTTGCGAGAAAGGAAATACATATGAAAGTTGAATTACAGAATCTGACCAAGATCTTCCCCAGCCGCAACAAGAAGTCCGGCGAGGAAGTAATTGCGGTCAATAACTTCACCTTCACCATTCCCGACGGCAAGCTGATCGGTCTGCTGGGTCCCTCCGGATGCGGTAAGTCTACCACGCTGTACATGATCAGCGGTCTGCAGAAGCCATCCGGCGGCAAGATCTTCTTCGGTGACGACGATGTGACAGAACTGGCGGCAGAGAACCGCGGCGTGGGTCTGGTGTTCCAGAACTACGCGCTGTATCCTCATATGACCGTCAAACAGAACATCCTGTTCCCCCTGCAGAATCTGAAGGGCGCGGACAAGCTGTCCAAGGACGAGATGCTGGATCGCGCGTACAACGCCGCCAAGCTGGTGCAGATCGACGAGCTGATGGACAGAAAGCCCAGCGAGCTGTCCGGCGGTCAGCAGCAGAGAGTTGCTATCGCCCGCGCGCTGGTGAAGATGCCCAAGGTTCTGCTTTTGGACGAGCCTCTGTCCAATCTGGACGCAAGACTTCGTCTGCAGACCCGTGAGGAGATCCGTCGGATCCAGAAGGAGACCGGTATCACCACGATCTTCGTTACCCACGACCAGGAGGAGGCGATGTCCATCTCCGATATGATCGTGGTCATGAAGCTGGGCGTAGTGCAGCAGATCGGCAAGCCCCAGGAGGTCTACGACGATCCCACCAATCTGTTCGTTGCCAAGTTCCTGGGCACGCCTCCCATCAACGTATTCGAGGGTGAAGTCAAGGGCGAAAAACTGTACATCGGTGACGCCGCCGTGCTGGACGTGGCAGGCGTGGACGATCAGCCCGTGACCGTGGGCATCCGTCCCGAGGGCTTCGTGCTGGATCCTGACGGACCGCTTACCTGCAATCTCAACAGCGTAGAGGTCATGGGACGCGACGTCAGCGTGGTTTCCACCCACGCCGCATCGGTCAATCCCACCGTGCGCTCTATCATTGACGCCGATAATCAGGTGGCGACAGGGGCAACCGTCCGCTACTCGCTGAAGCCTCACAAGGTCTTCCTGTTCAGCAAGGCTGACGAGAGCAGAATCTACTTCGGGGTGAAGTCCGATGGTTGAGAGTAAACACAAATGGAAAGCGTGGCTCTATCTTGCGCCCGCGATCATTCTCCTGATCGTCTTCACCGTATGGCCGATCATCAATACCGTTCGGATGGCGTTTTTGGAAGGGTATAACCAAACTGCCGTAGTGGGCGGTGCCACCTATTCCTTCGGTATCGGAAACTTTACCAAGGTGCTGGAGTACAAGGGCTTTCTGACCTGCCTCGGCAACACGATGTTGCTTTGCGTACTGACCGTTCCGCTGTCCACCATTTTGGCACTGTTGATCGCGGTCTGTCTCAACGCCATTAAACCTCTGCAGAGACTTCTGCAGACCATCTTCTTCCTGCCTTACGTGACCAACTCCATTGCCATCGGTATGGTATTTGCCGCCATGTTCAATATGGTCGGTACTGCCTTCGGCGGTGAAAACGAGCTGATCATTACCTCCGGTATCATCAACAACATCATCGAATTTTTCGGCGGTGTGCCTATCAACTGGATCAACTCCGGCTCGTCTTACGCCGCTAATATGGTGGTGATGGTGGTCTATATCGTGTGGAATGCGCTGCCCTTCAAGATCCTGATCCTGCTGGGCGGTCTGCAGAGCATCAACAAGCAGTATTACGACGCCGCAAAGGTGGACGGAACCCCCGGTTGGAGAGTGTTCTCCCGCATTACCGTTCCGCTCCTCTCTCCCATGCTGGCGTACGTGGTCATTACCGGCTTTATCGGCGGTTTCAAGGAATATTCCAGCATCGTCGGTATCTTCGGCGAGGATATGGGTCCCGCAGGCGAGCCCGGCAAGCTGAACACCATGGTCGGCTTCATTTACGACTCGCTGGTAACCCAGCAGGGACGCGCCAGCGCCGCCGCGCTGATCCTCTTCGGCATTATTTTCGTGGTGACGATGCTCAATATGTACGTCAGCAAGAAAAAGACCCATTACTAAGGAGGTGCCGATATGTCTGAATTGCAAAACAAGACGATGCAGGAGAAAGATCTCAAAAAGGTCTCTGCGCATCAAAAGGTCGGCAAGATCGTAGTAAAGGTCTTACTGTACACCTTCCTGATCGTGATGGCACTGATCGTCATCTTCCCCTTCTACTTCATGCTCATCTCGTCGGTGAAGACGCTTCCCGAGTATCAGCGCTCGGTTCCCACCCTGTGGCCTGAGTTTATCCGTCTTCGCAACTACATCGACGCCTTCAACACCGGTAATCTGGGACAGCTCTTCGTCAACACCATGATCGTGGGTATCGTGTCCACTATCCTGTCGCTGGTGATCACCGTGCTGTCGGCATTCGCCTTCGCCAGACTGGAATTCAAGGGCAAGAACGCGCTGTTTGCCGCTCTGCTGGGTACCATGATGATCCCCGGTGAGCTGTTTACCATCACCAACTACGCCACGGTCAACAGCTTGGGCTGGATGAATACCTACACCGTTCTGATCGTGCCGTTCTTGGTCAGCGTTTTCTACATTTATTTGTTACGACAAAACTTCATGCAGATCCCCAACGAGCTGTACCTTGCCGCCAAGGTGGACGGTACCAGCGATATCAAGTATCTGTGGAAGGTCATGATCCCGCTGGCTCTGCCCACGCTGATCTCTATTACCATCCTGAAGATGATGGGCGCGTGGAACTCCTACGTCTGGCCCCGACTGGTTGCCAACGAGGAGGAGTACCAGCTCATTACCAACGGTCTGCGCAACGCCTTCACCGATGCGGAGGGCAACGCGAACATTCCCGTGCAGATGGCGGCGGTCGCCATCGTCTCCTTCCCGCTGTTCTTGGTGTTCATCTTCCTGAGAAAGTACATCATGAAGGGCGTGTCGAGAAGCGGCATCAAGGGTTAATAGATCGGATTTTTCCGTCTGTTATAGATTTCCGAGGAAAGAAAGGAATATTGTATGAAAAAATCACTGTTAGCACTGTTTATGGCAGTGGCGCTGTGTCTGCCGCTCTTCGCGTTGGCGGGCTGTTCCGATACTACTGCCGTGAATGATTTTTCGGTTCCCGAAGAGGGCTTCGATACCGAAAAGGAGGTCACCATCACCTTCTACCACACCATGGGTGCCAACCTGCGTGAGGTGCTGGACGAGTACATCGTGAAGTTCAACGAGCTGTACCCTAACATCACCGTTGAGCACAAGCAGGTAGGTAGCTACGACGACGTTCGCGATCAGATCAAGACCGAGATCACCGTCGGCAATCAGCCCAATATCGCGTACTGCTACCCCGACCACGTTGCGCTGTATAACCTGGCAAAGGCTGTCGTTCCGCTGGATTCACTGATCGCCAGCACCGCTGAGCTCAAGAGAGCCGACGGCACCACCGAGGTGCTGGGTCTTACCGACGAACAGAAGGCTGACTTCATCAAGGGCTACTACGACGAAGGCGCTCAGTTCGGCGACGGCAAGATGTACTCTCTGCCTCTGTCCAAGTCTACCGAGGTTCTGTACTATAACAAGACCTTCTTCGACAAGCACGGTCTGCAGGTTCCCACTACCTGGGACGAGATGGAAGAGGTCTGCAAGAAGATCAAAGAGATCGATCCCGATTGCATCCCCCTGGGCTACGACTCCGAGGCAAACTGGTTCATCACCATGTGTGAACAGTACGACTCCGAGTACACCAGCGCTACCGGAGATCACTTCCTTTTTAACAATCAGAAAAACATCGACTTCGTGACCCGCTTCAGAGATTGGTATCAGAAGGGTTACGTCACCACCGAGGAGCTGTCGGGCGGCTATACCTCCGACCTCTTCACCAAGGATTCCGCCGAGAAGGGTAACAGCTATATGTGCATCGGCTCCTCCGCAGGTGCTTCCTATCAGAAGCCCGATAAGGACGCCGACGGCAATTACGTCTTCGACGTAGGCATCACCACCATTCCTCAGGTGGACGCCTCCAACCCCAAGGTCATCTCTCAGGGACCCTCCCTCTGTATCTTTAACAAGGAGAGTTCTCAGGAGGTTATGGCTTCCTGGCTCTTCGTTGAGTTCTTGACCACCACTCCCGAATTCCAGGCAGACTTCTCCATGAAGTCCGGCTACGTTCCCGTTATCAAGTCCGCCGCTGAGGATCCCGTTTACAAGAGCGAGTTCCTGGAGCTGGCTGACGGCGGCGACTACATCCAGGCACTGAGCGTAAAGGTCGGTCTGGAGCAGGAGGCTGCTTACTACACCTCTCCCGCATTCAACGGCTCCTCGGTTGCCCGTGACCAGGTAGGACTTCTGATGCAGAAGTGCTTTACCGTCAGCAGCGACGGCGACGTTGCCGCTGCCATCAAGAAGGCCTTTGAGGACGCCATCGCCGAGTGCGAGTATCAGGCAGGTTAACGGCTGATATGATGACGAAATTCTCTAAACTGCGCCGTGTATCGGCTCTTCTGCTGACGCTGGCGACGCTGACCGGTCTCTTGGGAGCTTGCAGCTCCGGGGAGCCGGCAGAGACCACCGACGCGTCCGGACAGGTGGAGCACGTGGACTACGTTGCGTCGCTGACGCTGGATATGACCACGCCTACCGCTAAGCAGGAGGTCACGGTCAAGACCTTTATTGACGGCGACACCACCCACTTCAATTTCCCCGGCGGAAACTTCCCGAACGGTGTGCTGAAGGCAAGATATCTTGCGGTCAACACCCCCGAATCCACCGGTAAGATCGAGGAATGGGGCAAGGCGGCGGCAAACTTCACCAAGAACGCGCTGAAATCGGCTACCTCCATCATCGTGGAGTCTGAGACTGCGGGCTGGGACGCCGACTCTACCGGCGACCGCTATCTGGTCTGGGTCTGGTACAGAACCTCTGATACCGAGCCTTACCGCAATCTGAACGTGGAGCTGCTCCAGAACGGTCTTGCCATCGCCTCCAATTCCGCCAACAATCAGTACGGCGATACCTGTATGAACGCCATCGCACAGGCGAAGGCGGAAAAGCTCAAGGTCTACTCCGGCGAACAGGATCCCGACTATTACTACGGCGGCGCTACCGAGCTGACGCTGAAGGAGCTGCGTTGCAATCTGACCACCTACAACAACACCAAGGTCGCCTTTGAGGGCGTGGTCACCAAGAACGCCGGCGAATCGGTCTACGTGGAGGAATACGATCCCGAAACCGGTCTGTACTACGGTATGTACGTCTACTACGGTTACAA
This sequence comes from Clostridia bacterium, assembly GCA_017451585.1. GTDB lineage: Bacteria > Bacillota > Clostridia > Oscillospirales > CAG-272 > CAKSQF01. The sequence continues at coordinate 38,719 of JAFTOC010000005.1, forward strand.
TCTGTCCAGCGCGGGTCTGAAGATCCTGACCGTTGGCAATCGGGTTCGGATCGTAGGCTCCGTGCAGTACTACGAGGCAGGCGATTCCTATCAGGTGTCGGACATCTCGTACAACGTCAGACATCCCGATGATGAAAACAACATTCAGCTGATCAGCGAGGGCAACACGGGTGCCTATACCGAGACCACCGTGGAGACCTTCAACAGCTCCGTAACACTCACCGTGGGAGAGGAGCAGAAGACCTTCCCCTACGCCCAGCTGGCGCTGGGAACCTCGGTTTCCATGAAGGGGCTGACCGTCAAGAGCGTCTATACCACCGTCAGCGAGACCGATTCCGACGGCGCTATGACCCTCACCTGTGAGGATGCGGCAGGAAACCGTATCTCGGTTCGCACCGCAGTTTTGCGGGATGCGGACGGCAATAAGATCACCGAAAGTTATTTTAGCGGAAAGACCATCGACGTGAAGGGGATCGTTGACGTGTTCAGCGGCACCTATCAGGTGAAGGTTTTCTCCATCAACGACGTGACGGTTCATTGAATCCGATTTTAATTGTAAGATTAAAATATATTACAAAAATTATTGAGGAGACATTATGAAAAAGTATCTCGCACTTCTTCTGGCGATCGTGTTCTGCTTTGGCTGCTTTGCGGCTTGTGGGAGCGACGATGCCGCCGGAACTACCACCGCTGCGGTGACCAACGATCCCAACGCGGCAACTTTGGCAGAGGCAATGACCTATCTGCAGTCTCTGTACAAGGACGCTGCCGAAAGCACTCCCCGTGACTACGATATGCCTGCAAAGGTCATGATCGGCACCACTCAGTTCACCGTGACCTGGAAGGCCAGCGTGGACACCATCACCATCAAGGAAAGCTCCAGATCCGGCTTCTGGACCATCGATATCCCCGATGTGAACGAAACCGAGACCAAGTACGTGCTGACCGCTACCGTGAAGGACTCCGCAGGAAAGACTCAGGAGATCTCCTTCAACCGCGTGATTCCCGTAGTTGATACCAACGGCGTCGTGACCGAGCCTAAGGAAGGCGAGGAGTACAAGCTGTTTATGACGCAGGTAACTGCAGGCAAGGTGCTCTACGCCATCGCTGAGACGCAGGACGGCAAGTATCTGAAGACCACCGATGACGCTTCCAAGGCAATCGTCTTTAAGGTGGAAGTGGTGGACGGCGGCTATAAGTTCTACACCGAGATTGACGGCGCCAAGAACTATGTTTACGCCTACACCGTTCCTTACGAGGACGGTTCCGGCAAGATGAGCAAGTATCTCTGCTACTCTACCGATAACGCTTCCGTCTGGTCTTACCAGCAGAACGTGAACGCTTGGTTCACCACCTGCGAGGACGGTACCACCTACGTAATTGGCACCTACAGCTCCTTTGAGACCTTCTGCATCTCTGAATCCACTTATATCAACGCCACCAACACCGGCGTGACCCAGTTCCCCGCAGAGCTTTTGGAGAACGGCGCTGACGCTCCCGATCTTCCCGCACCCGACGCCGACGATCCTGCGGCAGACTCCACTCTGACCGTCAAGGAAGCCATCGACCTGGGCGCATCCAAGATCTCCGACCAGTACACTGCCGGCAAATACTATGTAACCGGCGTGATCACCGAGGTCTACAACGACACCTACGGTAACATGAAGATCGCTGACAGCGAGGGCAACGTCCTGACCGTTTACGGCACCTACAGCGCAGACGGCTCCACCCGTTACGATAAACTGGAAGTGAAGCCCGTTGCCGGCGACACCGTCAAGATCTACGGTATCATCGGTCAGTACAACGATACTCCTCAGATCAAGAACGGCTGGATCGTTGAGCACACTCCCGGCGAAGGTACCGACACCCCCGATCAGCCCGATACCAACGAGCAGGGCGGTACCGATACCGTTCCCGCAACGCTGGCTGAGCAGCTTGCTGAGGCAGCGAAGCTGTCCAACGGCGCTTATCTGAGCTATGAGTCCACCATTACCGGTACTATTACCGATGCTCCTCAGGCATCCAGCTATACTGCCGGTCAGTACAAGTTCACCGTTTCCGACGGAACCAACTCCGTGCTGTGCTACTATACTCCCGTGACCGGCGGTACTCCCGAAAAGGGTGACACCGTGACCGTTACCGGTAAGCTGACCGCATTCAACGGAACTGCACAGTTTGACAGTACCGCAGCCGCTACCGTGACCAAGACCTCCGGCGGCGACGAGGTGCAGCAGCCTGACGGTGCGACCGTGCTGAGCGGCGATCTTACCGACGGTATGCAGATCGTTATCGTCAACGGTGCCAACAAGAAGGCACTGTCTTCCGATCCTTCTTCCGCAGGCAGCTTCTATCAGAAGGGCGCGGACGTTGTCATCAGCGGCAACACCGTTACCGGCTACGGCACTGCAGAGATCTGGACGGTCGTTGTAAACGGCGACGGTTCTTACAGCTTTAAGCAGGGCGATCAGAAGATCGGTATGCAGGCAAGTTATGCCAGCATGGGTCTGGGCTACGAAAACGACAAGTGGACTGTGACTGCTGTGGACGGTGGCTACAATATCACCAACGTGGCACGCGGCAATACCATGGAATGGTATGCCGACAAGGGCAACTGGAGCACCTACAATCCCGAAGACATCGCAACCAATCCCCTGTTCGTTCAGTCTATTTACGTGGTACAATAATCAATTTGATTGATTATAAATTATTAGGAGGTTCTTATGAACAAAAGAAATTTTAAGGCGTTTCTTGCAGTTCTGCTGACCGTGGTAATGGTGTTTTCTATCGTGCCTATGTCGGTTTCTGCAGAAGAGGCGACGTACACAAAGATTGACTCTGTAGCTGATCTTACTGCCGGTACTTACAAAATGAGTGGTTACAGAGAATCTTACCAGACCAATGATTGGTCGGCTAATCCTTATCACGTATGGAACGGTACTGTTAATGGTGGCGATTTGGTAACGACCTGTTATTCCTACAACGACAGTAAGTTAGCTGTTGCTGCCGGTTCTACCGATGATGCAGCCAATGTACAGCTTGTTGCAGTGGAAGGAAAAACCAATACTTATTATATCACAACCGGCGGTAAGTACTTGTATTCTACTCAACTGAATAACAGAAAGCTGGCTTTAGGCGATGATCCTACCGAATGGGTTGCAACTGACAATGCCAACGGTGGTATTACTATGACTACTGCTGTAGCTGACGGCACCGTCAGTTTGGGTACGAATGATGCAGCAAGCAAGCTTCTGAGAAGCTATAAGGCTGAAAGTACTTTGAAGTACGGCGTTGTATTCTTTGCCGCGGCCTCCGAGAGCGGCTCCGAAGGTGGCGAGACTACCGAAGGCACCGAGGCAACCATCAGCTTTGCGACTACAGAAGCTCTTACGACTCCTGATTCTGATGGTAATAAAACGCAGCAAATTTGGCAGCAGAATGGTGTTACTGTAACCTACGACAAAGCCAACTACAGTGATGATTTGGCTGTATATTCGGCTCCTATTCGTTTCTACGCGGGGACTAATGTTACGATCGCATATCCCGGCATGACTACTGTTGTGATCAATTGTAACAGCGGTAAATCTGGCGGTCCCGCAGCACTGAAAGCATCGATCAAGACCGAAGGCGCAACGGTTGCAATTGACGGCATGACCGTTACGATTACTTTTGCGTCTGCTGTTGACGCGGTAGTATTCGAAGAAATTACCGCTCAGACTCGTGTGGACTCCATTACCGTTTACACCGGTTCTGCCGTTCCCGACAACGGCTCCGATGGCGACGAGACCCCTGTTCTGCCTACCACTCCCGAGGAGATCGTAAATGCTGCTTACGCTCTGGAGAGCGGTGCGTCCTTGGATGGCACCTATACGCTGACCGGTGTGATTACCACCGTGAACACCGCTTACAACGAAACCTATAAAAATGTTACCGTTACCATTCAGGTCGGTGATATGACCGATAAGCTCATTCAGTGCTACCGGATGAAGGGGGAAGGCGCAGATACTATCAAGACCGGCGATACCATCACCGTTACCGGTACCCTCAAGAACTTCAACGGTACTGTTGAATTCGATGCCGGTTGCACTCTGGACAACGTTGTTCCCGGTAAGGAAGAGGTTGTAATCTATGAGACCGCTGAAGAAATCGTCAATGCTGCATATGAACTGGAAGTAGGCGCAAGTCTGTCTGACAGTCATAATTACACTCTGACCGGTGTGATTACCTCTGTTGATACTGAATACTCTGAGCAGTACAAGAACGTAACCGTTACTATTGTGGTTGACGGTATGACCGATAAGCCCATCGTGGCATTCCGCCTGAAGGGCGACGGCGCCGACGTGATCAAGGTCGGTGATACCATTACCGTTACCGGTGCTATCGTAAATTGGGATAACAAGGACGGTACCAGCACCGTTGAGTTCAACTCTGGTTGTACGTTGGATTCCTATACTGCCGCTCCCGAATCCACTCCCGATCCCGTTCCTACCGGCGACGGTATCATCGTTCTGATCTCCGTGGTTCTCATCGCAGGCGCGGCTCTGGTAGTCGTTTCCCGCAAGAGACGCTTCAACTGATTGGCGAAACCGAAAATCGGTTCACATGATTTGAGAAAATCCCTCACGTCGTAAGATGTGAGGGATTTTTGTCGAAAAGCCTTGACTTTTAGTGGGACTTAGGCTACAATAGCGGTAGTGTATTCCAAAGGAGCGATGATCTTGAAACCTATTCCGAATCTGCGCAGGACGCTTGCCGCTCTGCTGCTTACCTTTGCTGTCCTGCTGAGCGGCGTGGGCTGTACGGCTTCCGACTCTGCCTCCACCTCCGCCGTCGCGGTAACGACTGCCTCCTCGCCCCTCTCCGCGCTGGAGATCACCAACTGCGAGCGGGCGACCTTGGAGATCGGTGCGGTCTATCAGCTGGAGACCAACGCTCCCGCAGATCTGGCGGACGAGCTGGAATGGTCTGCCTCCAATGGCTCCGCCACCGTGGACGCGGCGGGCAAGGTCACGGCAATATCGGCGGGCAAGGTGGCGATCACCGTCCGCCTGGGCGAGCTGTCGGACAGCGTGCTGTTCGAGATCGTCGAGCCCGACGCCGCGCCCGATACGTCGGAGGATCCCGACGTTACCGTATCGCCCGACGTCACGGATCCTCCCGATCCGTCGGACAGTCCTGATACAACCGACAGCCCCGATCCGTCGGACAAGCCGGACACCACCGACGCGCCCGATACCGACGATTCTGCTACAAACGACGATCCCGATAGCGACGAGCTGACGATTTCCCCCGAGCGGGACAGGTTCTACGGCGACGCCGACCCTGCGGACAGCTACGAGGAAGCGCTGGAGCGGTCGAAAAACGGTCAGCTCTCGGGCGCGCTCACCGTACCCGATCAGGCGCCCACAGTCTCCCTCTATCAACCCTCCGTCGACGGGAAGCTGATCCGCAATTCCGAACCGTACTTTGCCGACTCCAACACCTACGTGGTGGTGGACGCCTACGGCGCGGAGGTGTTCCGCGTGTATCGCGGCGGCGGTTACATCACGCTGGAGGAGGTGGCGGCTTACGTCTACGCTTTCGGTGACGTGCCCGCCAACTACGTCAGCAATAAGAAGACCGATCCGGACGAGAGCATTTGGGGCGAGTATCTGCGGCTCAATCACTCCGCCTTCAGCGGCAGTACCTCTAAATACCCCTACGAGCCACAGCTCCCCCGCATCAGCGGATGCGGCGGCGATCTGTACTATTATGAGATCGACATCGGCACCACCGGTACCGACTGCGATCCCGGTTATGATATCTGCATCTATAACGACGGTCACACGATCACCCGTGGCGCCGCGCGCATCGTCTACACGCGCTACGATGCCAATCGCAATAATATCATCGATCCCAACGAAAAGTTCGTGTTCTATACCTACAATCACTACAACGATTTTCAGGAGTATCTTGGCTACTACGGTGGCTGGGGCGTGTTGTTCGGCAACATCACCGGCGGCGGAACGCTGTCCAGCAAGTACGATTACAATCCTACGTCCTACGTGGAGTCGGTATTGGCTCCGCTTCCCAAGCAGGCGCGGGTATTGTCCGTGTTCGTTTGGGTGCCCGAAAAGAACTTTCTTTGGGCAGCTGCATAATGCAAAAAGAACCGCATTTCGGAAGAAATGCGGCTCTTTTTGCATTTGGTGAAGGGTTACAGCTTGGAATATCCAAAGCTGTTGACCAGTGCGTCGATCTTCTTGCCCTCTTTGCACAGGGGGCATTCGTGGGAAGGATGGGAGGCGTAGTCCAGCAGATCCTTGGTATCGAACACCGAGTGGACGGTATGTCCCGCGCAGCTGTCGACGGTGGCGAAAATGGCGCAGACGCCCGATACCATGCCTCCGTAGTAGGCAACCGCCTCGGCTGCTGCTTGGGCGGTGTAGCCGGTGGTCACCGACGCCGCCAGGATCAAGACGTGCTTGCCTGCGATCATGGGAATCAGGTTGTCGCGGAACAGCAGCTGGCTGCCCGACGTGTGCTCGGGCGTGACGACGTAAATGGTCTGGTGTGCGTTGAGGTTGACGTAACTGCCACGGGTCAGCTCGTCCGCAAGGCAGGTACCGATCACCTCGGTGCCGTCCAGACAGAGGATGGTGTCCACGATGGTGCTGGCAGAGTAGTAGCTGACCAGCTCCTTCGCCACGGCGGACGCTTCGGAAAGGCGGGTCTTCTGCGTAGTCACGTCAATGTAGTAATTGATATGGCTGTGGCTGGTAGCAAAATGTCCTTGCGTGACCCGAAGATAGAGATTCTTCTGTTTGGTTCTGATCTTGGTAGTAGGCTTGTTTTGCATAAGTCCTCCCTGTGATTTGAAATGATTGTACCATTATGGTATCATAAACGGTCGCGTTTGTCAAGAAAATTTCGCGATCGCAGGCAGAACCTTCAGTTACACTGCCGATTCAGCCGTTCAAACACCGCAAGCTCGGTGCGGGTGACGGAGAGCGGGGTGACCGAGATCAGCCCGCTGTGGACGGCGGCGATGTCGATAGTAGTGTCGGACAGGTCGCCGATGAGAGGCTCGCCCTCCTGGATGAACAGATCGTCGCCGATGGGGACGAAGCGGTCGGTGAAGTAGATGCCACCCTGCCGCGTGATGCGGACGTCGCCCGCTTCGGGGGGGATGTTCACGTTATAGAGGGGATTCAGCGAGAGCAGACCGTTCGCGTGGATGAAGTCGAAGACCCGATCCAGGTGGTCGATGGCGTCGATGTGGGTGGTAGGGAAGCCCGACAGCGCGATGCCCGGGATTCCCTGACGGATGCCTTCGAAGATGGCACCGACGGTGCCCGAGTAGACGATGTCCGCGCCCAGATTATAGCCTCGGTTGACGCCCGACAGGATCAGATCGAAGTCCCGACCCAACTGATCCAGCGCGAAGCGGACGCAGTCGGCGGGGGTGGAGTCCATAGACCATGCGGTCAGATCGGGGGCGATCTCTACCTGCTTGATCTCCTGGGGGTGCATGAAGTCGATGGCGTGGCTTTTGCCGCTCTGCTCCACCTTGGGGGCAACTGCGACCACCTCGCCGTATTGTTGTGCCCAGCGGATCAGCTTCGGCAGGGCAGGGGCGAGGACGCCGTCGTCGTTGGTGATCAGTATCTTCATAGCCAGCCCTCGTTGGTTTCCTTATATTCGCCCAATTTGCGGTCGGCGTCGGCAATGAGGCGGTTCATTTCCTTCCGGCAATTCACGGTGGCGCCCGCCGCGCAGGCGTGACCGCCGCCGCCGTAGCACTCGGCGATCTCGCTGACCGTCACGAAGCGGGAGCGGAGCCGCACGCGGATGGTGCCGTCGGTATTTTCGATGAAGGCAAGCCAAATGAGACTGTCCTTGATGGAGTCCATGTAGGAGACCGCCGCGCTTGCTGATTCAAAGGAAAGACCGTACTTTTCCTGCACGGCACGGGTGATGTAGAGATACGCCACGCCGTGCTCGGTGAACTTGATGTGGGAGAGTGCCCACGCCTGCAGGCGCATGGAGGAGACGTCCTTCATGTACAGATGGGCGTAGATGCGGTCGGCGTCGATGCCCTGATCCAACAGAAGACCTGCCAGCCGCAGGGTCTCGCCAGACACCTCCCGATAGCGGAAACGTCCCGAGTCGGTGACCATGCCGGTGTAGAGATAGGTGGCAGCCTCACGGCTCAGTTTCAGCTCGTCCCGGAAGGCGGCGTAGAACTGCACGATCATCTCGCAGGCGGAGGAACGCTCCTCCTCCACCCACTCGGTGGTGCCGTAGGATTCGATGGGGATGTGGTGGTCGATCTTGACGATCTCGCGGCAGAGGGTGTAGCGGGGATTGGAGATCCGCTTTGCCGTGGCGGTGTCGATGACGATGCCCAGCGCGTTTGCGTAAAACTCGTCGGGTTGCGGCTCGTCCTCACCGCCCAGAAAGTCCAGATAGTCGGAGGAGTCGCAGTTGTTCAGGTAGATCTCCTTCTCGGGGAAGGAAAGGCGCAGGATCTCCCGCAGTCCTTTGGTGGAGCCGATGGCGTCGCCGTCGGGGAGCTTATGGCGGAAGATCAGGATCTTGTCGTACGCCTTGATCTTGTCAAAGATGGCTTGCATTGCGGTGATGTTCATCTCATTCCTCCTCCGAAAGGGCGCACAGGTCGGCAAGGAGCGCCATAGCTTCCTCCCGATCCTTCAGGGTGGCGCCGCTTGCTTTTTGGTGACCGCCGCCGCCGTATTTTACGGCGATAGGGTTGATGTTGTAGCGGTTCGAACGGATCTCACAGAGCACGCCGCCGTCGGTCTCGGTGAAGTTGACCCAGCTGTCGATGCCGCGGATCTCGGACATGGTGCCCACCATGCCGCGAGAGATGGTGAAGTTGTCGGCACCGCTCTCGGCTGCTTCCTCACGGGTGGTGTAGATGTAGGCAACGCGGTGGGGCGTGGTTTGGATCTTCAGAGTGAATCCGGCGCGGAGCTGAATGCTCCAAAGCTCGTCGGCGTAGAGGTTTTTATAGATGTCGGCGGTGTCGAATCCTCGCTCCATCAGAAAGGACGCCATGCGGAAGGTCTGGGCGTTGGTGGAGTCGTAGCGGAAGCGCCCCGAGTCGGTGACCATGCCGGTGTACAGTGCCTTTGCCGCCACGGGGGAGACGGCAAGTCCCCCTTCGATGGCAAGGGCGGTGATCAGCCCGCAACAGCTCTCAAAGGAGGTGTCGGTGACCTCGGTGGTGCAGATCTCTTCCACGAAAATGTGGTGGTCGATGCGGACGGTGGCGGCGGCGGTCTGATACCGCTCGTCGGAGATCAGCGATTTTGCGGAGGTGTCCAGCACGATGGCAAGTGCCCCCTCATAAATGCTGTCGTCGATCTCGTCCATGGGGCGGGTCAGCATAAAAGCGTAGCGGGGCGTCAGATCGCCTACGGTATAGACCTCTTTGTCGGGATAGGTATCGCAGATCATGTGATAGAGCCCCAGCTGACTGCCCAGCGCGTCGCCGTCGGGATTTTTGTGGCGGTGAATGATGATCCGCGGATATGCGCGGATCAGCTCGAGAATTTTTTCAAACATAGTCGGTTCCTTTTTATTCGTCAAAATAGCCCTTGTACTCCACCCGCAGGGGACTGTCGGGGAAGAGGTGGCGGTGCAGATCGATGAAATAATCGTCGGTCATGCTGGCGATATAGTCTACCACGATCTGATTGGGTTCGGTCTGCTCGTAGGGGGTGCTCCGCTTGTAATGGGCAGAGTTTGTGTTGACATAGTCGATGTGATGGCGGAACACGGGGGAGTCCTTTCGACCGCTCTGCAGATCGTCCAGCAGTTTTTCGTAGATCTCGCCCATCATCGGTCGGATGGTGGCGGCAAGCTGGGTGTTGACCGATTTGTTCAGATAGATCATACGGTAATTGTCCAGGCGGGATTGGCGCAGAGCTTCGAAATGCTTGGCGTCCAGCTTGATATAGGGCTTGCCGTAGCTGTTTTCGATGATGTTGGTCACCAGATTGTTGATGATCTCGGCGTTGATGGAGCCGATCCCCTCGTTGATAAACATTCCTTCCTCCACTGTTCCGGTGCGCATGGCGTCCTGCCGATCCTTGCCAAGGTAGGCGATGATGTCGGCAAGGCGTACCACGTTGCCCTCCAGCGTGGAGGGCATACGGCTGAGCATAAAGTCTTTATCCTCGTAGCAACGGTCGATGATGCGGTCAAATTCCGCAAAGGAATCCAGCTTTTGGGGATGATATTCCTCGCACTCGATCTCGCCGTTGTGGGTGGCGATGCCGTCCAGCACCTGCAGGCTGATATTGTAGGGAAAGATTCCGTCCAGCACCCGCACCGAGTGGATGTTATGATAGAAGCGCCGACCGGTGTGAGCGCGGTACAGCTCGTCCAGGTAGGCTTCGCCTGCGTGTCCGAAGGGTGTGTGACCGATGTCGTGCCCCAGGGCGATGGCTTCGATCAGATCCAGATTCAGCCCCAGCGCCGCGCCGATGGTGCGGGAGATGCGGGAGACCAGCTGGACGTGGAGACTGCGACGGGTGATGTCATCGTTTTTCCAAAGCGAAAAGACCTGGGTCTTGTCGGTGTAGCGGTTGTAAAAGGGGCAATGCAAAATTTTATCTATGTCGTGGACGAAGGTGGGGCGCCAGACGGTGGCGGCGTCTTTGGCAACGTCGTTGCGACGCACGACCGAGCCGTCGGGGAAGCGCATTTTAGGGAGCGTTCCTGCGGCTTTGTCCGCTTCGATCCGCGCGGTCAGTTCCGGGGAGAGAACTTCGAATGTGGGCATGGTTACCTCCGATTGTATTTGCGAATGGTTGGATCACAGCGCCAGATGGGCGGCGATCTTTTGGATGATCATCCCGTAGGCGACGGGGTTCTGCCCGCCCTCGGGGATGATGACGTCGGCGTTTTTCTTGCTGGGCTCCACGAATGCCTCGTGCATGGGCTTGACCGTGGCAAGATACTGGCAGATCACCGAATCCAGCGTTCGTCCGCGCTCCTTGACGTCGCGGAGGATGCGGCGGACGATGCGCACGTCGGGGTCGGTGTCTACGAAGATCTTCATATCCAGGCGAGAGAGAAGATCGGCGTTCTCGAAAATGAGGATGCCCTCCAGCAGGATCACGTCGGTAGATTCTACGCGGCGAGTGTCAGTGCTTCGGTCGTGATTGGCGTAATCGTAGATGGGGCAGTCCACGGCGTTGCCGGCTTTCAGACTGTCCAGATGGGAGATCAAAAGGTCGGTGTCAAAGGCGGAGGGATGGTCGTAGTTCAGGACTGCCCGCTCCGCAAGAGTCAGATCCTTTTGGGATTTATAGTAGTCGTCGTGGCGCAGGACCGAGATCGCGTCTCCGAAATGAGCGGCGATATTTTCGGCAAGGGTGGTTTTTCCGCTGCCCGAGCCGCCTGCGATGCCGATGATCAGACGTTCCTTCATGGGGTGGGCTCCTCCTTGGAAAAGACGGCGTGGTTGTCGATGACCGCAAAGATCAGCGGCTGTTTTTCTACAGCCGTTTCGCTGAAGGTGAGGGCGGCGCGGACGGTGTCGGCGGCGGCGTCCAGCGTGTCGGCGCGCTCGGTGAAGAGGCGGGCGATGACCTCGCCCTTTTCCACCGGGTCACCGGGCTTTTTCAGAAGGAGAATGCCCGCGCGGAGATCGATGACCGAGTCCTTGGTCTGCCGTCCCGCGCCGAGAATCATGGCGGCGGTACCGATCAGCTCGGCGTTGCAGGCGGATAGATAGCCGCCCGCCTCGGCGCAGACCTCACCTGTGTGGGCTGCTCTGCCAAAGAGGGCGGGATCCTTGGCGTAGGATGCGTCGCCGCCCTGGGCTTCGATCCATTCGCAGAATTTTGCGTACGCTTTGCCGCCGTAGAGGCAGTCCTCGGCGATTGTGCGGGCTTCGTCGATGGATTTTTTGCAGGAGAGGGCGATCATACGGGTCGCCAGCGTCAGGCAGACGGTACGCAGATCGTCGGGACCACCACCACGGAGGACTTCGATCGCTTCGGTGACCTCCATGGCGTTGCCGATGGCGTGACCCAGCGGGATGTCCATGTTGGTGATGACGGCGGCGGTGTTTCTGCCGTGGGCGATGCCGATGCGCACCATGGTCTCGGCAAGACGGGTAGCGTCCTCGGGGGTGCGCATAAAGGCTCCGCTGCCGCACTTGACGTCCAGCACGATGGAGCGGGTGCCTGCCGCCAGCTTTTTACTCATGATAGAGGAGGCGATGAGGGGGAGTGAGTCTACCGTGGCGGTCACGTCTCGCAGGGCGTAGAGCTTTTTATCGGCGGGTGCCAGATTGGCGCTCTGCCCGATGACGGCAAGTCCTACGCGCTCCGCCTGATCGGCAAATTCCTGGGGGGGGAGGGAGGTGCGAAATCCGGGGAAGGATTCCAGCTTATCCACCGTGCCGCCGGTGTGTCCCAGCCCCCGTCCGCTCATTTTGGCAACGATGCCGCCCGCCGCCGCCACGATGGGCGCGACGATCAGCGTGGTCTTGTCGCCCACGCCGCCGGTGGAGTGCTTATCCACGCTACGGTCGCCGAAGCGGTCGAGGCAGACGGTGTCGCCCGACTTTGCCATGGCTTCGGTGAGGGTGAAGGTCTCCGCGTCGGTCATGCCTTGGAAGTAGATCGCCATCATCAGCGCGGACATTTGATAGTCGGGGATGGTACCGTCGGTGTAGAGGGCGATCATCTCGCGGATCTCTTCATCGGTCAGGGTACCGCCGTGCTTTTTCTTTTCGATCAGGTCGTACATTCTCATGGGAAGTCTCCTTGGGATCAGACAAGATCCGCTTTTGAAAAACTCGCGGGCAGGAGGGTGGACAGGGGAATGATCTTCGGCGTATTGCCGTCGAAGAGGATCACGGGGAAGTCGGGGGCGCAAAACTCAGACAGCACCTGACGGCAAACGCCGCAGGGGGCGCAGTAAGCAGAGACGTCAGCGCCCTTTTTGCCGCCTACCACCGCGAGGGCGGTGAACTCCCGCTGACCTGCGTGGACGGCGGTGAACATTGCCACCCGCTCGGCGCAGACGGTGGGGGTGAAGGAGGCGGACTCGATGTTGGCGCCCGTGTAGACAGTGCCGTCGGCGGCAAGAAGGGCGGCGCCCACGGCAAAGCCCGAATAGGGGCAATAGCTTTTCTCTCTGGCGGCAAGGGCATTGTCCACCAGAGTTTTGATTGTTTCTTGATTCATCATATCAGTTGTGTAGCAACGCGTACGCCTCGTCGCCAATGGTGTCGAAACCGAGGAGCGTGCCGCGATTTTGGGGAGCGATACCCGTTCCGTAGGTGAGGTAGGGAACGTATTCGCGGGTGTGGTCGGTGCTGTGATCAGAGGGGTCACAGCCGTGGTCGGCGGTGATCATCAGCACGTCGTCGGGGCGCAGGTCTTTGATGAATCCGTCCAGCCATGCGTCGAACTCGCTCATGGCGGTAGCGTAGCCATCGGCATCCTGACGGTGACCGTAAAGCATATCGAAGTCCACGAGATTGATAAAGCAAAGTCCGTGGAAATCCTTCTTCACCAGCTCGGAAGTGACCTTCATTCCCTCACGGTTGTTGTGGGTGGGATGGGTCTCGGTGATGCCCGACATGGAGAAGATGTCGCCGATCTTGCCTACGCCGATCACGTCATAGCCCTCTCCCGACAGACGGTCGAGGACCGTTTTTGCAGGAGGCGTCAGCGAGAAATCGCGGCGGTTTTCGGTGCGGCGGAAGGCTCCGACCTCGCCCTCGAAGGGGCGGGCGATGACTCTGCCTACGCCGTGTTCGCCTTGGAGCAGATCACGGGCGGTGCGGCAGATCTCGTAAAGCTTTTGGGGCGGCACCAGCGACTCGTGAGCGGCGATCTGGAAGACGCTGTCGGCAGAGGTGTAGACGATCAGCTTGCCGGTGGCGAGATGCTCCTCGCCGTAGTCGCGGATCACGTCGGTGCCCGAATAGGGAAGGTTGCAGAGAGTGCCTCTGCCGACCGCATTTTCAAAGGCGGTCATGACTTCGTCGGGGAAGCCGTTCGGGTAGGTGGGCATGGGGCGCTCCGAGATAATGCCCGCGATCTCCCAATGCCCCGTGGTGGTGTCCTTGCCGCGACTCTTTTCTTGGAGTCGGGCGAAGGATGCGGTAGGAGCGTCGGTCTTTTCGATGGCGGTGACGCCGTCGATGTTGCCAAGCCCCATTGCGATCAGGTTGGGGACGTTCAGTTTGCCGGTACGGGCGATGCTGCCCAGCGTGTTCGCGCCGACGTCGCCGAAATCGGCGGCGTCGGGGGCGGCTCCGATGCCGAAGGAGTCCAGTACGATGAGAAATGCTCGTTTTGCGTGTTTCATAGCTTTATTTACCGTCCATGGCGACCGCCACGTTCAGAGCGATCTTCATCATATCGGTGAAGGTGGACTGTCTGGCGTCTGCGTCCAGTGCCTCGCCACGGAGGATGTGGTCGGAGACGGTGCAGATAGCCAGTGCGCGCTTGCCGGCTCTCGCGGCGTTCATATAGAGAGCGGCGGCTTCCATTTCTACGCCCAGCACGCCCATCTTGTACCAGCCGTTGTTGAAGTTCGGATCGGCGTGATAGAAGACGTCGGAGGAGAGGAGGTTGCCCACCTGATAGCGGACGCCCAGCTCCTCGGCTTCCTTCACCGCCTCGCGGAGCAGGTCGTAGCTTGCAATGGGAGCGTAGTTGCCGTTCAGCTTATACTGATCCTGATAGGCGGAGTTGGTGCAGGCACCCATGCCGATCAGCACGTCGCGGAGCTGTACGTTGTCGGCCAGTCCGCCTGCCGAGCCGATGCGGATGATGTTTTCCACACCGAAGAAGTTGAAGAGTTCGTAGGAGTAGATGCCGATGGAGGGCATCCCCATACCGCTTGCCATAACGGTGACGGGAACACCCTTGTAGGTGCCGGTGTAGCCCTGAATGCCGCGGACGTTATTGACCAGACGGGGATTTTCCAGGAAGGTTTCTGCAACGAATTTGGAACGCAGAGGGTCGCCGGGCATAAGCACCGTCTTGGCGAAGTCTGCGGAGGTGGCTTTGATATGCGGGGTGTGCTGATTGCTCATGGTTGTTTCTCCTTTTTGTTTATCATATTGTTATGAGGGGAATTTCGTCCGCGTCATCCTGAGCGACGCAGCCACGCCCTGCCGTCTTTGACGGCGGCGTTTCTGTCTCGCTCAGGATGACATGGCGGAGGGATGTCGCTCGGGATGGTGTGATCGCCCTCTTCTCAATAAGCGGATTTGGATTCTTCGTTCTTGGCGATCTTCACGATGCGGCTGGTGCCGAGGCGGGTCGCACCCAGTTTGATGAAATCTTCAGCGTCCGCAAGGGAGGCGATGCCTCCGGCGGCTTTGATCTGCACGCCCTTGCCTACGTGTTTGGCAAAGAGCGCAACGTCCTCGCGGGTGGCACCTTTAGTGGAGAAGCCGGTGGAGGTCTTAATGAAGTCGGCACCCGATGCGGTGACGATCTCGCACATCTTGATCTTTTCTTCGTCGGTGAGCAGGCAGGTCTCGATGATGACCTTCAGAATCTTATCGCCGCAAGCCTCCTTGAGCGCCTTCAGCTCGGCGAGGATCTCGTCGTAGCGGCGATCCTTCAGATGTCCGATGTTGATGACCGTGTCGATCTCGTCGGCACCGTTTGCAAGAGCGTCACGGCACTCGAACACCTTGGTGGCGGTGGTGGAGTAGCCGTTGGGGAAGCCGATGACCGTGCAGATGGCAAGCTGATCTCCCACGTATTCCTTCGCCTGCTTGACGTAAGAGGCGGGAATGCAGACCGATGCGGTACGGTAACGGATGCCGTCGTCGCAGACGGCTTTGATCTCCTCCCAGGTCGCAGACTGGGAGAGCAGAGTATGATCGCATTTGGCGAGAATTTCGGAAATATTCATTGGTTTTACCTCTCAATCGATAGATTTTTGTTTCTTGATTTTCGCCCGCCAGCATTTGTGGCACATGGCGATGTAGCGGTCGTTGCCGCCCAGCAGTACCTGATCGCCTTCGGTGACGATCTTGCCCAACTCGTCCAGACGGGCGTTGACGGTTGCTTTAGCGCCGCAATCGCAGATGGTCTTGATCTCGGCGATGGAATCGGCGACCTCAAACAGCCGCTTACTGCCGGGGAAAAGGTGACAGAGGAAGTCGGTGCGCAGACCGAAGCAGAGGACGGGGATATTCCGCTCGTCCACCAATCTCCGCAGAGCGTCCACGTGGGCGTCGGTGAAGAACTGGCACTCGTCGGCGATGATCACGTCGGCGGAGCCGTGGGCGGACTCGTAGAGGGCGAACAGATCGGCGTCCTCGGCAACGACGTCGCACTCGGCGGCAAGTCCGATGCGGGATTTGATGGTGGATTTTCCGTCCCGTGTGTCCAGCGCAGGCTTGATCAGCCAGACCTTCATGCCCCGCTCCTCGTAGTTGAATTTGGTGATCAGTGCCTGGGCGGTCTTGGACGAGCCCATTGCGCCGTATTTGAAATACAGTTTTGCCATAATCGTTACCTCGCAGTTTCTCTTTTTATTTTAGCATATTTCCGTGAAAAAAGGAAGAGGAAATCAAAAGATTTTCGTGAAAAAGTCGGGTAATTGTCTCAGTTCCCACTCATAAGTATAAACAAAATCCGCCCTCGGGCGGATTTTGTTCCTTATCGTCCATCGCCGCACGGCGGAGATGGACACTTTATGCAGAAACGCAGTTTCTGCACTTCATGCGGAGCATACAGAGAGCCTCTGTATGCTCTGCGCTTCATATTCCAAGCAGACGCATAGCGTTTGCTTGGAATGCTTCATTCTTTATTGCTTTTCCAGCCAATCTGCCACCAGATCTCTTGCGTACACGCCGTCGTCGTATTCCTCCACTACTGTCAAGCGGTTGGGGGCGTAGCCCGAGCAGTAGGTGTCGGTGACGATATAGTAGGTGGCGTCGGGGTCGATGCTGCCCGTGATCGCATTGTCGCAATGGATGAAATAATTGCTGTTGTCGGTCTCGATAAAGCGGGATTTCAGGTCGCTGCCCTTGATGGAGCAGAGCACCAGCCGATTGTCGAAGGGGAGCAGCATCTGCAGAGTGCCGTAGGTGACCTCGCCGCGGTTCAGCTCGTAGGGACTGCGCACCGAGATAAATCCTCCACCCAGCGCGACGTCGTATTCATCGCCCCAGCGCTCCACGCCCACCTCGTAGTAAAGATCGGCGACCAGCTGTTTGATGGAGCTCGACGAGCGGTAGTAGGGATTATTGCCCACCACGCGGTTGCCGATGTCTACCTGCTCGTTGTATTTTTCCAAAAGAGTCGATACGATGGGATCGTCTGCCAGCCCGTCGTACACGTCGGTGGAAACGAATTCCGCCGTGCGGACGCGGCTGGTGCCGCCCGCAAAGTTGATGCTGACCTCGGCGTGGGTGATGCCGCGGTTGTCGCCGCCGCCCTGGAGGTGATAGACTCCGCGGGTGTCCACCATGGTGTAGCGCTGATGAGTGTGGGCTTCGAAGACCAGATCTACGGATCCGTCCGAGAGGACGGGGCTGTAATAGGAGGACAGCTTGGCGTCGGTGGCAAGGGTCTCACCCGAGGACGAGGAGCCAAAGCCGTCGTGGAGGGAATAGACGATAAAGTCCGCACCCTCGCGCCGCAGACGCTCCGCCTCGGCTTTTACCAGTGCGGTCAGGTCTGCGCCCACCTTGAAGTAGACGTCCTCTACCTTGTCGGAGGCAATCGAGGAGTAGCAGTCGCCGATGGCACCGATGATGCCGATCTGTGCGCCGCCGCGCTCCACCATCACCGATGCGTCGGCGTAGTCTACGCGGGCGTTGGTCCGGCGGTCGTAGATATTGATGGCAAGCAGAGGAAAGTCCGCCGCCTCGGCGTTTTTCTCGATAGAAGCCTCGCCCCAGTCGAACTCGTGATTGCCGATGGTCATGGACACGAAGTCCAGCGCGTTCATCCAATCGGTGACGATCAGTCCCTCGGTGAGATTGGACTCGGAGCTGCCCTGCCACATATCGCCCGAGGACAGAAAGACCGCGTGATCGTCGGCGGCAGAGGAGGTTTTCAGAAAGGTGGTCAGCTCGTCCACGCCGGGCTGGGCGTCGGTGTCGGCAAACTTGCCGTGGAGGTCGTTGACGGCGTAAAAGTCCACCACGGCAATGACCGAGCCTTGGCAGGAATCGCAACTGCCGTCGTCATCCGCATCGGTGTGGGCGGCGCAATCGTCGCTGAGCGGTGCCGCCGTGGTGACGGTGGCAGTGGTGACCGCAGAGCTTTCGGCAGAGCCGTCGGAGCGACCGCAGGCACTCAGCAGAAGGAGTGCCGCCAGCAGAAGGGAAAGGGAGCGTTTTTTCATAGGTTTACCTCAGAGCGCGGACGCGCCGTCAGATCTTATTCTTTTTCTTCAGCAGGATCACTGTGACAACGGCGACGGCTGCCAGCCCCACAAGAGAGAGGGCAACGATCAGCAGGACGGTGGAATCGGAGGAATCGTCCTCGGCGGGGGAATCGGAGGGGGCGATGGCGTCGTTGCCGTCGGTATGGCTTGTGCTTTCGTGACCGCAGACGGCGCAGACCAGCCTGCCGTCTACGTCATCGTACCGATGGGCTTCAACGGGAGGATAGACGATGCCTTTTTCCAAAAACTTGCCGCAATCGGCGCAGTAAACGTCGCCGGAGTAGCCCTCCGCGCAGGTGGGGTCAACGGCATCCCGATACTCCACGTTGGCGTGGGTGCAGTCGGCGGGAGCTTTTTCGGGAATGGTTTCGGGAGGCGTAATTTCGGGCGTGGTGTCGGGTGTGGTTACGGGAGGGGTGACCTCGGGCGTGGTGTCTGGGGTGGTTACGGGAGGGGTGATTTCGGGCGTAGTATCGGGGGGAGTGACCTCGGGCGTAGTATCGGGGACTTCGGGGGGCTCGTCGCCTGCAAAGGTGTAAACGGTGAACTTGTACGCGCGTCCCTGGGCGCTCATTGCCTCCCAGGTGAAGGAATCAACGGGATCCTGAAACGTGATCGTAACGGTGCCTCCGCTGACCGAGGCGGTGGCGTTGCTATCGGTGAAGGAATTGCTCCAGGGTGTGACGTATTTGGTGTCCAGACCGGTGCAATCGATCACGATCTTGGTCATGCCGGTAGCGGTGACCGTGACCTTGGAGGATTTATAGAAGCGTCCGGGGTTGCAATAGTCGCCTACGTTGGAGGTGGAAGCCCCCTTGTCATTGGTGACGGTGATGCCGTTCTGCTTCCAGATCTGCTGACTCGTGCTGTAAGTGGTGCGATTAGCCTTGTCGGTGAAGCTGACGGTAGCAGTGGCGCCCGGAACGACGACCCCTTCGGTCTCTACCTTTCCGCAGACCGAGCAGGTGCGGGATTTGCTTCCGTCCGAAGCGGTCTTCCACTCTCCGAAGGAGTGATTGCCGGTAGCGGCGACGGTATTGCCCGACCGAATCTTGGTGCCGCAATCCTTGCAGTAGGTGTCGCCGGAATAGCCCGCCTTGCCGCAGGTGGCGGCGGTGGCGTTCCTTATCTCGGTGTTCTTGTGGGCACAGGCGGTGGAGGCGCCCTCGCCGTCGGATGCTTCGCCCGAGGGGGTGATCATATCTGCGGGGATCTCTTCGTCAAACAGCAGCCATGCGTATTCGGGATAGTCGATGAAGACGTTGCGGTTGCCCTGAATGGCGCTCACCACCTCGTTGCGACCCATCTCCCAGGTATCGACGGGGTCCTGCTCGCACCAGTCCAGCAGAACGTCCACACTCTGGAAGACGTTGGTGATATTGGCACACTTGGGGTATTCATCCGCCCAGCGGACGTACAGATAGAGGCAGATGCGGGCAACGTCGCCCTTGACGTTGTCAAGCGGCTCGAAGTAGCCACCGGAGTAGTAGCCGCCCAAGCTGCTGCTGAGGTTTCCGAGCACCGATTTCCCCGCGTCGGCGTTGCCGTACAGCATATTTCCTCTGGTGCTGTTGATCAGACTTTCTGCGGGACGGATGTGGTGCAGGTCTGCACCCGCGTCCGTCGTTTCAAATCCGCCCAAGCTCTTGGGCCAGACGTGTTCGCGATTCCATCCCTGACCACCATTGTAGTCACCGATGGACGCAGAATACGAGGAATAGAGCATAACGATCCTGCCGTCGTCGTTTTCGCAATCGGTTTTATCGGCGTAATTTTTGCAATCGTTATAGGTAGTCAGCTTTTTATGCGTGTCGGTCATCAGCTCTTCCAGTGCGTCGTAGAGATCGTCTGTCGACAGCTCGGACAGCACGTCGTAGGAATAGTCGCTGCCGTAATAGTCCTCGGCACCCGTTCCGTCCAGGGTGGTGCAGATCACGTCCCGCTGTCCCGAATTGGACACGGTCGAGTATACGAGAGTCTGACTGCCGAACACAGGCAGGATGCCGACGAGCGTGGCAAGCAGTAATAAAGCTGCGGTGGTGCGGATAATTTTTTGCTTCATAACGTCCTCCGTTAACGGTTATTTATACAATAATGAAAAACGTGACGGCGATGTTTTCATATATTTACAGTATAACACGGATCGCCGAAAAAGTAAATAGAAAAGCCGAAAGTTGTGGAATTTTGGCGCAAATCGCAGGATCGCGCGGTGCATTTCGTTGAGAAAATACCGCCCCGTGTGCTCACGTTACGGCGGATGGAGAAGCGGGTCTTGGCGATTGTCGGGAGAATGGTCAAAGTGCACAAAAACGGGTGCGCATTGGGTACCATTTGTTGGAACGATTTGGCGTTTGTGACGAACTTGTTGATGAAATGTGACAAATCCATGTCCGCTCGCTTGACATTTTCTCGGATTTGTGTTAAAATTTCAACAGTCACAGTAGAAATTGAGTGATTTTTACTGTAAATCTATTATTTTGGAGGAAAACTATGAAAAAGTTATTTTCCGTACTGCTCGTGATCGCCATGCTGGCTTGTATGTTGCCCGTATTTGCGGTTTCTGCGGCAAACCCCGAGGTTCCCGTGGCAAAGGTTGACGGCGTTACCGCTACCGGTGCTACCGCATCCGGCAACAAGGTTTGGAACAACACTGCCGACGGTCTGATCAACACTGAGGGTAATTCTATTTTCGTGTTCGATCAGGAATTCAAGGCAGGCACCGTTGAACTGACTATGACCAAGGGCGGAGACACCGGTATTATCTTTGGTCTGACCGGCGATTCCATGGATTTCTGGGAAGACAAGGTTCAGTACTACTTCCTGTTCGTCAACAACAGCACCAAAGAAATCATTCTGGCTAAAACCGGCGACGGAATCGGCTGGTGCTGGATGAAGTCTATGACTTGCCCCGACTACGATGCCAAGGATACTATTGATCTGAAGCTGGTTTACAGCGGCAAGGGTCACATCGAAATGTGGGCAAACGGCGTGATGGCGTACGATTACTGCGATAATAATCCTCTGACCGGTACCCGCGTAGGCGTCCGTGCAGGCGCTGCCAACGTCACCTTCACTAACATCAACATCACCACCGCTGAGCCCTCCGACGAAGGCATCAAGGGCGGCGTCGAGCTGCCTTTCGCGAAGGTAGGCGACAAGACCCTGACTGGCTATGTTTCCGGCGGTCCTTGGACGAACGACGGCTCTTCTGCAACCGTTACCGACACCTCTTTGGTTCATAATACTTGGGCTACCACCTTCGTCATCGACAACGATACCCTTCCTCTGAAGGACGGCTCTCTGTCCGCTACCGTTCGCGCAGGTAATACCGACGTGGGCGCAAACTGGCTGACCGGTATCTTCTTCGGTATCGAGGCGAACAAGAACGTGAACCTGTGGAAGCGCAACGCCTATTCTCCCAAGGCGTACGTTCTGTTCGTGGATCAGAATAAGAAGCTGATCCTGTCCAAGGCAGGTATGTACAACGAAGACGACAGACTGGAGGATCTACAGGTTTCCGAGGCGATCGTTGAGAATTACGAGATCAACAAGGATTTCGTAGAGATCAAGGCTGAGTTCAAGGCAAACGACGACGGCTCCCTGACCATCAAGGGCTACGCCAACGGCGTTCAGCTGATCGAATACACCGACGCTGCTCCTCTGACCGGTGAGCGTTACGGCTTCGGCGCACGTTGCGGCGGCTCCGAGCTGACTTCTCTGGTTCCCGTGAACAATTACGTTGAACCCACTCCCGATCCCTCTCAGACTGAGGATAAGCCCGCTCAGACCGGCGACATGACTGCTCTGACGCTCTCCGTTGCTGTGCTGGCACTGATCGGCACCGGTGTGATCGTTTCCAAGAAGCGTCGCGCAAACTAATATTTCTCCTCAGCCCCCTGCGTGTGCAGGGGGCTGTTTTGCGGCGCGGGCGCTCAGGCGGCGCGTCCGGACGGCGTGCAGAAATTTGTGCAAATTGAAGAAAATGGCGGGGGAGAGGGCAGGTAGAGGGACGCTTGTTTTTGTGACAATTACCGAAAGAGATGGCAGATTCAACAATCTGCTTTGTGCTTACTTGACATTTTTTCAGATTGATGTTAAAATATTCATATCCACAGCGGAGGTTGCGTGATTTCTGCTGTAAATTTATTATTTTGGAGGGAAACTATGAAAAAGTTATTTTCCGTACTGCTTGTGATCGCCATGCTGGCTTGTATGTTGCCCGTATTTGCGGTTTCCGCGGCGAACCCCGAGGTTCCCGTGGCAAAGGTCGACGGCGCGGTCGCTACCGGTGCTACCGCTTCCGGCAACAAGGTTTGGGACAACACTGCGGACGGTCTGAAGAATACCCAATCGAATTCTATCTTCGTGTTCGATCAGGAATTCAAGGCAGGCACCGTTGAGCTGACCATGACCAAGGGCGCCGGCGACAACGGCATCGTGTTCGGTCTGACCGGCGATTCCATGGATTTCTGGGAAGACAAGGTTCAGTACTACTTCCTGTTCATCAACAACAGCACCGGTGAGATCATTTTGGCGAAAACCGGCGATGGAATCGGTTGGTGCTGGATGAAGTCGATGGATTGCCCCAAGTGGTCCGAATGCACCGAGATCGACCTGAAGCTGGTTTACAGCGGCAAGGGTCACATCGAAATGTGGGCAAACGGCGTGATGGCGTACGATTACTGTGATGCCAATCCCCTGACCGGTACCCGTGTAGGTATCCGTGCAGGCGCTGCTAACGTCACTTTCACCGATATCAACATCACTACCGCCGAGCCTTCCGACGAGGGCATCAAGGGCGGCGTCGAGCTTCCGTTCGCAAAGGTTGGCGACAAGACCCTGACCGGTTACGTTTCCGGCGGCCCTTGGAAAAACGACGGCTCTTCTGCAACCGTTACCGATACTTCTTTGGTTCATAATACCTGGGCTACCACTTTCGTCATCGACAACGATACCCTTCCCCTGAAGGACGGCTCTCTGTCCGCTACCGTTCGCGCAGGTAATACCAACGTGGGCGAAAACTGGCTGACCGGTGTCTTCTTCGGCATCGAGGCGAACAAGAACGTGAACCTGTGGAAGCGCAATGCGTATTCTCCCAAGGCGTACGTTCTGTTCGTGGATCAGAATAAGAAGCTGATCCTGTCCAAGGCGGGTATGTACAATGAAGACGACAAACTGGAAGATCTGCAGGTTTCCGAGGCGGTCGTTGAGAATTACGAGATCAACAAGGATTTCGTAGAGATCAAGGCTGAGTTCAAGGCAAACGACGACGGCTCCCTGACCATCAAGGGCTATGCCAACGGCGTTCAGCTGATCGAATACACCGACGCTACTCCTCTGACCGGTGAGCGTTACGGCTTCGGCGCACGTTGCGGCGGCTCCGAGCTGACCTCCCTGGTTCCCGTGAACAATGCGACCGTTACGCCTCCCGCGACCGAAGATCCCGTAGATCCTCCTGCTACCGAAGATCCCGTGGATCCTCCCGTGACCGAAGATCCTGTAGATCCTCCCGTGACCGAAGATCCTGTAGATCCTCCCGTAACCGACGCTCCTACTACGGATGCTCCTACCACCGACGCCCCCTCGAACGACGCAGGTGAGCCTGCCGGCGACGCTTCCGATGCCGGTGACGAGGAGAGCAACTTCCCCGTGATTCCCGTGGTGATCGCGGCTGTGGCGGTCGTTGCTGTCGTTGCGGTCATCGTGATCGTGATCAAGAAGAAAAAGTAATCAATGAATAAAAAACAGAGCAACTTCGGTTGCTCTCAGACTGAAGACAAAAGGGAGTTTCGTATCAAGCGAAGCTCCTTTTTTCATGCGATTTAAGCAAACGAAGTTTTGCAGTGAAACAAATTGAGAAAAAATGCGAAAAACGCTGACGATTCCGGAGAGTTTTTCTCTCTGAAATCCAGCAGATACGCAAGTTTTTTAAGATTCAGGCATGCGTAAGTAAGCCCGACTTTCATAGCCATCCGGGCTTTTCCTTTTAGTTGCGTATAGCGGAAACCGTGATGCTCTTTGGCAGTGCCGAAGATCCGTTCGATGGTTTCTTTTCGTTTGTCATAGAGCTC
>JAFTOC010000029.1 GCA_017451585.1 Clostridia bacterium
AGCCGCCACCGCGACCTCCGCCCATACCGCCGCGGCCACCGCCGCCGCCAAAACTTCCACCGCGACCGCCACCGCCGCCGCGAGATCCTCCTCCGGGTCCTGCCATACTATAATCCTCCTTGGATCGAAAAAATAAATCGTATATATTATACACCGTTTTTTCAAAAAAAGCAATAGCAAGATCCGCAATATTTTCCAAAGCTTGGATACCCGCACGTCCTCCCCGCATCGGCACTTCCCCGCGCGCCCCCCGAGCGAAGCAGACGCACTCCCTGTCGGTCATCCCGAGCGGTGCAGACGCCCTGCGGGTTGGATATTGTAATCAGGTGAAACAGCAACCCCCCGATGAATGGACTTCATCGGGGGTTCTCAGCCTGGTTGAACGCCTACTTGCGGGTCGTTCTTCGTGATCTTAATATACGCACTCGAGTGCCATGATGAACTCACGGCCGCCCCAGCCGTCCTTCAGGGACACGACGATGTTGTTCTCGCCTGCCTGCAGGATGTCGCGGATGTCAACGCCTTCCATGAAGTCAACGGGCTCCAAAGCGTCGTTCCAGTCATCGCCGCCCTGGTTCTGAGGAGCGCCCTCACCGTCGTGAGAGTAAACCAGCGTGCCGTTGATCCAGATGTAGATAGTGTTGTCGTACCACATATCCATGTAGATGTCGTTGATCTCAGCAGCAGCTACCCAGCCCATCTGCTCTTCGGTAAGCTCGAAGGTGGTGTAACAGATAATGCCGTGCACGTCGCCGGACCAGCCGATGGGAGAGTTGCCGTCGCCCAGACCGTCGTAACGGTCGCCCATGGGAGCGGTGTTCACGTTCCAGCCTGCCATCTCGGTCAGTACGGTCTCATCCTTGTACCATTCGTCGCCCTTTTCGGTAAGCCATGCAGCCATCTCGTCCAGCTCGGGATCGTAGGCAACGCCCTCGTCAACGCTGCTATACAGAGTGGGGCAGTTGAAGAGCTTGTAGTGCCAGTCGGTCTTCAGAGACATCAGAGTCCAGTCATCGGGAGTTTCGGGATCGTCCTTTTGGTCGATCACGTCTGGGGTGGTAACGGTCTTCTGTGCGGTAGTGGTATTAGCCTTGGTGGTGGTAGCCGCAGCGTTGCTGCCGTCGGTGCTATCGGCATCGGTGTTGTCACCGGCGCAAGAAGCCATGCTGAACACCATCAGACCTGCCAAGAGGAGGGTGAAAAGCTTTTTCATAATATCGTTCCTTTCTTTAGCGGCGCAGATTTGATTTTTGTTCCGATTGCGCCCATATTGCAATAACAATATACTATATTTTCTCGGATTTGTCAATAGGAAACAACGATGCAGTTACAAAAATTCACGATTTGGTAACAATTTCCCCGAATCGTCAGCCGCGCCGTCGCAGAGCCAGCCGTAAATACGTCCGCAGAAGCCGGGGCGAGCGGAGCTTGTACACCCGATAGGTCAGCCGCGAGCGGGTGGCGGCGATCACCGCCAGCATCTCGGGATAATTCGGCAGCGCGCAGTATTCCCGCAAAAGCGCCAACGCCCGACGCCGATCGCCGATCGCCGCCAAAAGCTCCTCGGGATTCAGACCGTCCCGCATCCGTCGGGTCGCCCGTCCCGCCAGCGGACATCCCGCCCCGTCAAATTGCTCCGCGATGGCGGTCAGCGAACGGCTGCGCTGGGTCAGCATTCCGCTGCGCCAGCCCACCGACAGCGAGCCCTCCCGATACAGATAGCGATAGAGCGGCGCCTCCACATAGGCGATCGCCCGGGCGCGCAGCGACACCCCCGCCACGAAGAGCGAATCCTCGGCAAAGGACAGCGAGCCGTCAAAGCGCTCGGTCAACAGCGCGCGGCGGTAAAGCTTGCTGTGACAGGCGCTGAGCACCCCCGCCGCCCACAGCTCTGCAAGGGCGCCGTCCTTCCGCGGGAAGACCTTCTCGGGATAGGCTTGCAACAGTGCCGCCAACTTCCCGTCGTACGCGGAGTCGTACAGTTCCTCCCCCGCAGGCGACACCCGCAGGTAATTGCAAAAGACAAAATCGACGCCCTCTCCCATGGCGGCAAGCATCGCTTCGCAAAAGGCGGGCGCCAAGCGGTCGTCGGCATCCACGAAGGCGACGAACTCGCCCCGTGCGGCGTCCAGCCCCGCGTTGCGGGCGACGGACACCCCGCCGTTCGCTTGGTGGATCACCCGAAACCGCCCGTCCCGCGCCGCGTAAGCGTCGCAGATTGTCCCCGACGAGTCGGAAGAGCCGTCGTCCACCAGGATCGCCTCCCAATCCGAGACGGTCTGCGAGAGCAGACTGTCCAGGCAGGCGGGCAAATACGCCTCCGCCCGGTAAACGGGAATGATAAACGAGATCATACCGCCCCTCCTTCTCTGCCCCGCCGACGGAGCATCGCTCCCAGCAGAACCCGCAGGATGCGGGGCGAGCGGGTCTTATACGCCAGATAGGTCAGCCGCGAGCGGGTCTGACGGATGACCTCCAGCATTCGCGGATAGTTTTCCAGCGCACAGTATTCCTGCAAAAGCGCCAATCGGTCGGACTTTTCGGTCATCCGCTCCAAAAAGGCTTCGGGCGTGAGACGGTCGAGCGTATCCCGCACGGCGCGGGCGGCAGACAGATCCCCCGCCTCGGCAAAGCCCTCGGCAATGGCGGTCAGCGCAAGATAACGGTTTCGGAGCATCCCGGGCTTCGGTGCAGTAGTCAGCGACCCTTCCCGCCAAAGATAGAGGTAGAGCGGACGCTCCGCCAGCCCGAAGGAGGACGCCCGAAGGGCATAGCCTGTGGCAAAGCGCATATCCTCGGCAAAGCGCAGATCGACGTCAAAGCGAAGTCCCGCCTCCTCGATCAGCGACCGACGGTAGAGCTTGCCCCACACGCTGTTCAGCACCCCCGTATTCCACAGCTCGGCAAGCACCGCGTCGGACGCCGCCAGCCGCAGCCCCGAGGGGGTCTGCACTCCCCCGTCCGCAATCTCGCGGTCGATCAGATACTCGCCCACGTGATCGTCCGCGCTATCCGCATAAAGCGAGCCGTCGAACAGGATCCGCCGATACTCACAAGCCGCCAGATCTACGCCCTCGCGCATCATCCCCGCCAGCCGCTCCATAAAGTCGGGCGCCAAGCGGTCGTCGGCGTCCACGAAGGCGACAAACTCGCCCCGTGCGGCGTCCAGACCTGCGTTGCGGGCGGCGGATACCCCGCCGTTCGCTTGACGGATCACCCGAAACCGCCCGTCCCGCGCCGCGTAAGCGTCGCAGATTGCCCCCTACGAGTCGGGAGAGCCGTCGTCCACCAGGATCGCCTCCCAATCCGAGACGGTCTGCGAGAGCAGGCTGTCCAGACAGGCAGGAAGAAACGCTTCCACTTTATATACGGGCACGATCACAGAAATCATAGCAATTCCTCAAATTTTCTTCCAATAATAAACGATACAGCCCCAAAATCCCCGCTCGTAAACAAGATCGCGGATCTTGGCGGTACGGAGCTTCCATTTCGAGGCAGTGTCACCGGTCAGAAGCAGGCGCTCCGAGCAGGAGATCCGAAGCCCCCGCTCACGGCAAAACGTCTCTACTCGTTCCACCACCTGCTCTGCCAGCGCCGCGTCCCGCAGTATCACTCGGATGGAGTCCAGATTCTCGGTGGCTTTTTGCAGATAGCCTCGAACGGTCTGCTTCACCAAAGCCTCATCCGATCGAGCGCGATAAAAGTCGATCTGTTCCTCTAACGCGGTCAATCCGTCCAACCGTTTGACCGAATACGCCGCGCGGGTAATACTGTCGAGATTTTGATAGTAGAAATAGAGGGGAGCCTCCACCAACGCCATGCGCTCCAACGGATAAAGAAGACGGTAGGTGGTCGCCTCGTCCTCGTGGATGCGTCCCTCGGGAAAGTGCAGACCTGCCAGCCGTTTCCGTCGCCAAAGCTTGCCCCAAGCTACCACGAAACGGGCGCCGCCCTGCTCATAAAGGCGAAGAAGAGCATCCCTGCCGCTCATAGCCAGCACCGACGGTGCGACGACGGTGAGCGGCTCACACCACGCTCCGACAGTTTGGAAATTTCCCATCGCCATATCGGCATTCTGCTCGGTGACGGCAGACAGAAGCAGCTCCAGCGTTCGCGGATGGAGCCAGTCGTCGGAGTCGAGAAAGAGGACGAACTCCCCTCTTACCGCCGCAAGTCCGGTATTGCGAGCGGCGGACAAACCGCCATTCTCTCGATGGATCACCCGAAAGCGTCCGTCCTGCGCCGCATAAGCGTCGCAGATCTCCCCCGACCGATCGGGAGAGCCGTCGTCCACCAGGATCGCTTCGAAATCCGCATAGGTCTGCGCCATCAGGCTGTCCAGACAGCGAACAATATAGTCTTCCACCCGATAGACGGGCACGACGATCGAGATCATAGTCGGCACCTTTCCTCCAAGCTGTATTTTCTATCCATAGTATACCACACCCGCCCCCCCTTGTCAACCAAGTCCGCAAAAAATCCCTCGGCGCACCGACCAAGCATCCCTCCGATGCAGACGCTTCGCTTTCTGCGACGGATGAGGTGATCACCGTCTGCACCGACCGCATCTCCGTGCAGGGCGCATGGTGCGGAACGGGACGCTTCGCTATTCCGTCGCTACGCTCCTTACAAGACCGTTCCCTACAAGGTTGGTGCGAACGATTACCGCCGTACCCAAGCCTTCCCCTTGAGGGTTAGGTGTCGCCGTAGGCGACGGATGAGGTGATCACCGTCTGCACCGACCGCATCTCTGTGCAGGGCGCATGGTGCGGAACGGGACGCTCCGCTATTCCGTCGCTACGCTCCTTACAAGACCGTTCCCTACAAGGTTGGTGCGAACAATTACCGCCGTACCCAAGCCTTCCCCTTGAGGGGAAGGTGTCGCCGTAGGCGACGGATGAG
>JAFTOC010000030.1 GCA_017451585.1 Clostridia bacterium
ATCTGGATAAATCTTCTGTAGCAGTCGTAAGCCCAACGTGCGTTGCCGGACTTCATTGCCATAACCTCAACAACTTCCTCGTTCAGACCGAGGTTCAAAATGGTATCCATCATACCGGGCATGGAAGCGCGGGCACCGGAACGAACCGATACGAGCAGAGGATTGACCTTGTCACCGAACTTCTTGCCGGTGATGCCTTCCATCTTCTCGATGTATTCCATGATCTCAGCCATGATACCGTCGTTGATCTGTCTGCCGTCCTCGTAGTACTGAGTGCAGGCTTCGGTGGTGATGGTGAAGCCCTGGGGAACGGGAAGACCGATATTAGTCATTTCTGCAAGGTTAGCGCCCTTGCCGCCCAGAAGCTCACGCATCTTAGCGTTACCTTCTGTAAACAGGTAGCAATATTTCTTTGCCATGCTTTTTTTACCTCCATAGGATAAAAATATATAGAATTGCGCATTTGCTTTTCTATTATAGCACAAAAAATCAAAAAATGTAGGAAGTCTGTCAATATTTACAAATTATTAACTTTTAGTCCGCAAAAAAGTTAAAAAGAAATCTTGCAAACCGACTTGCAAAACGTACACTGATGCGGTACAATATTGTTGTATATACTTTTTGGGGGTACAACACATGACAACCGAATCTATCGTACAAAAGCTGACCGATCTGGGATTGCCCGCAGATTTCAAAATCTGTTTCGAATCAGTGGTTGATTTATATAATGAAGGAATGATCGCCGACAGCGAGCTTTCCGCAGTCAAGAACCTGCTGGATTTTTTTGATCTGGTGAATACGGTCAACGTACGCTCGATCATGAGCTTTATCGAGTCGGGCGTGCTTTTCGCTTCGCTGGACGGCATTCTCATCTCGCCCTTCGCCAAGATCGGAAAGGGAACTACTATTTATCCTAATACGCAGATCCGTCAAAACGTCACTATCGGAAGCGGATGCGCGATCGGCCCCTCCTCGGTCATCGAAGAGAGCACCGTCGGAAACGGCTGTGTCATCAACACAACCCAAATGTATCAATCGGTGATGGAGGACAACGTCATGATCGGTCCCTTCTGCCACATCCGCCCCAATTCCCACCTTTGCAGCGGCGTGAAGATCGGCGATTTCGTGGAGATCAAGAACTCTACCATCGGCGCGGACTCTCATGCGTCTCACCTCACCTATATCGGCGATTCCGATGTCGGCGAGCGGGTCAACTTCGGATGCGGAACGGTTACCTCTAACTATAACGGCTACACCAAAGCCCGTTGCACTATTGGCAACGATTGCTTCATCGGTTGCAACACCAACCTTATCGCTCCCGTAACCATCGGCGACGGCGGCTATACCGCTGCAGGCTCTACCATTACCGAAAGCGTGCCCGACGGTGCACTGGGAATCGCCCGCCAGCGTCAGGTGAACAAAGAAGGCTGGGTAGAAACATTTAAGGAAAAGAATCAAAAGTAATGAATAATATTTTCGACATTTTCAAGCAAATTGAATCCCAAAAACCCGCCGCCTCCGGCCCCATCGAGTGGCTGATCGTGGGGTTGGGCAATCCCGGTAAGGAGTATGAAAATACCCGCCACAACGCCGGATTTATCGCGATCTCTCTGCTGGCAGAGAAGTGCGGCGTCAAGATCAACAAGAGCAAATTCAAGGCACTGATCGCTGAGGCAACGATCTCCGACAAACGAGTTCTGCTGATGATGCCGCAGACCTACATGAATCTGTCCGGCGAAGCGGTTGCCGAAGCGGCTACCTTCTACAAAATCCCGCCCGAGCGCATTCTCGTCTTTTCCGACGATATTTCGTTGGACGTTGCCAAGACCCGCGTGCGGCGCAAGGGAAGCCACGGCGGTCAGAAGGGGCTGAAAAGCATCACCGAACACCTGGGCTCCTCCGATTTTCCCCGCGTCAAGCTGGGCGTCGGTCAAAAGCCCCATCCCGATTACGATCTTGCCGACTGGGTACTGAGTAATTTTACCGCCGACGAGCGCAAGCGAATGAACGAAGCGGCAGAGCACGCCGTGGACGCCTGCCGTCTCATCGTCGCCGGCAAGACCGATGAAGCAATGAACCGATTCAACTGATACTATGATCCGACATTTAGAACGATTTATGACCGAGCGTCGGGAGTTCAAGGAGCTTTCGAACGCGCTCAAAGAAAATCGGCACCGCCCTCTCCCACTACTGGTCACCGGACTGTCCGAGGGCGCGCGCGCTATGCTGATCGCCTCACTCTGCGAGGAACGGGCTCAGCAAAACTCCCCGTTACTGCTTATCCTGCCGAGCGAAAAGGAGATCGCCCGCCAGATCATCGCGCTCTCCGATTTCGGACTTCGCTGTAAAGGCTACACGCTTCGCGATTTTATGCTCCGCAACATTACCGCCTCTCATGAGTACGAACATGAGAGGCTTTCGGTGTTGTACTCGATTCTGAACAACACCTGCGACGTTGTGCTGACCACGCCCGACGCCGCGATCCAGTACACCATGCCCCAGGACATTCTGGCGTCCCGTATCCGCCGCATCAGACTCTGCGATCCATGCGATCCGATGGAATTGCGCCGCTTTCTGAGCGAGTGCGGATACACCGCCGTTGAAATGGTCGAGTCTCACGGTCAGTATTCCCATCGCGGAGATATTCTCGATATCTTTCCGCCACACTCGGAAGCGCCCGTCCGTTTGGAATTTTTCGGCGACGAGATCGATCGGATGTCCTTCTTCGACGTGATGAACCAACGCCGCACCGACGATCTGGAGGAGCTGACCATTGCCCCCGTACGCGAGGTAATCCCTACCGCAGAGCAGAAGGAAGAGCTACGCCAACTGATCCTGAAAGAAGCAAAGAAAAAAGGAAAGTCCGACAATGCTCGCAAGGCACTGCTGGAAGAAGCAGAAACGCTTGCAGGTGACCGTGAGCTTTCCTGCATTGATAAATATATTTCCCGGATCTATCCGCAGAAGGAATGCCTCATCGATTATTTCGCTGAGGATGCCTTGGTGATCGCCGAGGACTATTCCGCCCTCTCCGACCGTCTGCGCTCCTGGGATCTGACCGACGGCGACACCGCTGTTTCCATGCTGGAAGCCGGACTTTTGAACGCGGAATACGCCGAGCACGCCCGTACCTCCGTTTGGTTTGATGAATGGCTGCGATCGCGCAGTACCGTGATCGTCAACAGCTTTGCTATCTCTATGACGGGAATGGAACTGACCGGTATCTATACCTTCCAAAGTAATCAGACCTCCGGCTTTGCCGATAATCTTCCTTTGCTTTTGGAGGAGATCGCGAGCTACCGCGACAAGGGTTACCGTATCGCCATCTTCTGCGAAGGCAACCAATCTGCGAAGAACCTGCTGGCTACTTTAGTGGAAAAGGGCGTTGCTGCCTCGATTTCCGATGCCAACGCGGATATTCAGATCGTGGTCGCTCCCTCCGTTCCCGGATTTGAGCTCCGGCTTGCCAAATTTGCCGCGCTTTCGGTTTGTAAGGGCGGCATCGGCGTCAGCGGTAAACGAAAAACCGGTCAGAAAAGCGCATCCAAAAAGAACGCCGCTGAAAAGATCATGGCGTATACCGATCTTACCGAAGGGGATCTCGTCGTTCATTCGGGACACGGCATCGGTCAATATCTCGGCTTAGAGAGCCTCACCGTTGCAGGCATCCGCCGTGACTTCGTCAAGATCCGCTACGCAGGCGACGATATGCTTTATCTGCCTTGCAACCAACTGGATATGCTCTCCAAATATATCGGTAACGGCGGCGACAATTCTTCCGTCCGCCTCTCCCGTATGGGCGGCGTTGAGTGGGGAAAAGCAAAAGCAAAAGCAAAGGCAGCAACCAAGGAAATGGCAAAGGAGCTGATCCAGCTCTACGCTGCCCGCGTCCGCAAGAAGGGCTTCGCCTTCTCCCCCGACGACGCAATGACCCGCGAATTTGCCGACACCTTCGAATACGACGAGACCGAGGGACAGCTTACCGCTATCGAGGACATCCGCCGCGATATGGAAGCCGACTATCCTATGGATCGTCTTCTTTGCGGCGACGTAGGCTACGGCAAGACCGAGGTCGCCCTCCGCGCCGCCTTCAAGGCGGTGATGAGCGGCAAGCAGGTGGCGATCCTCGTGCCCACCACGATCCTTGCGCTTCAGCACTATCAAACCCTCCTGTCTCGTATGCGCGGCTTTGCCGTTAACGTAGATATGCTGTCCCGTTTCAGAAACAGCAAACAACAAGCCCTCTCCCTCCGCAAGCTGGAGCGTGGCGAGACCGACATCATCGTCGGCACCCACCGTCTGCTGTCTAAAGACATTAAGTTCCACGATCTGGGACTGGTAATTGTTGACGAGGAACAGCGCTTCGGTGTCGGGCAAAAGGAAAAGCTGAAGCAGATGACCGAGAACGTGGATGTTCTCACCCTCACCGCAACGCCCATTCCCCGTACGCTGAATATGGCAATGAGCGGCATTCGCGATATGTCGGTGCTGGAGGAAGCGCCAGGGGAGCGTCAACCCGTCCAGACCTACGTCACCGAATACGACCGAGGCGTCATCACCGAGGCGATCCGCAAGGAGCTTCGCCGCGGCGGTCAGGTCTTCTACCTTTGCAACAACATCGAACGGCTCCCTTATATCGCTCAGCGACTCCAAGCCGATCTGCCCGATGCGCGCATCGCCGTAGCAAACGGTCAGATGGATAAGGAAGAACTCTCTGACATCTGGCACTCCATGATCGTGGGCGAGACCGACATTCTCATCTGTACTACCATCATCGAGACCGGCGTAGACGTGCCCAACGCTAACACGCTGATCATCGAAAACGCCGACGCCATGGGGCTCTCCCAGCTGCATCAGATCCGCGGCAGAGTGGGACGCTCCTCCCGCCGTGCCTATGCTTATTTTACCTTCCCGCAGAACAAGGTACTGACCGAGGTATCCTCCAAACGGCTGGACGCCATCCGAGACTTCACCGAGTTCGGCGCAGGCTTCAAGATCGCTATGCGAGACCTGGAGATCCGCGGAGCGGGCAATATCCTCGGTGCCGAGCAGCACGGTCATATGTCCGGGATAGGCTACGACCTTTATATGAAGCTACTGAACGAAGCCATTTTGGAAGAGAAAGGTCAAACCACGGAAAAGACCGTGGAATGCACCGTCAACGCAGGCATCGACGCCTACATTCCCGAAAAGTACGTTCGCAGCTCCAATCACCGTATGGAAGCATACAAAAAGATCTCTCTGATCCGCTCTCAAGCCGACCTTTACGACATCACCGACGAGCTATTGGACCGTTACGGCGATCCGCCCAAACCGGTCTCAAATCTGCTGAAGATCTCACTCCTGCGCGCCCTCGGTTCCCGCGCGGGCATCAGTAAGATTGAGCTGAAAGGGAACACCACGCTCTTCTATCCCGAGCAGTTCGATCTGAAGCCATGGATCGCCCTTGGCAAAAAGAATTATTCGGTACAGATCATTCCCGGTAAAACACCCTGCGTTTCGCTGAAGGTAGACAAATCCACCGCGCTGGATACCGCGTCCGAGGCGCTGAAGCTTTATCTGCAATTCAAAGATAATCCCGTCTGATCTGTATTTATTCGGAGGAATTTATGAAATCAAAGATCATCAAAATCATCTCTATTCTCCTGACCGTACTCTGTCTGATTCCCATGACCGCCTGCTCATCCGCCGGAGGAGAAGTGGTGATGGGATACGAAGGCTACACCGTCACCGAAGGAATGTATCTTTACTGGATGAAAACCTGGAAGGATCACTACGTCACCAACTACTCCGACGTAGAAGATACCGACGCATTCTGGTCATCGCTGAACGAGTCCGGAGTTACCAATGAAGAGTATATCACCACGAATATCAAGACCCGCATCCGCTACTATCTGATCGGTCAGGCACTCTTTGACCAGTACGGTCTGGAGCTGTCTGCCGAAAGTAAAGCGGATATCCAAGCCGATCTGGACGCGCAGATCGAATACTTCGGTTCCAAGAGTGAATACAACTCCTATTTGGACAAAGAATACGGTATCAATCTGTCGGTACTGGAGAAAATCTACACCTATGAAGAAAAATATACCCAAGTGTATGAATATCTCTACTCCACCACCGGCAAGTTAACCGCTTCCACCGCCGAGCTGGACGAATATTATCAGTCCTATTACGCTCGCGTAAAGTACGTGATGTTCCTCAAGAACACCAAATACGTCTACGACGAAGAGGGTAAGCGTGTAACCGATTCCAGCGGCTACTACAAGATGGAGGATCTCACCGAGGAGGAACAGGCACAGGTCACCGCGACCGTCAACGAAGTCTTCGATGCGGTCAAAGGCGGCGCAGACGTTGCCGATTACTTTGAGGAATATATGACCGAGTTCGGCTTTGATGCCACTGCCTATCCCAACGGCTTTTATATCACCGCCGACGAGTACACTCAGCACACCGCTGAGGTCACCAACGCCGCGCTGTCTATGGAAGTCGGCGAGGTACGGCTGGTGGAAAACGACGCCTGTTATTTCGTCGTCCAAAAGTTCGATCTGATCGATCAGGCGTACAACACCGAGGCAGACAGCGATCAGTTCACCTATCTGGTCAGCTACTGCAACAGCGAGAAATTCATCAAGCATTTCGAAGAGCTTTCCAAAAATATCGACATCAAGGACGATCTGATCTCTCAGTATCGCCTGAAGGATCTGTAAGGAGTAAAAATATGAAAATCTCAATCGTAACCTTTAACCTTCGTATGGACAATTGCGGCGACGGCGAGAACTATTTCTTCAACCGCGCTCCCTTTATATTGGAAACCATCCAAGCGAAAAAGCCCGACGTCATCTGTTTTCAGGAAGCGACCGTCAAGATTTTGGAATGGCTTCGCGCAAATCTTACCGAATATACCGTTGCCGGCATCGGAAGAGGGAAGGACTTCTCCGACGAAGCCAATCCCGTCGCCTTCCGCAAGGATCGCTTTGAACTGTTCGGGCTGGATCAGTTCTGGCTGTCTCCCACGCCTCACGTCCCCGGCTCCCGCTATCTCGTTCAATCTCCCTGTCCCCGCATCTGTGTGACTGCTACGTTGCGTCCCGTGGGAGAGGGTAGACTGATCCGCATCTACAACACCCACCTCGACCACGTCAGCAAGCAGGCGCGGTCAAACGGGATGTCCAGCATCTTAGTGCGCATCCGTGAGGATGCCGCCGCATTCGAAACGCCGTTTTTGCTGACCGGCGATATGAACGCCGATCCCACCGAACCCTGCATCGTTGAAGCAAGAGGAGCCGGGCTGATCGACTTCACCGAGTCGGTACAGACCACCTTCCACAATTTCGGACGTCTGACCGAGAATTGCAAGATCGACTACGTTTTTGCAAGCAAAAAATGCAAGCTCTACGGTGTAAAGATATGGGACTCCGTAAAGGACGGTCTGTATCTGTCGGATCACTATCCGGTGGAATGCGAAGTGGAAGTCTGATTGGACGATTCACATGATTAAATCATTCAATTATAGAAGTATTCGATTTTCAATCTCTATTATACTTATCGTATGTATGCTACTCAGCAGCTGTGAAGGAAGAGATTTCAACCATTATTACGGTGATTATCCGGAATGTCATACAATGGCATTATATAACATCCCGAATACAGTTGGGGGATTTGAAGCTTATTGCGAATTGATAGAAGAAGATTCATACGGAAGAAAACTGTATATATACGGTGGGGATATATATAGTACTTGGTATGATGAAAATGAGGATTCCTATACGTGTGTGTTTGCGTGTCTGATTTCGCAATCTACCGATGATATCGCGGTATACTATTATCCGAAGAAATGTGTTATAAAATTCGAGTATGTGAGCGAGTGGTCAATAAGCTATCTCTGGAATCATATGAATATTTCCGAGATTATATTGAATTGTTTTTCGCAAGAAGCAATAGAACAATTCAAAAACGATAATGACTGGGATCGTGAGCTACAAAAAGAGCGTTTTGTTGAGCAATATATAACCCGTGAAGGACGGAGAAATCAAGCCGATCGGTTGACAGCAACGCCGACTACAACAACAGTAGTACAAAATTCACTCACACCATCAACTACGAATGTGCCACAGTCAATGGAATGACATTTACTCAGGTTGAAAGCTATACTACGCGAGTGAATTCCAATACGGCAAGACCTACGCTTACACCGACGGCGACGGCGGCAATATTACCGAGAAGCGGATATATATGATCTCGTTGGCGGTGTTCGGTAAACGCTTTGCTTGGATATAAACTCTCAAAATTTTTCAAAAAATTTCTCAAAACCTATTGCATTTTCAAAAATCTATGCTATAATAGTATCGTAAACATCGTAGAAGTAAGGAAGAGCGTGCAAACGCTCTTCTTTCTTGTAAAAAGAAGAAAGGGAATTGTATGGCAAAATCAAATACCGGCATTGCCGCCAAGATCAGACCGGCACTGGAGCCGTTGATCGAAAATCTCGGCTACCGCATTTGGGACATCGTATACGTCAAGGAAGGCGCTGACTACTATCTGCGGATTACCATCGACCGCGACGAGGGCGTAGACATCGACGGCTGTGAGCTGGTTCACCGCGCGATCGATCCCGTGCTGGATGAGCTGGATCCCATTCAGGACGCCTACTATCTGCAGGTCGAATCCCCCGGATTGGAGCGCGAGCTGCGCACCCCCGAGCATTTCGTCTACTGTAGCGGTCAAAAGATCGTCGTGAAGCTCTACAAAGCCATCGAGGGGCAGAAGATGCTCACCGGCGTGCTTTCTACCGAAGACGGTAAGGAGATCACCCTGACCACCGCGAGCGGTACGGTCACGCTTCCCATTGAATCCATCGCAAAAGCAAATATTCTGTTTGAATTTGATTGATACGAACGAAAGGAAACGAAAAATGAACAACGAATTCTTCGCAGCGCTGGAGCTGCTGGAAAAAGAAGAAGGCATCGCAAAAGAGTACATGATGCAGAAAGTAGAAGCAGCCCTCATCAGCGCGTACAAGCGCGACTTCGGCGGCTACAGCAACGTCAAGGTCGTCATCGACGAGGTTAAGAAGGACGTCAAGGTCTACCAGCAGAAGGAAGTGGTGGAGGAAGTAGAGGATCCCATCACCCAGATCAATCTTGCAGACGCTAAAAAACGCAACCGTCGCGCTACGATCGGCGACGTCGTCGACATTGAGGTCGATCCTAAGAAATTCCGCCGCCTGTCCGCTCAGAACGGCAAGCAGGTCATCATCCAGGGTAGCCGTGAGGCAAAGCGCGAAAAGGCAGCCCGTGCATACGAGAGCAAGCGCGAGGAGATCATCAACGCCCGCGTCAGCCGCATCGATCCCGAAAACGGCAACGTCATCGTGGAGACCGCCAACGGTCACGCCACTCTGCTGGCAACCGAGCTGATCCCCGGCGAGCACTTCGTTGCAGGCGATCACATCAAGGTCTTCATCTCCGAGGTCAACCGCGAGATGCGCGGCCCGCTGGTCACCCTCTCCCGTACCCATCCCAACTTCGTCAAGCGTCTGTTTGAGCTGGACGTCCCCGAAATTCAGGACGGAACCGTGGTGATCAAGAGCATCACCCGTGAGCCCGGCTCCCGTACCAAGATGGCGGTCTACTCCCAGGACGAAAACGTCGATCCCGTCGGCACCTGCATCGGTAACCGCGGTATGCGTATTAACGCCATTATCAAGGAACTGAACGGCGAGAAAATCGACGTGGTTCGCTACAGCGAAAAGCCCGAAGAGTTCATCGCCGCAGCTCTTGCTCCCGCATCGGTTCGGGAGGTCATTCTGGACGGTGAGCGTTCCTGTCAGGTACTGGTAAACGAAGATCAGCTCTCTCTTGCAATCGGTAAAGTTGGTCAGAACGCCCGTCTTGCCGCAAGACTGACCGGATTCAAAATCGATATCAAAACGAAGTAATCACGGAGGTGTCGCCTTTGGCTAACAACAACAATCCGAAGATTCGAAAACAGCCGGAGCGACGGTGCCTTGGCTGTATGCAATCCTTTCCCAAAAAAGAGCTGATCCGTCTGGTTCGTACCCCCGAAGGAAACGTTGAACTGGACTTCATCGGCAAAAAATCAGGACGGGGCGCATACATCTGTAAAAGTGCCGCCTGCTTCAAAAAGGCACGCAAAGCAGGACGCTTCGAGCGAAATCTGGAATGCGTGATCCCCGACGCAGTTTACGACCGTTTGGAGGTGGAGCTTTCTGAAACCTGATAAATTGCTGAATATGCTCGGACTTGCCAAAAGAGCAGGAAAGCTCGCACCGGGAACGCCCGCAGTAACCGGTGAGGTTCGTGCAAATAAAGCTTTGCTGGTGCTCCTGACTTCCGACGCCGCCCCCAATGCGGTCAAGCGGATCACCGATACCTGTGCAAGTCACAGCACACCACTGATCACCGTCCGCTACACCAAGGCGGAAATCGGCAAAGCCATCGGTCAATCGGGCGAAGTAGCGGCAGTGGCACTGCTGGATCACAATTTCAAAAAGGCGATACTCACTATCCTTGAAACAGATATGACAGAGGCGGATTTCACTGATCCGCAGGAGGTGCAATAAATGGTAGAAATCGGTAAGTACAAGGTCAGCAACCTTGCCAAAGATCTGAAGCTGAAGAATAAAGACGTAACCGATCTGTTGGAGAAGAACGGCTTCCCCGGCAGAACTCATTCCTCGGTTCTCAGCGCAGACGAATACAGTTTTCTGATGAATTATTATATGACGCAGAATCAGATCGTGGACATCAACTCCTATATGGACAAGAAGACTCAGATCGTCGATTCCTCGATCGTCAAGCTGGTGAAGGTGCCCGAAGCTCCCAAAGCCACAGCAAAACCCGCTCCCAAAGCAGAGCAGGTCAAGGCAGAACAACCCAAGGCTGAGCCCTCAAAGGCTGAAAAGCCCACCGCGAAGGAGACTCCCAAGACCGCCCAGGAAACGAAAAAGGCGGCTCCCTCTACAGAACAGAAGCCTGAGCAGAAACCTGAGCAAAAGATTGCAGAGCAGAAAACCGAGCAGAAGGTTCAGAAGAAGCCTCACGTGCAGGAGCAGAGAAAGAATCCCGCAGATCGCTTTGCCAATCTCCCTGCGAAGAAAGAGGAGAAGCCTGCAAAGAAAGAGGAAAAGCCCGCAAAGGACAAGAAGGATCGTCCGCAGACCCTTCAGCGCAACGTAAAGACCACTACCGAGGTGACCACCTCCACCGACGCAGTTACCTCCGGCTACACCGGCAACAAGTCCGGCACTCGCGTGGTCGATACCCGTGCGTCAAATGTTGATCTCTCCAAGTACGACGAGCGTCTGGATCATTTGGCAAGCAACGACAAAGCTGCCGGCGGCAAGAGCAGCGGATTTGATTCCAACCGTCAGAAGCTGAAGAAGCAGAACAACAATAATCAAAAGGGCGGTAAGCCCGAGTGGAATAAGGGCGGTAAGCAGCAGGGCAAGAATAAGAAGGACGCCCCCAAGCCTACCAAGCAGCCCGTCAACGTCACCATTCCCGAGGAGATCTCGGTAGGTGAGCTGGCATCCCGTCTGAAGGTCACCGCCGCCGAGGTCATCAAGCGTTTGATGATGCTGGGCGTGATGGCAAGCGTCAACCAGATCATCGACTACGATACCGCAGAATACGTGGCGACCGAGCTTGGTGCAAACGTTTCCAAGGAAGTCGTCGTCACCATCGAAGACAAACTCTTCGATGACAGCGAGGACGCAGAAGAAACCCTCGTTGAACGTGCTCCCGTCGTCTGCGTTATGGGTCACGTTGACCACGGTAAGACCTCTATTCTGGACTCCATCCGTCACGCAAACGTCACTGCGGGCGAGGCAGGCGGTATTACCCAGCACATCGGTGCGTACCGTGTGAACATCGACGGCAAGGACATCACCTTCCTGGATACTCCCGGTCACGAAGCCTTTACCGCAATGCGCGCAAGAGGTGCAATGGCAACCGATATCGCCATCCTCGTCGTTGCTGCAGACGACGGCATCATGCCCCAGACCATTGAGGCGATCAACCACGCCAAGGCTGCTAACATCGACATCATCGTTGCCATCAACAAGATGGATAAATTCGGTGCCGATCCCGATCGGATCAAACAGGAAATGACCCAGTACGGTCTGGTTCCCGAAGAATGGGGCGGTGACGCCATCTGCGTTCCCGTATCTGCACTGACCGGTATGGGCATCCCCGAACTGCTGGAAAACGTCCTGCTGGTAGCAGAGGTAAAGGGCCTGCGCGCTAATCCCAACCGCCGTGCCAAGGGTATCGTTATCGAGGCGAGACTTGACAAGGGACGCGGTCCCGTTGCCACCGTGCTGGTACAGAACGGTACGCTTAAGACCAGCGACGTGGTGATTGCAGGTACTTCCGTAGGTCACGTCCGTGCAATGACCAACGATAAGGGTCAGCAGCTCAAGACCGCAGGTCCCTCCGTTCACGTGGAGATCATCGGTCTGTCCGAAGTTCCCGAGGCAGGCGACGAGTTTGCCGCAGTAGAAGACGAACGCATGGCTCGCGAGCTGGTAGAGAAGCGCAAGCAGGAACTCAAGGAAGCTGAATTCCGCGCCAACGCGAAGGTCTCTTTGGACGCGCTCTTCGCCCAGATCAACGACGGTGTCAAGGAGCTGAAGATCATCGTCAAGGCAGACGTT
Organism: Clostridia bacterium; assembly: GCA_017451585.1. Classification (GTDB taxonomy): domain Bacteria; phylum Bacillota; class Clostridia; order Oscillospirales; family CAG-272; genus CAKSQF01. Next base: position 12,677 of record JAFTOC010000030.1, read on the forward strand.
GGCGGCTCCGCCGAGGCTGTCAAGGCATCGCTCCTGAAGCTCTCCAACGAGGAAGTCAAGGTCAGCGTCATCCACTCTGCCGTCGGCGGCATTACCGAGGGCGACGTTATGCTGGCAGCGGCATCCAACGCCATTATCGTTGGCTTCAACGTCCGTCCCGACCGCGGCGCGATGGACAGCGCCGAGCGTCAGAAGGTTGACATCCGCACCTACCGCATCATCTACGAGTGCATCGAAGAGATCGAGGCGGCAATGAAGGGTATGCTGGCTCCCAAGTTCAAGGAAAGCCTGCTGGGTCACGCAGAGGTTCGTCAGACCATCCGTGTTCCCAATGTTGGAACTATCGCCGGTTCTTATATCACTGACGGTAAGATCAACCGTAACGCCCAGATCCGCGTTGTCCGCGACGGTATCGTGATCTTTGAAGATAAGATCTCCTCTCTCCGCCGCTTTAAGGATGACGTGAAGGAGGTCGCACAGGGCTACGAGTGCGGTATCGGTCTCGACCGATTCAACGACATCAAAGAAGGCGACATCCTCGAAGCCTTCGAAATGGTACAGATTTGATGTATTTGAGGCTCTGCCTCAAACTCCGGCAGGAAACTTCTTGAAAGAAGTTTCCTGCACCTTCAAGAACTTTGATAAAGCCCGACGAATGCTCGTCGGGCGGGTAAATTGAATCGCTCCGAGCGTTGGATATGCTGTATCCAATGCTCGGAGTATTTTTACAAAATAGGATTTGAGAAAGCGGTTGGGGTCAAGACAGATGTCCTTTTCTATGTTATAATTATATCATCAACCAAGTGCGCACGGGTTAGATTCTTTATGGAGGTTATCATAATGGAAAACAGTGAACTGATTAGCAAGGCACTTAATTATATTCGTCAAAGTGCCTCAAACAACGATCTGACTGTAGAGAATGTAGCCTGCAATGCAGGTTTTTCTACCGACTATTTTGGAAGGATATTTTTGGCGCATACAGGTTTCACAGTAATGGAATATGCGAGATTCGTGAAACTGCGTCAGGCATCCAAGCTTCTTGCCACTACTGATAAAGATATTTTGGATATTGCTCTGACTTGCGGATATGAATCTCATGAAGCGTTTACTCGTGCATTTAAAAAGCAATATGATCAAACGCCTCGGGAGTATCGTGAGAAGATGAGAAATACTACCTTGTATTATGGCGATATATATCCTTCCACCATCGGAAATCGACTCCAACATAAATATCCGCAGTTGAAGCTGTGGAATCGCGATGAAATCATTGACCACTTATTGGAAAAAGATGCTATCCGTTGGGGCTATGAAGCAATCACCATCCGCGTGAATGGCAGTACAATTCTATGCGAAAATGATTCGCCGGAAAACGGATTTATCTCTGCTACCGAATGGGGAAATGATGGATTTGAATTGATGATTATATCAGAAAGCACAGATCAAATTATGAAGTATCTGCAATTATTTTCCAACGAAAACTGTGCAATGGTAATTTGTTCAACCGTAAATGAGGATTCGATTCGAACGGTATTGAATAATTGCGGATTGACGAATCATTCCATTCAAACGATCCCTTGCAAAGTTTGTCGAAACTTGCAAAATAGAGTAAGCGCGCCCAAAGGCGTTTCTTTGCGAGAGGTGACCGCATCTGACTGGAACGAATTACAGGATTGGGCGGTTAGATCAGATTGCAACGGAAGCTGGATGAGCGCAATTCATTCGGAATTATTCCGTGAAAGAACACCCAAAAGTCCTGTATTTGGAGTATACCGTAATGACGTATTGGTCGGTCTCGCGCTCGGCGGCTTCCAAGAAACACACGGATTTGTTGTAAACAATTGTGTGTATACCGCACTTTCGCCCGGCGAAGATGAGTCAATTTACCGTTATGTATTTCAGTTTGTGACCAATGATGCGTTAAAGCGCGGGGCTGTGCCATTTGATGATATTCAATATCAAGGATCGGAAGCTGCTTGCGGTACATTTGATTCGGCACAAGTGGGGTATGAATTGATGTACAATCGTTATGTGATAAAGTAAATCATCAAGACTTGACAATTCCGCACAAAACCGCTATAATAAAGGCATCGGGTGACCGATGCCTTTATTATAGCATAACCAAGACAAAAGTATTAGTTTTAAGGATATATACCACTATGAAAACCGTCATTCTGATGCGCCATTCTGCAGTAGACAGACTTCCTAACATCGATCCCAACGACACTCCGCTGTCCCTTCGCGGAGAGATGTTGGCGCAAAGAATATTCATCCATAAGGATTTACAAAGCATTCGTTCCGTTTACTCGTCTCCCTACAAACGTGCATACGATACCGCAAGAATGTCCGGAAGACAAGTATTTTCCGATCCCCGACTCGTTGAAAGAGTTTGGGGAGACCCATCCACGATGGAGGAATCGTTTTGGGAACGTCAATTTCTCGACCACGATTTCAAAAACACAAACGGTGAGTCACTCAATGAAGTAAAAGCGAGGATGACTTCTTTTATGAATGACTTACTCTCTAAAATCAACGAAGAAGAAACTGCCGTTGCAGTTTCTCATGCGGGCGCAATTTGTGCTTATCTGCTGAATTTTTGTACTATAACAGTGCTGAACGCCCAGGAAAAGACCAGAGAAATCTCATTTCGGGGCAATGTCATCCACAGCGGAAAAATCAAAACACCAAGCGCCTTTATCCTTGAATGGGAAAACGGCGATCTGATCAATTTGAGGTACCTATGAACAATCAATTTCTCCCCATCACCCGTGCCGAGTGTGAGGCACGCGGATGGGACGCCCCCGATTTCGTCTACGTCTGCGGCGACGCATACGTTGATCATCCCAGCTTCGGGCTGGCGATCATCTCCCGCGTGCTGGAGAACGCCGGCTTTCGCGTGGCGATCCTCTCTCAACCCGATTATAAGTCCTGCGACGATTTTAAGCGCTTCGGGCGTCCCCGTCTCGGCTTTCTCGTTTCAAGCGGAAACATCGACTCCATGGTCGCCCACTATACCGTCTCCAAGAAAAAGCGGAGCTACGACTATTACAGCCCCGGCGGAAAGATGGGGCTGCGCCCCGACCGCGCGGTGATCGTCTACTGCAACCGCATCCGCGAAGCCTACGGCGACGTGCCGATCATCCTCGGCGGTCTGGAGGCATCCCTGCGTCGCTTTGCACACTACGATTATTGGGATAACAAAGTTCGCCGTTCAGTGCTCGTCGACTCCCGTGCCGACCTCCTCACCTACGGCATGGGTGAGAATATCCTCCTGCGAATCGCAAAGCTCCTTGACAAAGGCGTTCCCGTGAAGAAGATCCACGATGTGCGCGGAACGGTTTATCTCACCACTCCCGAGGATAAGATCCACTACGAGGTGGAACAGGGATTTGATTACAACGATCTCAAGACCGACAAAGAGACCTACGCCAAGGCGTTCGCTATGCAGTACCGCAATCAGGACGCCATCAGCGGAAAGGCGATCACCGAGTATTACGACGGCAAAATGCTGGTGCAAAATCCACCCATGCCGCCACTGGAAAGGGAAGAGCTGGACAAGGTCTACGCCCTCCCGTACGCCCGACGCCCTCACCCCATTTATGACAAAGACGGCGGCGTTCCCGGCATTACCGAAGTGGAGTTCTCGCTGACCCACAACCGCGGTTGCTTCGGCGCCTGCAATTTCTGCGCTCTCGCTTTCCATCAGGGACGGAGCGTACGCTCCCGCTCTATCGAAAGTGTCGTGAACGAAGCAAAATTGCTCACCACGCTTCCCGGATTCAAGGGTTACATCCACGACGTAGGCGGCCCTACGGCGAATTTCCGCTATCCTGCCTGCGATAAGCAGGTGGAGCACGGTGTTTGTACTCACCGCAAATGTCTCGCGCCTACGCCCTGCAAACAGCTCAAGGTGGATCACAGTGAATACGTGGAGCTGCTGAAGCAGGTAGAAGCTCTTCCGAAGGTGAAGAAGGTCTTCATCCGCTCGGGTATCCGCTTCGACTATCTGGTCTACGACAAGGACGAAACCTTCTTCAAAAAGCTGGTACACGACCACGTCAGCGGTCAACTGAAAGTCGCCCCCGAGCATTGCTGCAACAGCGTTCTCGGTTACATGGGCAAACCTTCTATCGAGGTCTACAATCGCTTTAAATCGCGTTATTTCGAACTCACCAAAAGCTTCGGTAAGGAACAGTATTTGGTGCCCTACCTCATGTCCAGCCATCCGGGCAGTACCATTAAGGACGCTATTGAGCTGGCACTCTATCTGAAAAAGAGCGGATACGCCCCCGAACAGGTGCAGGATTTCTATCCTACCCCCGGCACGGCGTCCACGGTCATGTTCTACACGGGTCTTGATCCCTTCACCATGAAAAAGGTTTACGTTGCCAACGATTACGAGGAAAAGAAGATGCAACGTGCACTCCTCCAATGGAATCGGAAGGAGAATCACGAAACCATCCGCATCGCCCTTCGCAAGGCAGGACGCACCGATCTCATCGGCTATGGCGACGACTGTCTCGTACCTCCTGAACGCACGGGAAAGCCGAATGCAAAATCGACAGGGAAGTTTGCGCCTCGCAATGATCGCCCCGCACAGAGCAAAAATGCCCCCCGTGGCAACAAAGGAAAAAAGAAATAGAGTGCCGCTATGAACGAAAAAACCGAAAAAGAAATCATTGCTTTGTATATCGCTGAACGAAAAGCAGAACGAATTTTATACGAACTGTTACACCCTAAAAAGCGTGAGCAATGTATTTGGACGCTTAGTCGCTACTTCCGGGATAACGTTAAAACGCGTATAGACAAGCATCAAGCGACCACGCAGGAAATCGTTCGACAGATGCGTGATTGCGGATATGAAAATGAGCGGTGTTATCTGTTGTCGGTAGACCCTACCGTTGACGGCACCGAACGTTCGTTACCCGAAGCGCTGACAATCGCAGACAACGCAAGTCCGATGCTGGTCTACTCGCCTGCGCACAAGCTTGCGTATTGGCAGGGGGAAGAAAATCTTTCTGACACCGAGCGGATGATTTTGCGCCAAGGTTGAGTCTTTTACCAAACTCCCCGAAAATTTTCAAAAATCACTTGACAAAAGTTCTCATCTGTGCTATACTATAAAATGTCGTTGGGATGTGGTGTAGCGGCAGCACACGAGACTTTGACTCTTGTAGTAAAGGTTCAACCCCTTTCATCCCAGCCAAAAATCGACAAGTTTCGACGGAAGCTTGTCGATTTTACTTTTTCACTATTCACTCTTCACTTTTCACTCTTCTCTTTCGAAACTTGTCGATTAAGTAATTTGTGCGTCAGCACAAAACTTCATTGACAAGCGACGCAAGCATCAAACGATATGGACACGATGCACAAATTCAGACCGTTTAAAACGCTTCAGAATCCGTCATATTAACGCTAAAGTTAGATTTTTTTGACAATTTGCACAAAACATAATATATGCTCTTGCAAATTATGAACTATTCATGTATAATTAATATACACCTCCCGATAAGCTCACCCACAAGGACAAGCAGGGATATACGAAGGAGAATATATCATGCTGACAAGAGAAACGATCGTTAAAAACGTAGCGGGACTTACCGCAAAACCTGCAACAGAATTCGTACTGAAAGCCAACACCTACCAATGCTCTATTTGGGTAGAGTACGGTGAGCGTAGAATCAACGCCAAGAGCTTGCTCGGCGTACTTTCTCTGAAAATCATGAAAAATATGGAGATCTGTATCGTTACCGATGGTCCGGATGAAGCGGATGCAATGCAGACTCTCTGTGCAATGCTGGAGACCGAGTAATTTTAACGATTGATTTGCTCCAAGGGGCATCCCCTTGGAGCATTTTTTGGAGAATATTTTGATTTACCCAAAATTACATCTTGCATTTTGTCAAATTATATGCTATAATAGAATATATGCATAGAAATTGTCTGTGCCGTCTTGTCAATGAAAGGATTATCTATGTTAGGCTATTATAACTACACAGTAATACTCACATATATGTCACTCGGATCGGCAGTTTCCGGTATTTTCCTTGCAGTGAAGGGGCATCCGTTTTGGGCGCTGGTCTGTCTGATGATCTCCGGTCTGTGTGATGCGTTTGACGGAAAAGTTGCACGCACCCGTAAAAACAGTACCGAGGAAGAAAAACGGTTTGGTATTCAGATTGATTCGCTCTGTGACCTGGTCGCTTTCGGCATACTCCCTTGTACGATCGGATATGCGATGGGAATGAGAAGTATGTGGTACGCGCCGGTATTCATTGTATACATTCTTGCCGCGCTGATCAGGCTGGCATACTTTAACGTAGCCGAAGAAATCCGTCAGCAGAATACCACCGAGACCCGCAAATTCTACAGCGGTCTGCCCGTAACCTCCGCCTCCTTACTGATCCCGCTGGTCTACGGCCTCATCCATCTGTTAGACCCTTTCCTGTGGCAGTATGTTTTCGCATCTGCACTGATCATTATCGCGATCCTGTTCGTCTGCAATTTCCGTCTTCGCAAGCCCGGTTTCAAAGGTATCATGATTCTCGTAGGCATCGGCATTTTGGAATTTTTGCTGATCTTCGGACTGATGCTTTTGATCCGTCACGGCGATTTTCTGATCCGTCACGGAGGTTGGCGATGAGACCTACGCTCCCCATACCGTCTGCGGGAGGCTCTCTTCGATTTTTATACCGTAACCCAATCGGGCGAGTGATCCTCAAGGTGCTGACTCGCCCTTTTGTTTCGAAGATCGTAGGGAAATACATGGACTCCTCTCTCTCCAAAAGACGGATCAAAAAGTTTATCAAGCAGAACAACATTGATCTTTCCTGCTATCAGATCGAGGAATGGCGTTCTTTTAACGCATTTTTCCACCGCCACATCCGACCGGAGACACGTCCGATGGGAGATCCCGACACGGGTGAACTGATCTCTCCGGCGGACGCTAAGCTGCTGGTCTATCCCATTCAGGACGGATTGGTGCTTCCTATCAAAGAGTCCGAATATACTGTAGCATCGCTTTTGCAAAATGAAGCACTCGCCAAGCAGTACCAAAACGGCTGGGCAGTCGTTTTTCGTCTCTGCGTGGACGATTACCATCGCTATTGCTTTGCAGCAACCGGCGAAAAAGAGCCTGACGTTTTCATTCACGGAAAGCTGCACACCGTACAACCCATCGCCCTTCGAATGCACCCCGTTTTCTGCGAGAACGCCCGCAGTTACACCCTTCTGCATACTGAAAAGTTCGGCGACGTCGTACAGATGGAGGTCGGAGCGTTGATGGTAGGCAAGATCGTCAATCACGATGCCGACATCAGGAAATCGGTCAAAGCCGGAGAAGAGAAGGGCTATTTCGCCTTCGGCGGCTCTACCATCGTACTGCTGTTTAGCGAAAACACCTTTGCCCCCGATGCCGAGCTGATCGAAAACACACGCAATGATCTGGAGACCGTCGTTCGCTTCGGCGAAACTGTAGGCAGGTGCGCTGGGAAAAGTTGATTAAAGATGGATTATGGACTCTGTAAATAAAGAGGTGTGAATAATGGTATTTATGTTTTATATTGTATTCTTTTTGGTAATTGGTGTCTTTGTCGTAACCTTTGTTAAGGGCATAAGCCAATGGAACAAGAATAACAACTCACCGAGACTGTCGGTGGATGCAACTGTCGTAACCAAGAGAACACAGGTCAGACATCACCATCATAATCACGATGGACATATGCACACAACGCATTCGACTTCCTATTATGTTACTTTCCAGGTAGCAAGTGGGGATCGGATGGAACTGCATGTTCCTGCCACTGAGTACGGAATGCTTGTTGAAGGAGATTACGGTATCCTGTCCTTTCAAGGAACACGGTATCTTGGATTTGAAAGAAAATAACAAGGAGAGACAATTAAAATGCTTACGATAGAAAGGGCAAAGGAACGAAAGATCAAATTCCAGAAAACCGTTATGGTGCTTACCGCTAATGCGTACCGCCCATCCCGTGTAAACTAACGTAATGGAGGCTTCCCTTGGAATACCAACCTACCGAATTATTCTATCAAAATCAATTGGAAGGTCTGATGCAGCCTGCAGGCGAGGCGATCCTCAATGACCTGCAGAAGCTGCTTGAGCTTCAGCAACTATATAACGCAGCGATCAAAGAAATTCAGACGAAACTCGAAATTCTCAACGATGAATTCAAAGTAAAATTCGCCCGCAATCCGATCCATCACGTGGAAAGCCGACTGAAATCCACCCGCAGTATCATCAACAAACTGCGTAAGAAGAACATGGAAGTCAGCATCGAATCCGCAAAGGCAAATCTGAACGATATTGCCGGCATCCGAATCGTTTGTTGCTATATCGACGACGTGTACCGCGTTGCGGATATGTTACTTGCACAGACCGATATCGAATTGGTCAAATCCCAGGACTACATCAAGATTCCCAACTACAACGGCTACCGTAGCCTGCATCTGGATCTGAAAGTGCCCGTATTCCTCTCCGAGCGTACCGAGAAGGTAACCGTCGAGGTACAGATCCGTACCGTTGCGATGGATTTTTGGGCGAGTCTTGAGCACGATCTTCGCTACAAGTCCGACAAGGATATCCCCGCATCTATCGGCGAAGATATGCTCCGATGCGCCAACGAGATCGCCGAGATCGACGCCAAGATGCAATCGATCTACCAACAAATCCAAGAATTATAACATTAAAATCCGACCGTTTTGATTAAAAAACGGTCGAGTTTTTTGCAAAATGACTTGCAACTTATAGTTTTGTATGATATAATACGCTTGTTGCGCTAACAAATACCTATATAAGGAGAACATACATGATCACAGTCAATAACCTGAGTTTTCACTTCGGCAGTCAGACGCTGTTCAAAAACGTCGACCTGAAGTTTACCCCCGGCAACTGCTACGGCGTCATCGGCGCCAACGGTGCCGGTAAATCCACCTTCTTCCGCATCCTCTGTGGAGAGCTGGAACCTACCACCGGAGAAGTTTCTATCCCCTCTACCGTTCGTATGTCAGTACTCAAGCAGGATCACTTCGCCTACGATGCCTATACCGTTCTTGACACGGTTATCATGGGCAATCAGCGGCTCTACGACATTATGCAGGAGAAGGACGCTCTCTATGCGAAAGAAGATTTCACCGATGAAGACGGCGATCGCGCGTCCGAGCTGGAAGCAGAGTTCGCCGAGCTGAACGGATGGGACGCCGAAACCGATGCCACCAAGCTCCTGCAGGGACTGGGCGTGGACATCGATCTCCTCTATACTCCCATGAGCGATATTTCCGAGAAGCTGAAGGTCAAAGTTCTGCTGGCACAGGCACTGTTCGGCAATCCCGACATCATCCTGCTGGACGAGCCTACCAACGGTCTTGATCTGGATGCCGTTACTTGGCTGGAGGACTTCCTCGCCGACTATTTCGGTACAGTTCTGGTGATTTCACATGACCGCCATTTTTTGAACGACGTCTGCACTAATATCGTGGATATCGACTATAACGGCATCAAGATGTACGTCGGTAACTACGAATTTTGGTATGAATCCAGCCAGTTGATCCAGCGGATGATCAAGCAGCAGAACCGCAAAAACGAGGAGAAAATCCGCGATCTGCAGGCTTTTATCGCCCGTTTCTCTGCAAACAAATCCAAATCCCGTCAGGCGACCTCGCGCCGTAAGTTGATCGAAAAGCTGACCGTGGAAGAACTGCCTGCCTCCAGCCGCCGCTATCCCTATATCGGCTTCGATATGGATCGCACGGCAGGGAAGGATATCCTCACCGTCACCGATCTTTCCAAGATCGGTCCCGACGGTAGCCCTCTCTTCGCAAATGTCAACTTCAGCGTTGCCAAGGACGACAAGATTGCCTTCGTGGGCAACGAAATGGCGATCACCGAGCTGTTCAAGATGCTTGCAGAAGAGACCGAGCCCGATGCGGGACACATTAAATGGGGCGTTTCCATCACCCGTTCCTATTTTCCTCACGACAACACCGAATTTTTCTCCGGTCACGAAGAAAATATGCTGGATTGGATGCGTCAATGGTCAAAGGATCAGACCGAGACCTATATCCGCGGCATCCTGGGCAGAATGCTCTTTTCGGGCGACAGCGTGTACAAGTCGGTCAACGTCCTCTCGGGCGGTGAAAAGGTGCGCTGTATGTTCTCCCGCATGATGCTCTTCGGCTCCAACTTTCTTTTGGTGGATCAGCCCACCGACCATCTCGACCTGGAATCCATCACCGCCGTCAACAATGGTCTGTCCGAGTTCAAGGGCAATCTGATCCTCTCCTCCCACGACTACGAGCTGATCAATACCGTTGCCAATCGCATCATTGAGATCCGTCCCGACGGAATCACCGATTTCCGCGGCACTTACGAGGAGTTCGTGGCATCGAAAAAGCAGGATGTGTGATGATATGTTTAGCGCAGAATTGACGTCCCTTATGAATAAAACCGCTATATTTCTCATAAGCACATTAATGATACTTTCGTTAGTCGGTTGCTCAGCGCAAGATTCCGATATCTCCGAGCCGACATTCCAAACGAACGATACAACAAAAAACACTCAAACTGACAATACAGCCCAAATTCCCCAAACAAGCATCACCACTGAAGAACCTGTAACCAATCCCCCGATTTCAGTCGACAACGATGCTGCAATTAAACAGGAATTGATTTCCAAATACGGACTTCCGTTTCGAGTTTGGCGAACGGAGGGGATGGCACTTTGGTATTTTTGCATCGATGAAACAACTGCCACAAGAACATACACTCATAGTTTGGAAGATGGAATGACAGAACACGCTTCCTTATCGTGGGAAATTATAAACGGAGAACTTGTTATTTCCGGCGCTTGGAACGAAACATTTACAACTAATATTGAGGAAAACACGGTAACATCCCAAACGGATGGTGCAATTTATAAGCTCTTGAAAGAGCAGGAATAGCTTCACGGAACAACTTTAGCTATAGTAATATAGCGTAATCCCCTCCGCACATTTTGGGTGCGGAGGGGATTCTTAATTACTTACTTTGCGGGCTTATTACTTTCTTGACATCCAGAAACTACCCACGATCTCACCGCCGTAACCGGCAACACAGCATCCGCAGAGTACCATCCAAATCCCAACCATGTTGGCGGCTTGCATATATCCGCGTTTTCCACGGTCATCTATGCCAACACAAATCAGATTACGCTTCATAAGCCCTAACAAAATTCTGTCCACCGTGATTTCATCCAGTGCAAGAGCCTCTTGGATTTCTTTTGCAGTCACAGCATCATCCACAGAGATCATTTTGATGATTGATAGACAAGCATTATCCGTCAATACTCTCAGAAAATACATGATATCGTCATTTGGCATATCCAGACATACTTTTTTGTATTCGTCCCCGTCGAGGACGAAACCCATTCCTTTTTCGTCGCTCACACGAATCTCTGTTGAACTGAAAAATACATTGTTACCACCATGATTGATTCCACAGTCATTAAACAAGCGTCCGATTACATCCAGTACCGCCTTACCTCGCCCTGTCTCGCGGGCATATTCGCAAAAATCGGAAACTACGTTTTTTCGTCTTTGAGACACAGGCATTTCCAGCAAGGCGTCAACAGAGATTCCGAGTATTTCACACAGTTCAGGCAGTAACAAAATATCGGGCATACTCGTACCGTTTTCCCATTTGCTCACAGCCTGTCCAGATACGCCCAGTTTCTCTCCCAGCTGTTCCTGTGTTAGTTTTCGTGCCTTGCGAAATTCGCATATTTTTTCAGAGATTGGTTTATTCATAATGCCCCCACTTTCTCGTGTCGATATTTATCATTTCTGTGAGTTCATTATAGCATAACGGATGCTATAAGTCAATAAACCAAATGTTTGACGGTTCGAAACCAATGGTTGGATAAGTATTAAGAAACGAACTCCCTCGGCACATAATGGCATCGAGGGAGCTTACAATTTTACTTACTTCGCGGGCTTATAGCTATCCTTCAGCGTAACCACGCGGTTGAAGGTGCCGGGATACTTACTGTCTTTGCAGAAGTAGCCCATCCGCACGAACTGGAACTTGTCGCCGTCCTTGGCGTCAGCAACAGCCAGCTCTGCCTTTGCACCGGTGAGGGTCTTCAGCGAATCGGGATTCAGGAAATCGTTGTAGGTTGCACCTTCGGGCATATCGTTGAGGTTGGGGATGGTGAAGAGCTTATCGTACAGCTTCAGATCCAAATCCACGCAGTTGGTGGCGGAAACCCAATGAATGGTGCCTTTGATCTTGCGGTCGGTAGGATTACCGTTTCCTACAGCCAAATCAGCAGTGCAATGGATCGCCTTGATGCTGCCGTCTTCGTTCTTCTCAACCGATTCGTACTTGATGATATATGCGCCCATGAGACGAACCTCTCCGCCGGGCTTCAGACGGAAGAACTTGGGAGGAGGAACCTCCGCAAAGTCGGATGCCTCGATATACAGCTCCTTGGTGAAGGGAACTTCGCGGGTACCTGCTTCGGGATCGGTGGGGTTGTTGGAAACAGGGAAGTATTCCACCTTGTCCTCGGGATAGTTGTCGATGATAACCTTCACCGGCTCGGTCACGCAGATCCGACGGGGCGCAGAGGTATTCAGCTCCTCACGGATGCAGTGCTCCAGAAGCTCAATTTCTACAAGACTATCGGTCTTTGCGATGCCGGCGCGCTTGATAAAATCAAAGATAGCGGAGGGCGTATAGCCACGTCTGCGCAGGCCGCAGAGAGTAGGCATACGGGGATCGTCCCAACCGTCCACCAGCGAAGTCTCTACCAGCTGACGGAGATAACGCTTGCTCATGACGGTGTAGGTCACGTTGAGGCGGGCGAACTCTCTCTGCTTGGGTTTGGGATTAAATCCGCAGTTTTCGACCACCCAATCGTAGAGAGGACGGTGATTCTCAAACTCCAACGAGCAGAGAGAATAGGTGATGCCCTCCAAAGCATCTTGGATTGGGTGTGCGAAGTCATACATCGGATAGATGCACCACTTATCGCCCTGACGGTGATGGTGTGCGCGGACGATACGGTAGATGGCAGGGTCACGCAGATTGATATTGGGCGACGCCATATCGATCTTGGCACGCAGGGTCTTGGAGCCGTCGGGGAACTCACCGTTCTTCATACGCTCGAACAGGTCAAGGTTTTCTTCTACCGAGCGATTTCTCCAAGGGGATTCCTTACCGGGCTGCGTGAGCGTACCGCGGTATTCAGTCATCTGTTCCTTAGTCAGATCGCAGACGAACGCTTTTCCGTCTTTGATGAGCTGCACCGCCAACTCATAGGTCTTGTCAAAATAATCGGAACCGTAGTAAACGCCGCCGGTAGGAACGGCCCCCAGCCAGTTCAGATCTTCGTAGATGGAATCTACGTATTCAGTGTCTTCTTTCGTAGGGTTCGTATCGTCGTAGCGAAGATTGAACAGACCGCCGTATTTTTTTGCGGTGCTGTAGTTGATATAGATTGCCTTCGCCGAGCCGATGTGCAGATAACCGTTAGGTTCGGGCGGGAAACGGGTGTGAACGGTATCGTTCACGCCTGCTGCAAGATCCTCGTCAATAATCTCGTGGATAAAGTTGCTTGCGATTTCTTCCATTGTGGGATTCTCCTTATTGGTCAGTATAAATCAAAGAATATCGATCTGTGCGTTCAGACGGGCGATCACTCTGTCGTAACCGATGATCTGCATGATCTCGTACAGATCGGGCGAAGTGGTCTTGCCCGCAACGGCGATGCGCAGGAAGGTGCTGATGTCGCCAACGTGCCCCTTGTAAGCCTCGGGAGAGGCCTTATAAGCCTTGACTTCAGCGGCAAAGCCCAAGGTCTCGGCGATCACCTTCAGCCCGTCAAACCACGCATTGTTGTCCACAGAGGGATTGTAGGCATCACGGAACGCGGTCAGCGCCGCTTTCACGTCTGCCTTGTCGAAGTTTTCGGGATAAGCATCGGTCACGGCGAAATATTCGTCGAAGAAGAGAGAAACGTAGGGCTTTACGTCACTCCACACGGTGATATCCTTGCGGGGCTTCTTGCCGCCTCTGCCGATGGAGAGAATGCGGAGTGCATACGCCTCGTCTCTGCCAAACACTTCGGCAAACGCGGGATCGTAGGATTTCGCCCAATCAATGGTGTAATCGTAGACCGTCTTCGCGCTCATTGCGGCAACCGTGTTCTTGCTGACGTCGTTGAGCTTATCGAAATCGAAGAGTGCACCTGAGGTGGACATTTTCTTGATGCTGAAGGGGAAGTCGGAGTAGGGAAGCGTGGGATTCATCCGACGCCAATCCTCGTAGTTGGAGTTGAGCAGAGTCATCACGTATTCGATAACGCTCTCGGGCGCATAACCGGTGACGCGGTAATCGGAAAGAGCCGCACCGTTATCCCGCTTGGACAGCTTCTTTTTAGAGTTGCCCTCCATTTTCATTAGTTGGGCGATGTGCATATACTTGGGCATCTTGAAACCAAGATAGCGGAAGAGCATAATATGCTTTGCCAGAGAGGGCAACCACTCCTCGCCGCGGATCACATGGGTAGTACCCATCAGATGGTCGTCCACCGCGTGGGCGAAGTGATAGGTGGGAATCCCGTCGCTCTTGAGCAGGACGAAATCCTCATCGTTCTCGGGAATCTCCAGCTTGCCCTTGATCAGATCGGTGAAAGGAGTTTTCTTAGCAGGATCGCCGTCCGCTTTGATGCGGATCAGGAAAGCGTGTCCGGCAGCCAAATGCGCTTCTACCTCCTCGATGGTAATGTCGCGGAGCTTCAGCATCGCTTCCTTCTGCTCGGTGGTATCGGTGTGCCAATCTTTGTTCTTGATCTCAGCCTTCTTGTCCACCTGCGCCAAGGCTTCCAGCTCTTCGTCGGTGGTAAAGCAGGGGTATGCCTTGCCCTCAGCTACCAGTTGCTTGGCGAAAGTCTGATAGATCTCGGCGCGGTGACTCTGACGGTAGGGACCGTAAACACCGTTGTCGCCGCCCATGATTGCACCTTCATCGAAGTGGATGTGGTAGTAAGCCAGCGTGTCGATCAGATCCTTTTCCGCACCCTTCACCTCGCGCTTGGCATCTGTATCCTCAATGCGGAGGTAGAACACACCGCCCGACTGGTGAGCCAAACGCTCGTTGACCAGCGCAGGGAAGAGGGTGCCAAAGTGCATGAAGCCGGTAGGGCTGGGTGCCAGACGGGTCACCTTTGCACCCTCGGGAAGGTTGCGGGCAGGGAAGTCCGCCTCCACGTCGGCGGGAAGCTTGTGAATGTGGGGAAATAAAAGTTCACTCAATTTTACAGTATCCATAATAACCTCATATTGTAACAATAAACTTGTATCAAACGCGAAATTCCGAGCCGATTGTCGTAGAAGCTCCGTGACCGGTATAAACTGCCGTATCGGCAGGAAGCTTCCGAAGCCGGGAGAGGGAAGCGGTAAGCTCCGCATAATCTCCGCCCC
This sequence comes from Clostridia bacterium, assembly GCA_017451585.1. GTDB lineage: Bacteria > Bacillota > Clostridia > Oscillospirales > CAG-272 > CAKSQF01. The sequence continues at coordinate 28,151 of JAFTOC010000030.1, forward strand.
AAAGATCGGTTCTGCCAAATCCGTCACGGAAAAGGGTGTCTCCGGAAAACAAAATGCCGTCGATCAGATAGCAAACCGATCCCTTGCTGTGACCGGGAGTGGACAGGACGCGGATCTCGAGATCGGCAATACAAAGCTCCTGCACATCAGAAATCGCTTCGTAACCGTTTACAGGCTCGAATGAAGCCCCCGGGAAGAAAGCGTGCAGACCGCACCGCATCGGATCTGTAAGCATAGAACCGTCGCCGGGATGCAAATAAACGGGGATCTGCCAATTCCGCAAAAGACCGGGCAGGCCGCAGATGTGATCGAAATGACCGTGAGTCAGCAGAACGGCAACGGGACGAAGCTCGTGCTCTGAAAAACAAGCTTCCAGTAGCTCCGCATCGGTCGGATCGATCACGATCGCTTCCGCAGAATCGTCTGCGTGCAGAACATAAGTATTGGCGTGCAAAATGCCGCCGGGCAAACAGGCAATCCGCATAGAACCTCCAAACGGAACGCAGAGTTCAGTAACGCTCGTTACTATTGTTTATAATGTTTTATTATAACACAGAAACTTCAATTTGTCTACTACTTTTTTCGAAAAATACGAACTTTCTGAGATTTCTGCAATTCTTCTTCCAAGCGCATTTGACTGATTTGCGAAACTTTTCGTTATATTTGTTATTTTCGAAAAAACTATTGACAAACTCTTCGAAATACGATAAAATGCAATCGTGCACTTTATCCGAGTGAATTGTGCAAAGTTTATTACCAATGCCGATGTCGGCACTCCGCAAAGGTGCGGAGCAGGAGGTCAGTCATGTCCAAAGAAAACAAGAAAAAGCTGTATGTGGTCTCGAATGCCCACCTGGATACCCAGTGGAACTGGACGGTTCAGGACACCATCCGCGACTCCATCAAGAACACCATGGAGCAGAACTTCGAGCTGTTCGAAAAGTATCCTCATTACCGTATGAACTTTGAGGGCGCATTCCGTTACAAGCTGATGAAGGAATACTACCCCAAGATGTACGAAAAAGTCAAAGAATACGTCGCAGAGGGACGCTGGAACGTCTCCGGCAGCCAATGGGACGCATCCGACGCTAACGTTCCTTCCTCCGAAGCGTATATGCGTCAAATTCTGTACGGAAACGGCTACTTTGAAAAAGAGTTCGGCAAGAAGAGCAGCGATATTTTCCTGACCGACTGCTTCGGTTTCCGTTGGTCTCTCCCCTCAATTGCGGCTCATATGGGACTTAACGGTTTCTCTACTCAAAAACTGGTGTGGGGCGTCGGATCCCCTATCTATAACGAAGACGGTACCGCCAGAAAACCCATGCCCGAAAAGGATCAGCCTCGCATGGATCTGGGCAAATGGGTAGGTCCCGACGGACATTATGTGATCGCCTCTATGCTGGGCGGCAACTACACGCTTCACTTTGAATGGGACAAAGAAAAGCGCCCCATCCACGACCGCGAAGAATATTTGAAGCAGATCGAGCACAATGAAAAATGGACCGGCGTTCCCGCGCGTATGATGTACTACGGCGTCGGCGACTACGGCGGATCTCCCTCCGACGAGTCGGTGCGTTATCTCAACGAGGCAGTAGAGCAAAACGGCGAAGATAAGGCATTTGAGGTCGTTTCTGCTTCCACCGATCAGATCATGAACGAGCTGACCCCCGAGCAGATTGCAAATCTCCCCGAATATAACGAAGGTCTGCTGATCCCTCACGGCTACGGTGCGTTGACCTCGCACACCATCAATAAGCGCTGGAATCGAAAGAGCGAGCTGCTTGCCGACAGCGCAGAACGTGCTGCTTCCATCGCAGAATGGATGGGCAAGGCAAGCTATCCTAAAGACCGTCTGGAAGAAGCCTGGAAACTCTTCCTGTGGCATCAGTTCCACGACGACCTGCCCGGCACCTCCATTCTCGACGCCTACGGCTTTACACACAACGATTTCGTCATTGCTCAGAATATGCTGGCAGCCGAGCTGACCGCATCCATGGACGTTATCGCATCCGGGCTGAATACCAACGTGAACGGAACTCCCGTTGTCGTATACAATCCCGTTTCCGTACAGCGCACTGACGTAGTGACCGCTGAACTGGAAGTAAAATCTCCTTACGTCCGCGTATTTGCCCCCTGCGGCAAGGAAATCCCCGCTCAAGTGACGACCGCCAACGGCAAAACCGTCGTGAAATTCGCCGCCAAGATGAAGCCCGTCAGCGTCGCCGTGTTTGACGTGCAGGAAAGCGATATTCCTTCGCAGGTTGAAACCAAGCTCTCGGTCACCGACCGTATGCTGAAGAACGAGCGTTATACCGTTACAATCAACGACCAGGGCGACATCTCGTCGGTTATTGATCAGGCAAACGGCAAGGAACTGCTCTCAGCGCCTTGCGGATTGGTGGTTCGCCCCGATAACAACACCGTGTGGCCTTCTTGGGAGCTTAAATACGAAGATATCGCCATCGAACCCACCCGCGTGACCGAGTGTCAGTCTATTGAAGTATATGAAAACGGCCCTGCATCCGTGGCAATCAAGGTAGTCAAGACCTATGAAGGCTCTACCTTTACGCAGATCATCCGCCTCGCCGCCGGCTCCGACGTAGTGGAAGTGGAAAACGACGTTGACTGGTACTGCCGCAAGTCCATGCTGATGGCAGAATTCCCCTTGACCGTCTCCAACGAGATCGCAGAATTCGATCTTGGACTTGGTGCGGACAAGGGCAAGAACACCAATTCCTTCCCTTATTTCCAACATTGCGTCCATCAATGGGCAGATCTCAGCGATGCAGACGGCAGCTACGGCATCGCTGTACTGAACGACTGTAAGTACGGCATGGAAAAGCCCAACGACTCTACGCTCCGCCTGTCTCTGATCCATACTCCCGCAGGGGCGTTTATGCCGATCTCCGCACAGCATTGGCAGGACATGGGTAAGAATCTCTTCCGCTACGGTATCACCGCCCACACGGGTGACAGAAGCGGCGTAGGCGCAATCGCGGCTGCGTTCAACCAGCCGTTGATGGCGTTCACCACCGCCAAGCACGACGGCAATCGCAACGCCGTATCCTTCCTGACCGCAAGCAATGACGCGGTAATCGTCCGTGCCGTTAAGAAAGAAGAAAAGGGAACTCGACTCATCGTACGCGTGCAAGAGACCGCAGGCAAGGCTTGGGAGAGTCTAACTCTCACCTTTGCTGATGAGATCGTATCCGCAGTCGAAACCAACGGCTACGAGGACACCATCGCTCCCGCTTCCTTTGAGGGCAATCACCTGACCTTCTCCATCGGTGCCAACGAACCCAAAACCTTCGCGCTGACGTTAAAGTCGGCAGATCAAGATTACGCAGATCAAACGCCGATCGCTCTGCCTTACGATGTTTGCACAACCTCTCCCGATTCCGATCCCGCGCACGGCGAGATTGCAGATGGCATTTCCATTCCCGAAGAGTTGTTTGAGGAACAGGTAAACTGCGGCGGCGTGCGCTTCCAAATGGGTGCAAAAGCAGGGAAGAATGCAGTCGTTTCTGCGGGTCAGAAGATCAATCTGCCGAAGGGCGCTAAGAAAATCGCAATTTTGGCTACCTCCAAGGCAGGCGACAAACCCGAAATCTTTACGGTAGGAGATAAGCCTGTAACCGTGACGGTGCAGGACTTCCAAAGCGACGTCGGCGCATGGGATATGATCGCCCGTGGCGACACCTGCCTCATCAAACAGGATGATATCGCCGTAACTTACACCCACACCCACAATGCAGAAGGCAACCGTCTCTATCAGTTTGCCTACATCTTCAAATACGTGTTGGACGTGGACGATGCCGACTTTATCGTACTCCCTGAAGATTCCGACATTTTGGTATATTCTGCCACCGTCATCGAAGGGGCAAATACAAATGCCGCAGCGGCACTGTACGACCGTCTCGATGACAACCACGCAACCCATAAGCTGACCGTGAAATCCGGCGAAAAAGTTCTCTCCGAACGAATCTATCCCGAGGGTGGAAAGGTTCTTCTGCGTGCAGCCGAACTGGGCGAACAAGGCATCTTCGAACGTTGGGATGGAGACGGAAAGATCATCCGCGCCGAGGAACAGTACGCGATCGTCGAGATGGGCGATAGCGACATCACAATGACGCCTGTATATTCATCTATCGGCGAAAACATGATCCTGAACAAACCTTGCAAGGCAAACGGTCAAGCTGCCGAAGATGAAGGCCCCGAAAAGGCGCTGAATGGATCCGACGAGGATAAGTGGTGTACCGAATGGGGCAAGGATCATCTGTGCTGGCTGGAAGTAGACATCGGCGATCCTACATTTATCGATAAGTGGATCGTCCGTCACGCAGGACAGCAGGAGGATGCCGAATGGAACACCTTCGACTTTGCGCTCCAATACCGCACTTACGAGAACGAAGAATGGAAATGCGCAGATGCAGTAGTTGCCAATACCGATAATTTGACATATCGTCAGTTTAATCCTGTAATGGCACGCTTTGTGAGACTTCTGATCACGCTTCCGGGCAAGCCCTCGGAAGACGAGCAGAGTCACTATGCGAGAATCTATCAGTTCCAGGTCTACAAAGCAAACAGCTAACATTACCAACAAACATCCCGGTCGCTCACCCTCGAAAGAGGGGCAGAGTGACCGGGATTACAATATCATCAGCAGCGGAAAAAACAAACGCCCAGCACTAACGAAGCCAGCCAGGGGCTGGAGCGGAGCGCAGAGGCGGGAAGCGTAGAGCCCAATTGCGCGAATAGCGCAATTGTACAAAATGTAAATTCAAATTTACTATTTTATCATCAAAAAGGGGATCCCAGAATTTTTGCCACCAATCAACATAAAGCGAGGTACGAACCGGGCGAAATTTATCGTGAATAATACGAGCAAAGAACGAAGGATGATCAAACACACAAGGGTCATCCTTTTCTGCAGGTGTAAACTCCATCGCCTTCATATTACGAAGAACAAGCTCGAAACGCACCCAAGATTTAATATCTCCTGCATCAATACCGGGAACATGCGGATCCTTTCCGGGTTTCCAACGTTCAAAGATCTCAGCACCGGATTCCGGATCAATATGAGGCACAGAGAAAAATTCACGGGATTCAGCATATTTGTTATAAATACGGAGCATTTGATCAGAAGCACCGGAACCAAGATAAACAGTACAACCGGCAGTAGCAGGATCTAACCATAATTTAGTCTGATACGCACGTGTAGAGCCAGCAGTAAATTTGCCGGGCGCAGGCTGACCGTCCTTAGTCCCACCATATTGTAAATGCTGGACTACATTACCCAGGATATTACTGAAATCATTCACAAAATCAAGCGCGAAATCAAGTCTTGTAAAATGACCTGCCGGAGCTTCGTCAAGATGAAAGAAATACAAAATCCATTGATCAAACCAAACGTGCAACTCATCAAAAATACCACGCATAAAACGAAGACCGGTACCGGTGAAATTCACACGCACAGTAGGGAAGACATAGTCAAATATATCATTAGATTCTACATCCAAACCATAACAGGCAACGAGAGTGCGATTTACACAGAACTGCACACCGTTGATATCAAATGCAAATGAATCATTGCCAGGATGAATCCGCAATTCTTCCTTCTTGAAAGACGTACGACTGAACTTTTGTAACTGCAGTAAATACATCAAAGATCTGATAGAGCAATTTTGACAAACAAAAGATACCCAGTCAAGAGAAAGAAAGACACCGTTGCGAAATTGTGAATCGGGATGTAACATAATCAATTCAGCAGAGTTATTCATGTTAAACCTCCAGTTATTAAACTCTAATGCCATTATAAAACACGATTATGAATAAATCATGAACAAAACAAGACTTTCACAAAAAGAATTTAATGGAATCAGAACATATAGGGGGGGATATAGGAGTATAGCACACTGCACACATACACAACCCAAGAGGGGGAAGCGTGTTGCAACACGCTGTTAGCCGAGCGTGTTGCCGGCGCCCCTTCGGGGCTTGACGAAGCGGAGCGGGTTTGTTATAATGGTGGTGGAGGTGAGGACATGATCAATCTGTTTCCGGTTCCTAAGCTGCCGCCAGGATGGCGACTCGTCCCCATCGGTACTATCAAGCATCCCAGGCGGAATATCAACGGCTATATAATCAAACGTCGACTGCGTTATGCTTTCG
>JAFTOC010000031.1 GCA_017451585.1 Clostridia bacterium
CTTCTTGAAAGAAGGTTCCAAACCTCCAAGAACTTATATAGAGCAAAATGACTGCGTCATTTTGCGGGGATTATCATGTTATTTTTCGCCCGACAAGTATTTGTCGGGCTTTTCAGAAGTTCTTTGCCCCGCTTTCTTTCAAGAAAGCGGGCGGGATCCAAGGGCAGCGCCCTTGGCCGCCGGAGGCATTTATATCAAATTGATTTCCTCTACCAGCGCGTCCAGAACTTCGGCTTCGGGGAGCTTGCGGACGATCTCGCCGTGGCGGAAGAGGACGGCTTCGCCGTTGCCGCCGGCGATGCCGACGTCGGCGTCCTTCGCCTCGCCGGGGCCGTTCACCACGCACCCCATAATGGCAACCTTCACGGGGCGGGAGGGGTGTAGCTCGCCCATCCGCGCCTCGAAAGCGTCCGCCAGACCGATCAGATCGATCTTCGTTCGCCCGCAGGTGGGGCAGGAGACCACGTTCACCATCGCACGGGCGTCCATGCCCAGCGCGGCAAGGATGGCTCGTCCCCGCTGGATCTCGAGCACGGGATCGGCGGTCAGCGACACGCGGAGCGTGTCACCGATGCCGCGGGTCAGCAGCGACCCAATGCCCACCGCGCTCTTGACGCTGCCCATCTTGTCGCCACCCGCCTCGGTGACTCCCAGGTGAATGGGATAGTCGCAGGACGCCGCCACGATCTCGTTGGCGCGGATCATCCGACCCACGTCCGAGGATTTTATCGCCACGATGATATTGTCAAAGTCAAACCGCTCCAGCGCGGCGACGTTTTGGAGCGCACTCTCTGCAAGGGCTTCACCCGTTGGCGCGCCGTGCTTTGCCAGCACGTCCTTCTCCAGCGAACCGCTGTTGACGCCGATGCGGATAGGGATCTCCCGCGCGCGGCAGGCGTCCACCACCGCCTTCACCCGCCCCGCGTCTCCGATGTTGCCGGGATTGATGCGGATCTTGTCCGCCCCCGCCTGGGCGGCGGCAATGGCAAGGCGATAGTCGAAGTGGATGTCGGCAACGATGGGAATCGCAATATCCGACGCCTTCAGCCGACCCAGCACCCGCGCCGCCTCCACGGTGGGCACGGTCATGCGGATGATCTCGCACCCCGCCGCCTCCAACGCCTTGATCTGCGCGTAGGTCGCCGCAAAATCCTCGCTGTCGGTGTTGGTCATGGACTGCACCTTCACCGTAGCGTCGCCGCCCACAAAAACGTCGCCCACTTTGATTTTTTTCGTCTTCCGTCTGATTTCGTTGTAGATCATTTTTTTCGTGGAATCTTTTTATAAAAAGGTTCCACACCTCCAAAAAATTTTATAAGGCAAAATTGCTGCGCAATTTTGCGGGAATATACAATTCATATATGTGCACCCGTTCGGGCGAGATGATGCAAACATCCTTCGCACGCCACAAACAACTCTGTTGTAGGGGCCGACCTCCCGGACGGCCCGCGCCGCCGAAGGCGGCATCGAACGATCTGCACCAACCGTTACCTGGGTACAGGACTTATGCACGGAACGGTCAAGACCGTTCCCTACAGAGACGGTGCGAACAATTTCCGCAATCCGCTGTAGGGACAGGCCTCCGGACTGTCCGCGCCGCCGCAGGCGACATCAAACGATATCTACTTCGCAAATATCCGTATAATATCCTGCCCCGTGATAACCACCATCAAAAGTAGCAGCAGCGCCAGACCGATCAGGTGGATGCGTCCCTCCCATCTCCGCGGGATGGGCTTTCGGAAGATCAGCTCAATGAGCTGGAAGAAGAAGCGACCGCCGTCCAGCGCAGGGAGCGGAAGCAGGTTGAAAATGCCCAGATTCACGGTGATCACCATCACCAGATAGACGAAGGTGGTCAGCCCCATAGACGCCGCCTGACCGATCTGCTGGGTCACGCCCACAGGCCCCGACATCTGCTCCATCCCGTAGCGTCCGGTCAAGAGATCCAAAATACCGTCGATGACCTGCCGTCCCGCCAGACGGGTGTAGCTGAAGGTCTGCGCCAGCACGTTGGCAAAGGTCTTTTTCATCGCATAGGCACGGAAATCCTGCACGCCCATCACGACGCCCTCGGTCTCCTGAACGCCGAAGGTCACACCCTCCAGCACGATCTCCTCACCGCCCGACCAGGACACGATATAGGAGCCGGAATTTCCCTCATCATCGGTAAAATTCTCCCACACGATGTCCGCACCGCGGCGAATCGTCAGCTCCACCGGCTCGTAGCCGTCGTGGGAGATGGCGTAGGCAAGGTCCATGTGGGTATTCACGCGCTTGCCGTTGACGTGGGTGATCACGTCGCCGCTCTGCAGACCCTGGGTCTGAGAAAGAGCGTTTTCGTCGAAGGGACCCACCACCGTACTGCCGATCCTATCCATCGACAGCACCAGCACCACCGCCAGGATCACGCCCAGCAAAAGATTCATCACCGCACCTGCGGCGGTAACGATCATCCGTTGCCAGACCGGCTTTGCGGAGAGCGCGCGGGGATCGCGCTGATATGCGGATGCCGTCGCTCCGTCGGAGCCCCCTTCCTCGGCAGAACACTTCGCGGGGAGCGCGTCATTCGTCTCCTCGGCAGACGCCGCTTCAACAGGCTCCTCCTCGTCACCGTAGCTCTTTTTCTCAGGTAGGCTGAAGGAGCCCGCGCCGCCCTCGGAAACGGGATTGCCTTCGGCATCGATCAGCCCCTCGTCGTCCTCGCCCACCATGGAAACGAATCCGCCGAAGGGGAGCAGACGCAGAGAATAGACGATCCCCGTCTTTTTAGACTTACGGGAGAGAAGCTTCGGTCCCATACCGATAGCAAACTCCAAAATATGCACGTCAAAAAGCCTTGCGGTCAGATAATGTCCCAGCTCGTGAATGAAGATCAACACGCCGAAGACCAAAATAGCGATGAGAATAGTCACGGTAAATATCCTTTCAAAGGAGGTTCGATAGAGTACTGTAGTACCTTGCAACATCTAAAACTTTACAGTTCAATAAAATTAGCTCCGTAGGGGAGCATTCCATATGCTCCCGCGTATCGGGCGGATATGGAGACAGTAAGCGGAGAGTCTGTGACGCCCCTACATGATTAACCTATTCCGTCCCGCAAGCATTTGCGGGACCTATCAAAAGTTTTTGAAGTCCAGAAACTTTTTTCAAAAAGTTTCTGGCGGGGTGCAGGGGCGGAGCCCCTCCTCTTTAGAACCTCCAAAGCCTTTGGGGCAACAAAATATATTATCCCTGCCTCGCAAGCATTTGCGAGGCTTTTCAGAAGTTTTGGGAGTTCCAAGAACCCTTTTTCAAAAGGGTTCTTGGCGGGATCCAAGGGCAGCGCCCTTGGCGTCACCCCTTCGCCAGCACCTTCACCCGCTCAGCCGCGTCGGCATCGGCGGTCAGCAGGGCGTCCAGCGTGGGAGCCGCCGCATTCTTATACTTATGCAAAACTTCCTCGGTTAAATCAGCAATGTCGAGGAATTTGATCTTATTTTCCAGAAAAAGCTCCACCGCCGCATCGTTGGCGCCGTGGAAGACCGCAGGCAGCAGACCGCCGCCGTTCATGGCAAAGCGGGCAAGACGGAGGGACTTGAAGGTCTCCTCGTCAGGCGGGAAGAAGGTGAGCCTTCCCCGCTCCCACAGATTGGTGGGCTTCCCCGACGTCATCGCCCGAGCAGGATAGCTCAGCGCGTAGCGAATGCACATCCGCATATCGGGATCGGAGATCTGAGCGATCTGCGCACCGTCGATATACTCCACCAGCGAGTGAATCACACTCTCGCGGTGCACCAGCACCTCGATCTTGTCCATGGGGACGTCGAACAGGTACGCCGCCTCGATCATCTCGAATGCCTTGTTGGCAAGGGTCGCGCTGTCGATGGTGATCTTCGCCCCCATCTTCCAGGTGGGATGATTGAGCGCCTGCTCGCGGGTCACGTTTGCCAGCTCCTCCCTCTTTTTACCAAAGAAGGGACCGCCCGATGCGGTCAGGATCAGCCGCGAAACCTCTTCTCGCCGTCCGTTCATCAGGCATTGGAAGAGCGCGGAGTGCTCGCTGTCAATGGGCAGAACCGGCACGCCCTTCTCACGGGCGCGGGTCAGAACCACCTCACCGGCGGTCACCAGCGATTCCTTGTTGGCAAGGGCAAGATTTTTCCCCGCCTCGATGATCGCCAATGTAGGGAGCAGACCCGCCCCGCCGATGATGGCGTTCACCACGGTATCACCGGAAAGCAGTGAGATCAGCTCCAAAATGCCCTGGGCTCCCGCAAAAACGCGCGTGTCGGTGTCGGCGATCCGCAGGCGCAGATCCGCCGCCGCCACGGGATCGGCAAGGGCGGCAAATCTCGGCTTGAACTCACGGATCTGCGCCTCCAAAAGCGTCCCGTTGCTTTGCGCCGTCAGCGCCTCCACCCGAATCCCCTGTTCGCGGCAAACATCCAGCGCCTGCGTGCCGATCGACCCGGTCGAGCCGAGAATGGTAATATATTTTTCGGAAATATGCATTTTAATTTTGGAACCTTTCTGAATAGAACTTGTAATTCGGCTTTGCCGAATTACGTGGGTATTTGCCTTCGGCAAATACTGGGTTCCAAACCTCCAAAGACTTTCATTGGGCAAAATTGCTACGCAATTTTGCGGAAATATCCTTTTATCCTTCTGCCCCGCAAGCAGTTGCGGGGCTTTTTCAGAAGTTTTTGAAGTCCAGAAACTTTTTTCAAAAAGTTTCTGGCGGGATCCAAGGGCAGAGCCCTTGGGCTTACGACAACAAATGCAGCGCGTCAGCGAACATAAACAGGAAGGGCGCGGTCGCCAGCACCGAGTCAAAGCGATCCATTACACCGCCGTGACCGGGGAAGATCTTGCCGTAATCCTTCACGCCGTACTTGCGCTTGATCAGGGAGGCGATCAGGTCACCGATCATGGAGACCACGCTGACCACGGCACCCACCAGCGCAAGACGCAGGTAGTGCGGCGTCAGATCGGAGATCTGCCCCACGATCACGCCGAAGATCACGAAGGTCAGCACGCAGAAGAAGATGCCGCCGATGGCACCCTCCACCGTCTTCTTGGGGGAAACGTCGGGGATCAGCTTGTGCTTACCAAAGAACACACCGGTAAAATACGCGCCCGTGTCGGTGATCCAAGCAGACAGGAAGATCAGCAGATAGAGATACCCGCCGTGCGGCTCCTCCCGAAGCAGTACCACCGCAGAAAAGCCGAACACGATAAAGAAGATCATCCCCGCCGCAGTCAGCGCGTCGCTGACCGGGAGCTTGCCCTTGGAAAAAACCGAAAATGTCAGCATCAGGAAAAGATAAACGTAGGTGAAGGTCAAGAGAAGCTGTTCAAAGCGGTCGGTGCCGCCGGTACGGGAGAGATAGCCCGCTCCCGCCATCGCCGCCGCCGTGGCAAGCAGCGAAAGAAGCGTAACGGCAATGTTCTTCCGAACGCCCACGCAGGAGAGCATCTCCCAAGCCGCCACCACCGCCAGCAGACCGAAGGCGATGGGAAAGACCACGGTGTCCGAAAAAATCAGCACCGGAACGAAGATCAGAATGGCGACGATCGCCGTAATGATACGTGTTTTCATAAGTTACTCCAAACAAATCGTTGTCGCCTGCAACGCAGACGCTCTCAGTGCCCGCCGAAATTCCGCTTGCGGGCGTAGAAATCGCGGATCGCCGCGTCGATGTGCCGGGGCTTGAAGTCCGGCCAAAGCACGTCGGTAAAATACAGCTCGGCGTATGCCGACTGCCACAGGAGGAAGTTGGAGAGCCGCCGCTCGTTTGCCGTCCGCACGATCAGATCGGGAGGCGGCGACAGCTTCGTGTAGAGATGCGCGTCAATGTCCGCCTCGGTGAGGGTAGTCTTGCCCTCGGCGATGGCGATGTTCGCGGCGTGGAGCAGCTCGTCCCTGCCGCCGTAGTTCATGGCGATGTTGAGGATCAGCGAATTGTTCGCCGATTCCGCCTCCAAATGCTCCATTTTTTCGCGCAAAGCGTCGGGAAAAGGCGTTTTCTCGCCTAAAAAGACGATTCGTACGTCGTTCTGCGCCAAATCCGCCAGCGCTTCCTCGATATACTCATCCAGAAGCGCCAAAATCGCGTCTACCTCTTCCCGGGGTCTGCGCCAGTTCTCGGTGGAAAAGGCGTAGACCGTCATATGCCCCAGCCCGATGGTGGAGCAGTATTTCACCGCTTCCTTAAACGCCTTCGCGCCCACCTTGTGACCGTAGCTGCGGGGCATTCCGCGCCCCTTCGCCCACCGTCCGTTGCCGTCCATGATAAAGGCGATATGCCGTAACCGCTCGTCGCAATAAACCGGCTTTTTCTTTCCGAACATTTCGCAATCCTCCTTGCCGCCCGGCGGCAGAATAATTTTCCCCCCATGCAACGAAGAGGGCAGTGATGCTGCCCTCCGTCTGTTAATACCAAAAAATTTAGAACGTCGCCAGCCAAGGAAGTTGGGGGAGAGCCCGAGACGAGGGACAGAGTTCCGCATAGCGGAACTCTAGTAGTTCGCCAAAGGCGAACTACATGAAACATTCGGCGTTTGAGATGGTTTCTTCCCCCTCTCGGTACTAACGAAGATTCTTTCTACACGCAGAGGGCAGCCAAACTGCCCTCTTTGCGTGTTGTCAGATCGACATGATCTCTTCTTTTTTCTTGTCGGTGATGCCGTCGATCTGCTTGATGTACTTGTCGGTCAGATCCTGCACGGACTTGTCAGAAGCCTTCAGCTCGTCCTCGGTCATCTCGCCGTTCTTCTTCATATCCTTGCTCTTGTCGTTGGCGTCGCGGCGGATGTTACGGATGGCAACCTTCGCGTCGTCGCCGTACTTCTGCACCTGCTTTGCCAGCTCCTTACGTCTCTGCTCGGTGAGCTGAGGGAAGGTCAGACGGATCAGCGTGCCGTCGTTCTGGGGGTTGATGCCCAGATCGGACTGCTGGATCGCCTTCTCGATCAGCTTCAGAGTGGACTTGTCCCAAGGCTGGATGGTCAGGGTCTTGGCGTCGGTCGCCTTGATGCTGGCAATGTCCTTGATCTTGGTAGGAGAACCGTAGTAGTCCACGGAGATCTTGTCCAGCACGGTAGCATTCGCCTTGCCTGCGCGAATGGTGCCCAAATTGTCCTCGTAGGAGGCAATGGACTTCTTCATTCTTTCTTCAAAGGGCTTTACGTCGAGTTTCATAGGTATCCTTCCTTTCTTCTCGGAACCTTTTTGAGAAAAGGTTCCAAACCTCCCAAAATTTCCGATAGCAAAATTGCTCCGCAATTTTGAGGGTAATACTATAATAAATTATTCTTATTTCCTGCCCGACAAGTATTTGTCGGGCTTTTATAAAAGTTTTTGAAGATTCCAAAGAAACTTTTCTTCAAAAAGTTTCTTTGGCGGGGTCGGGGGCGGAGCCCCTTATTTTATTTATTCCTCTAATATCTTTGACTCGCCGCCGTAGACGATGGTGCCCACCACCTCACCGGAGGCGGCGCGGAGGATGTTCTCGGGATCGTCCAGCCCGAAGACGTAGATCGGCAGGTCGTTTGCCAGGCAGAAAGCGGTGGCGGTGGTGTCGATCGCCGTCAGATCCTGCGCCAGGATGTCCTTGAAGCTGAGATATTCATACTTGTACAGGGGGAGCGTGCTGTTCTCGTCTCTGGGATCGCGGTTGTAGATATGGCTCACCGCCTTGGCGAAGAGCACGCGGTCTGCCTCGATCTCCACGGCGCGGAGCACCGCACCGGTGTCGGTGGAGAAGCAGGGATTGCCGGTGCCGCCCGCAAAGACGACCACCTTCCCCTCTTCCAGATGGCGGATCGCCTTTTCCTTGGTGTAGCCCTCGATATATTCGGGCTGGGACGCCACGGCGGAGAGTGCCACGGCGGGGGTGTCGATCTGATTCAGGAAGTCCACGATGCAGAGCGCGTTGATGCAGGTGGCAAACATTCCCATGTAATCGGCGCGGACGCGGTCCATTTTCTTTTCGGCTTGTCTGCCGCGCCAGATATTACCGGCACCGCAAACCACGGCGACCTGTACGCCGGTCTTGGCACAGCGGGAGATCACGTCGCAGATCTCGCGCACTTTATCGAAGTTGAAGGTAAAATCCGAGCCTTTGGCAAGCGCCTCGCCGGAGATCTTCAACAGGATTCGTTTCGGTTGTTTGTTCATAGCAAGTTCCTTTGCATAGTCATAATTTCACAATTCTATTGTACTACAAAAACGCCCGTTTGTAAATAGCAATAGACAAATTTTTTGTGAATTTTTTGGGATCTATTCTCACCGTATTCGTAGGGGCGTTCCGCCTCCCGTTCGAACAAAAGCCCCACGCAAGGTGGGGCAAGAAATTATTCTTCCTTTGGTTTGGTTACAATTAGTGCTTTTACACGTTCATAAAGCTTTTCAAATTCAGGATCATTACGAAGGGGGTCAAAATTGTTACCATTCAGAGTATCATAATAACGGCTGGGGAAGATGCAATAACAAGTGCACATACCATTAACAAAACTTTCTATATAGGAATTCAATAACGCATTACGAGAGAAAAATTATCAGTATATGTCATATCCTTCATTGGTTAATGAGAATACTAAAAAAGACGGCAATTTCTTGCCGTCCCGAATATCGATCAGAGGGTACTGCGCTTATTCTTGTTTCGACTTAACCGTATTTAACGATGCAATCAACATTCTCCGTATCGTGGCGCATTCATTTCGAAGAGATTTATAGATATTGGATTCCATACAATCGGTTTCGAACAACAATTCGAGCCAATACTCTGTTTCATAGCACTCTTTCTGCGCTATTTCCAGCTTAGATATAAAATCGTTGGTACTTTGCGCATACTGCGCTTCGTGTATGTTTGCGCCAATCGAAGTGCCGGAACGCAGCAATTGATTGATTAGCGCAGCCTCTTTGCGCTCCTCTTTCATTGTACGACAAGCGAACACAATTCTCTTTGCGAACTCTTTCGCTTTGTCTCTCATAATGCTGTTGGACATAGCATCCCTCTATAGTTATATTCCGACTTCGTCGGAGTGATATTGTCGCTTGCGCGGCAGTGATATTAAAGCCTGCGGCTTTAGTGGTATTTTATTCGCCATAAAACTCGCGAAGCGAATACCACTCGGCGTAAGCCGAATAGCACTGCGAAGCAATATCACTCGCCGAAGGCGAATAAAACTGCCCAACTTCCCGCTGGGAAGTTGGGCAATCTTTCTTAGCCGTTGACCATCTTGGCGATCTCAGCCGCGAAGTCCTCTTCGCGCTTTTCGATGCCTTCGCCCTTCTCGAAGATCTTGAAGGAGTCGATCTTGACGGTAGCGCCGATTTCCTTGGCAACGGATGCAACGTACTGACCAACGGTCATCTTGTCATCCTTCACGTATGCCTGCTCAACCAGACAAACGCGCTCGTAGAACTTGCCCAGTCTGCCGCCGACCATCTTTTCGAGGATCGCGTCGGGCTTGTTAGCGTTCTTGGGATCGTTCTTCGCCTGCTGGATCAGCACAGCCTTCTCTTCCTCAACCTCGGAAGCGGGAACCTCTTCCTTGTAAACGTACTTGGGAGGGTTGCCCGCTGCGATCTGCAGAGCGATGTTCTTTGCGCACTCAGCGAATGCTACGTTGTCAGCGGCGTCGGTGTCAAACTTTACGATAACGCCGGTGGAGCCTGCGCCGTGGATGTAGGTGGAAACGGTGCCCTCTACGATCTCGAAGCGGCGGATCTTGATCTTCTCACCGATCAGCGCAACCATCTCTACCAGCTTGTCAGCAACGGTAGTAGCGGTGCCTGCGTAGCCGGTTGCCAGGAAAGCGTCCAGATCAGCGGGCTTGGTGGCGATCAGAGTGGAAAGGAGATTCTTAACGAATTCCTGGAAAGTAGCGTTCTTTGCAACGAAGTCGGTCTCGGAGTTCACCTCGATCATAGCGGTCACGCCGTTCTCGGTCATGATGTCCACGACGCCCTCAGCGGCGATTCTGCCTTCCTTCTTTGCGGCGGTTGCAAGACCCTTCTCGCGCAGGATCTTTACAGCCTTGTCCATATCGCCCTCAGCCTCAACCAGAGCCTTCTTGCAATCCATCATGCCAAGGCCGGTCTTTGCGCGGAGAGCTGCTACGTCTTTTGCGGTAATAGCTGCCATTGTTGTATCCTCCTGTAAATCGGTAATCGGTGTGGGTTACGCCTCGGTGGTCTCTTCGGCGGGAGCCTCGGTAGCGACCTCTTCGCCGTCGGTGCCCTGTCTGCCCTCGATCACAGCGTCAGCGATGACGGAGGAGATCAGCTTGATGGCACGGATCGCGTCGTCGTTGCCGGGGATCACGTAGTCAGCGTCGTCGGGGTCACAGTTGGTGTCCACGATAGCGATTACGGGGATGCCCAGCTTCTTAGCCTCGAGCACGGCGTTTGCTTCCTTGCGGGAGTCAACGATGAAGATCGCGTCGGGCAGTCTCTCCATGGTCTTGATACCGCCGTAGCACTTCTCCAGGTTAGCCATTTCCTTCATGAGACCTGCAACTTCCTTCTTGGGGAGCAGATCGAAGGTGCCGTCTTCCTGCATCTTTTCCAGAGCAACCAGACGAGCGATGGACTTCTTGATGGTCTTGAAGTTGGTCAGCATACCGCCGGGCCATCTTTCGTTGACGTAGTACATACCGCAACGCTGCGCCTCGGACTTGATCGCCTCTGCAGCCTGCTTCTTGGTACCGACGAAGAGCAGATTGCCGCCCTGCATGGACAGGTCGCGAGCGAAGCCGTAAGCCTCTTCAAACTTCTTAACGGTCTTCTGCAGGTCGATGATGTAGATGCCGTTTCTCTCGGTGAAGATGTACTCCTGCATCTTGGGGTTCCATCTTCTGGTGTGATGTCCGAAATGGACGCCTGCTTCCAGCAGCTGTTTGATGGTAATAATAGACATTTCTAATGTCCTCCTTCGGTTTTTTCCACCATTCCGGCGCGATTTCCACCCTTATCGGGCAACCGAACTTTGCTCGGAATGTGTGAATTTTCTGCGGTCACTTTCCGTGCCGCGACGGTTATTATATCATATTTTCGGATAGCATTGCAATAGTATAATCACGAATTTACAATTTGTTTACAATTTTACATCCCCCGAAAGCCTGACCGCTCCCCCATCATCCGATGCGGGAGCGGTCGCTGATCTGTGCGGGTGCGCGATCAATCGTATTGTCCGTACTGTCGGTCGTCGTAGCCGTCCTGACGGGCGTTCTGCTGTCCGCCGCCGGGAGCGTTGCCTCCGTTCTTACGGGCGCGAACCGCTTTGACGACGATCACGATGGCAACGATCACGATCACCGCGGCGATGATCAGCGTAATGATCACGCCGGCGGGGATCGTCTTGCCGAAGACGTCCTCCATCTCGTCTACCACGATGGTCATGGGAATGCCGGTCTGCTCGGTGAAGGCGGCGAGCGCCATATTCACCGTCTCGGCGTCCAAGCTGAGCGCAGAGTAATTCACCAAGCGGGATTTCATCCCGTCCTGCGACTCCTGACAAATATAATCGGTATTCACTCCGGTGACGTGAGTTGCCATTCGGTTAGTAACGTTGGTCAAATTAGAGGACAGCGAATATTTATAATTATCGGGAACTGCGCTTTGGATCTCTCTGCCCAGCGCAGTTTCATCCGCGCCGAAAAGATAGTTGACGTCGGTGGCAACGTGATTGCCCACCCAGCCGATATAGCAGAAGTCGTAGTTGTTCTCTGCCGTCAGGAAGACCACTACGATGCCGTCCTCAGACGATCCGTACTCTGCCAGATACTGCTGATTTGCATAATCCTGGAAGGTCTCCTCATTATACGGCACGATACCGCCGTCGCTGAGGATCGTAAAGGAGCTTGCCAGCGAAGAGAACACCAGAATGATCGCCGTAATCACCAACAGGATGGGCAACATCAGCATTCCCAGCAGACCGCCCAAGCAGCCGCCGCCACCGTAATAGCGAGGGCCTCTGTGCCAGCCCCAGCCCCAACCGCCGAACATAGGTCCGCGAGGGCCTCCGAATCTGGGTCCTCGGGGACCGCGAGGGCCTCCGAACCCGCCGCCGGGTCTGCCGCCGA
>JAFTOC010000032.1 GCA_017451585.1 Clostridia bacterium
CTCCTTCGTGACCGAAGGAGGTGATGCCCATGTACATAACCTTCGAACAGCTGATGCTGCTCGGAACCTTCGTACTGGCACTGATTGATCTGATCGTCTCGATCGTCAACCGTAACAACAAAAAGAAATAACTGCCCACAGTTTCCCCAAATGTAGCGGTTATTTCTAAACCATACTGAGGAAGCAACCGTCGCCGGTGCGCTCCCTGCACCTATAGTATACACTACCGTCTCCCGTTTGTCAATAGTTTTTTGAAAAACTTGACAGGGGGCTTTTTCTGTGCTATAATACCCCACGGAGCGACAAGCTCTCCCGGAGCGCACCTAAACGGTGGCGGTATGCTTCCTCCGTCGGCACGAACGCCGAGCGAAGGAGCGTCTTTTTGAAACTCCTTCGTGACCGAAGGAGGTGATGCCCATGTACATAACCTTCGAACAGCTGATGCTGCTCGGAACCTTCGTACTGGCTCTGATTGATCTGATCGTCTCGATCGTCAACCGCAACAACAAAAAGAAATAACCGCCTACAGCCTTCCCAAACGTAGCGGTTATTTCATAACTTAGCGGAGGAAGCAACCGTCGCCGGTGCGCTCCCTGTACCTATAGTATACACCAATATTTTGGGTTTGTCAACCCCCACTAATCATATTTCAATCGAAAATCGAAAGGAACCCCCATGATCCTCTACGGAAAAAATCCCGAATATACTTACGTCACCGACCCCAACCGCTTCAGCGATCTGCTTGCCCTTTGCCAACGCTATCGGATGGCGGGGGCTATCCGTCAATCTGCTATCGCTTGGCTGCTGCTGTTTGACGAGAATCCCTTCTCCCTCGCCTGTGAGCGAAAGCCCGTGACCGCCGACACCGTCGGCAGTCTTGCCGCCTTCGCCAAAGCCGATCTTGCCACGCTCGCTGACCTCTTCTTCGACCTTGCCGCGCCCTACGATCTGAACTTCGTCCCCATGGACGCCGCCGAGGACGCCGACAGCGAGGTGGGAGCCGTCGCCGCAGCTCTTGCCGCCGACCTGCGCGCCGCAGGGAAAGAAGGCTTTTTCGAAACCGTCCTCTCCTACTACGCCCGCTACGGCGTGGGCGAGTTCGGACTCCATCGCGCCTTCTACCTCACCGAGGAGGGAGCGATCACTCCCGTTTCCCACTTCCGCAAGGTGACCTTCGACGATCTGTGGGGCTACGACCTGCAAAAGGAGCAGGTGATCTCCAACGCCGTCGCTTTTTTGGAAGGACGGGGAGCCAACAATATGCTCCTCTACGGCGACGCAGGCACGGGCAAATCCACCTGCATCAAAGCCCTGCTGAACCGCTATTATCCCGACGGTCTGCGGATGATCCAGGTGCAGAAATACCAGTTCGTGCATCTTTCCAAGGTCATCGACGAGATCCGCCGCCGCAACTATCACTTCGCCATCTACATGGACGACCTCTCCTTCGAGGACTTCGAGGTCGAATACAAGTATCTGAAAGCCGCCATCGAGGGCGGCCTTGAGGAGCGTCCCGCCAATATGCTGATCTTCGCCACCTCCAACCGTCGCCATCTCATCAAGGAGACCTTCAACGACCGCGAGGGCGGCGGCGACATCCATCGGGACGAGTCCATACAGGAGAAGATCTCCCTCTCCGACCGCTTCGGCCTGCAGGTGCGCTTCGGTAAGCCTGCCCAGGACGAGTACTTCGAAATGGTACTCCACCTCGCCCGCCTCCACGGTATCGAGATGGATCGGAAAGAGCTTTTGGACGGCGCCCGTACCTTCAGCGTCCGCCACTCCGGCTTCTCCGGCAGAATCGCCATGCAATATATTTTGAGCTTGGAATAATTGGGGCGCTGCCCCAAAACCTGCCAAAGAAACTTTTTGAAAAAAGTTTCTTTGGAATCTTCAAAAACTTTTATTAAGCCGGGCAAATACTTGCCCGGCACTTAGACAAAACCGCTCCGAATAAAGGATTATCAAAATCCAACATTCGGAGCGTATTGCATATCCTGCCCGACGAGGATTCGTCGGGCTTAATAAAAATTCTTGGGGTCCAGCTCTTCTTTCAAGAAGGGCTGGCGGAATGCAAGGGCAGAGCCCTTGCCCGCCGGAGGCATACGTTATCTCCGCTTAAATCCCGGTCTGGGCAAAAATACGGCGATGACCGAGACCGAGATAATACCGATGGCGATGCCCAGAGCGATCATCAGGGTATCGGAGCCGCGACTCATAAACTCCGCTTGGTCGCCGTTCATCAGAGCAGCCATGGTGTAGTAGAGGCTGCCGCCGGGAACCAGCGGGATAATGGAAGGGATGGAGTAGATGGAAACGGGCGCTTTTTGCAGGCGCGCCATGATCTCGCCGTAGACCGCAGCAGCCAGCGCTGCAACGGCGTTGGAGAGGATCAGCGACCAGCCGAAGTGATCCAGCAGAGCGAAGATCAGGTAGGTCGTTCCCGCGCCGATGCCGATCGCGGGCAGATGGCGCAGCTTTACACGCATCAGGATCGCGTAGATCAGCGTGCTGACGGCGATGACGACGGTGGTCCACAGAATGGGCAGAAGCTCGTCCAGCCTCACAGAAGCCACCCCCCTCCGATGACGATTGCAACGGCAAAGCCTGCGGCAATGCAGATGGCGGTCAGCAGAGCCTGGATCATCCGCAGAGAGCCGGCGATGATATCGCCACAGAGCAACTCTCGGATGGACGTACCGAAGGCTAGCCCGGGAATCAACAGCATAATGCCGCCGATCATCACCTTGTCGATGTGGCAGGCAAGCCCGACGGCGGCGGTGAGGATGCAGAGCAGACCTGCGGCTACCGATACCAATACGGTAAACGCCAGCGCGTGGAGCTTGGCAGGCTTGGTCATGTCCAGCAGGGTGATCAGCGCGCCCACGGGAAGCGCGGCAAGGGCGTCGCGCCAGTCACCGCCGAAGAAGAGCGCAAATCCTGCCGCCGCCACGATGCCGCAGAGCAGAATCAGCCATTTGGGACGGCGGTCGGGGGTTTTGGCTTTATCGACCTCCTCCGCCAGCTCATCCAGCGGGATTGGATCGGCACAGATGCGGCGGGAGAGTGCGTTCAGATTTTCCAGCACGTCGTAGCGGTTGGCGATCGCGGAGATTCGGTAGATCTCGGTCTTGTGGTAGCCGTCGGGCATGGTGATGGTGGCGGCGACCAGCGAGGGGATGGAGAATGCCTGCACCTCCTCGGCACCGTAGGCGCGGCAGATGCGGGTGAGGGTGTCCTCTACCCGGTGGATCTCGGCGCCCGATTCCAGCATCACGGCGGAGATCTGAATGGCAAGGGAGAGCATCCGGTCGGTGTCCACGGTAAAGTCCAGCCCGGGCACCGATTTTTCGGGCTCGGGCGCCCAGTTGCGGGAGCTTGTCCGCTCCGAAACAGGATTATGTACAGAACCCATAGCAGTGTTCCTTTCAAACGGTATTTGTCCTCTCATTGTACACGAGGGGGAGCGGTTTGTCAATCACTTTTTTGCAAAAAAATATGCGATTTTGCGGCATTCTCTTGCATTTGCATCTGCAATATGGTAAAATAATACTACATATAATAACCCCCAAAGCCTATACCCGCAAAATTGCAACGCAATTTTGCCGAAGAGAAGTTTTTGGGAGGTTCGGAACCCTTTTTTCAAAAAGGGTTCCGAAATGAAGAAAGGATCAAATTATGAAATTTTCCGAAATGCCCTACACCCGTCCCGACGCGGACAAGCTGCTTGCCGACCTGACTGCCGCCGCGGAGGAATTTACTGCCGCTGCCTCTGCCGCTGAGCAGTTGGAGGTGATCCGCAAGGTTGAGAAGATCAGCTCTAAATTCGGCACCATGGCGGTGATCGCCTCCATCCGCAACTCCGTGGACACCCGCGACCCCTTCTACGAAGGCGAAAAAGCCTTCTACGATCAGATCAGCCCGCTGATCGCCGAAAAGTCCCAGCTTCTGTCGCTGGCGATGGTGAACTCCCCCTTCCGTGCCGAGCTGGAACAGGAGCTGGGCCAGGTCACCTTTATCAACACCGAGATGGAGATCAGATCCTTCTCCCCCGAGATCATCCCGCTGATGCAGGAGGAGAACGCCCTCACCTCCGAGTATCAGAAGCTGTACGCCTCCGCGAAGATCCCCTTCGACGGCAAGGAGCTGACCGTTGCCCAGCTGGGCATCTACAAGCAGTCCCCCGACCGCGCCGTCCGTAAAGCCGCCGTGGAGGCAGAGGGCAGCTTCTTCGACGCCAATCAAGCAAAATTCGACGAGATCTTCGACAAGCTGGTGAAGAACCGTACCGAGCAGGCAAAGAAGCTGGGCTTTGAGAACTTCGTGCCGCTTGGCTACCTTCGCCGTCAGCGCAATTGCTACGGCTTGCCCGAGGTAGCCACCTTCCGCCGCCAGATCATCGAGGACGTAGTCCCCGTGGTAGATAAGATCAAAGCCCGCCAGAAGGAGCGCATCGGCGTTGCCGACTTCAAATTCTACGATAACGGCTTCGTTTTCCCCGACGGCAACCCCACGCCCAAGGGAACGCCCGAGGAGATCCTTGCCGCAGGCCGCCGGATGTACACCGAAATGTCCCCCGAGACCGCCGAGTTCATTGATAAGATGTTCGAAATGGATCTTTTCGACGTGCTGGCAAAGGACGGCAAAGCCCCCGGCGGCTACTGCACCGAGCTGTCCGAATACGAGGTGCCCTTCATCTTCTCCAACTTCAACGGCACCGCAGGGGACGTGGACGTCCTGACTCATGAAGCAGGTCACGCTTTTGCCGCTTATATGTCATACAAGACCATCCCTTGGGCGATGACCCGCCAGCCCTCCATGGAGGGTGCGGAGACCCACTCCATGTCTATGGAATTTCTGACCTCGCCCTGGCATCACCTCTTCTTCAAGGAGGACGCCGCCAAATACGCCCAGTCCCACGCCGAGGATGCGCTGATCTTCCTGCCCTACGGCACCATGGTGGATCACTTCCAGGAGATCGTCTACTCGCATCCCGACCTGACTCCCGCCGAGCGCAACGCCGAATGGGCGAAGCTGGAGAAGATCTACCGCCCCTATTTGGATATGGAGGGCATCCCCTTCTACGGCAGAGGCGCCGGCTGGCAGAGACAGCTCCACATCTACCTCTATCCTTTCTACTATCTGGATTACTGCATGGCGCAGGCGATGTCGCTGGAGTTTTTCTCGCTCCACCTGCAGGATGCCAAGCAGGCATGGGAGAAGTATCTGGACTTCGTGAAGCTGGGCGGCACCAAAACCTTCGTAGGTCTGATCGAAGCGGTAGGACTCAAGTCTCCGCTGCAAGAAGGGACGTTGAAGGAGATCACCGCCGAGCTGGACGAGTGGCTCAGCCAAAACAGCATCTGAGAGAAAATTTAGAAACAGAACCCTCTGCGCGCATTGCCGTGCAGAGGGTTATTTGTAGAGGTCGTCTCCTACGGAGAAGGTGCGAACGACTCGCACCGACCAAGCCTTCCCCTTGAGGGGAAGGTGTGATGCAGACGCTTCGCTTTCTGCGACGGATGAGGTGTATCGTCCGCACCGACAGCATCTCCGCACAGATCGTTCGAACGGACGCGCACGGCAGTTGCTTCGCAACTGCGGCGCCCCTACGGAGATGGTACGAACGACTCGCACCGACCGAGCCTTCCCCTTGAGGGAAGGTGGGATGCAGACGCTTCGCTTTCTGCGACGGATGAGGTGTATCGTCTGCACCGACCGCACCTCTGTGCAGGGCGTTTGGTGCGGAACGGGACGCTCCGCTATTCCGTCGCTACGCTCCTTACAAGACCGTTCCCTACAAGGTTGGTGCGAACAATTACCGCCGTACCCAAGCCTTCCCCTTGAGGGGAAGGTGGGATGCAGACGCTTCGCTTTCTGCGACGGATGAGGTGATCACCGTCTGCACCGACTCCACCTCTGTACAGGTCGTTCGAACGGACGCGCACGGCAGTTGCTTCGCAACTGCGGCGCCCCTACCAAGGCGATGCAAACTCCCCTCTGCGCAAGCCTGCACAGAGGGGAGTTCGTTAGCTGGGTAGCGTCACGCTGACGTCCGCGTACTCCATCACGACCTTGTAGGTGAAGGTACCCACGTCGTCGGTGGTGGACATATACAAATAGTAGGTGTCGCCGCTCTGCATCAGATAAGCGGTCATTTCGCTCCAGTTTTCGCCGAAGAAGCCTACCATCTCGTCGGTTTTCATCACACAGCGACCGGTTTCGGCGTCGTAGGGCTCGTAGGTGTCGGAGGAAAACAGCCATTCGATGCGGCTGCTCATTCCCTCAATGGCGAACGCCAGATCCAGACAAGCCTCCCAGTCGGGAACCGATTCCGCCACCGATACGCTCTCCCACGCGCCGTCGGCGTTCTGCTCGTAGCCCAGCGACGCGTCCAGATCGTAGTAATAGACGTTGTTCTCGTCGTTGTCGGCGAGCACCGCCTTCACCAGATCGCCGTCCTTTTCCACTACGGCAGACTCGTTGATATCCACCGTTCCGTCGGTCTCCACCTCGGTGTAGACCACGCTTAGCCTGATATCCTCTGCGCCGGTCAGACGAAGAAACACCTGCTCGGGCGTAAATTGCTCGGAGCCTATGCTGGCACCGGGCTCGTTGCCGTCGGGCGCGGCGGAGCTTTCCTTCTTGCACCCGAACAGCCCGGAGCAGATCAGCACCCCGCTCAGGCAAACAGCCGTCAGTTTCGTCAATCGTTTCATAGCGTTCATCCTTTTCTTAGCCTCGGTTATTCGGCGTCCCCGTCGGTGGCAGGCGTATCAGGCTCTTCTTCGCTCTCGTCGGTCCCAGCCGATCCGCTCTGACCGGGCGTACTCAGATCGTAGGTGGGCATTTCCACGCTTACGTTGCGCAGGAGCACTTTGGTGGTCATGGTGACCGTGTTGCCCGCTTCCTCGGTGACCACTTCAAAGCTGTAGGACTCGCCGTCGGCGGTCATCTTTCCCGAAACGGTGGCGGTGGTGCTGCCGATAGCCGTCAGGATCGCGTCCTCGGTCAGGATGTACCGGCCGCCGCTGACGCTGTAATTGCCGTTATCAAACAGCAGATCGACGGGGGTGCAGTTATCCACCAAAGCCTTTACGCTGATGTCCTCGGATTCTTCCAGCACGTACCATTCGTCTCCGCTGGGCGCGATGCAGATATTCTCCTTCAGATCAATATAGATCACCGAGTTAACGTCGTAGGTGTCGTCCTCGGCGTCCTGATAGACGGTGTAACGCAGGGTGTCGCCGTCCTTTTCCAGCATATAGGTCATAGAGATCGTCGCGCCGGTGACTTTACGATCCATCACGGTGATGAAAACGAAATCCTCGGTCTGCAGGAGCGTATCGTAGACCTGTTCGGGGGTCAGGCCCTCATAGGCGGCGGGATCGCCGCTTTGAGTCGTGGCGGCGGTGGATTCGGTGCAGTCCTTTGATCCGCAGGCGGCAAACAGAGACAGGATCAGCAGTCCTGCCGCCAGCAGAGAGAGCGCTTTCTTCAGTTTCATTGCATTCCTCATTGCTCATTCATATCGGGCAGGGAGACGTCGGTGTCTTCGTTCAGTCGGAAGACGTAACTGACCGTTCCGCCCTCGGTATCGGTTTCGGTGAAGATGTAGATCTCCTTGGAGCGCTCCCAGGTAGCGAAGTCCACGTCGCTGCCTTCCAGCAGGGAAGCGTCCACCGACAGCTTTCCGTCGCCTTCGTCGAACTTGCCGAAATAAGCGTCCCGGAAGAAATAAGCGGTAGAGGTCACACCCAACTGCTGCAGCAGAGAAGCCCAGTCGTATGCGGCGTAGCTTTCGTTCCAACCGCCGTTGATATAGTTGTACCCGTAGCCGCTCTCCAGATCATAGTAAATGGAGGAGGTAGCGATGCCGTACTCAATGCGGGTGACCAGTGCCACGTTCCCGGTTTTTTGGAGGGAATAGCCCATCGTCGCGTTCACCGTGACGTCGATGACGATCTCGTCGGCAACCAAGACGGTTTTGAAGAGCTTGGAGGGGGAGAGATAGCCCTCGGTAGGGACGGGAACGGGGGTGTCGATGTTTCCGGTGACCTGATCGTCGCCGACTTTGTCGGGCTTCGCTTCGCCATTCCCGCTCTGATCGGGATCGTTGCCGTCGGGAGCGATGGGATTATTCCCATTGCCGCTGTCGCCACCGTTGTCGTTGCCGCCGTCTCCGACGTTGCTGTCGCCGCTGCCCGGAGCGGCGGATTCCACCTCGGGCAGGGTAACGCTCACCGCTTGGAAGGTGACCTTCAGCTCCAACGTCTGCACGATCTCGTCGGTGATCACCGACAGCAGATAGGTATAGCCCTCCGCGTCGGGGGTCATGCTCAGGGTATAGACCGCGCCTTCAAGGCTGTCGCCGAAGAAGGCGTCCAGCGAAGCGGTTTTGGCAAGATAACCTGCGGTAGTGTCGTAGGGATGATAGCAGTCGTCCTCAAACAGCACTTCGACCGATTCTGTAGTCAAGTCTGCCAGCAACGCCTGCAGGGTAATTTCTTCGGTCTCGTAGACCCAGCCGCTGTCGTTCTGCTCGTACCAATAGTGAGTGTCCAGATCGTAGTACATCGTATCGGTCTCGGAGCCCTCGGCGTCGGTGATGGTCTCACCCAGACGGACGCGATTCTCGTCCTTTTCCATCTTCAGCGTGCCTGTGACGGTCTCGCCGTTATAGGTGCGGTGCAGGGTGGTGACGGCAACGAAGTCGTCTGCCGTCAGCATGGCGTTATACACACCCTCGGGGGTCAGCCCGTCGTAGGTTTGCCCGTTTTCGGTGTTCCCATTATTGGTTTGACCGCCGCTTTCCTGCTTGTCGGATTTATCAACTCCCGAGGAGGAGCTTCCGCCTGCGCCGCCGCAGGACAGAAGGGAGGCGGAAAGCAATGCGCCTGCAGTCAGCAAAGCCAGCCGTTTGATCGGTTTTGTCATAGTATTCATCCTTTCGGAAACTTAAAGAGTATCTACCTGACAGTATATCACCGATCCGCCGATTTGTCAAGAAAAAACCGCAAAATTGCCCGACTTTACCGCAAAACAAAAGAGAACCCCCGCAGGAGTTCTCTTTTGCAAAGGGAGATCAGACGGAAAGCGCCAGCAGATCCTCCAGATCAAATTCTTCGGCACCGGTCATATCGGGCTTGACGATCTTGCCGGCAGCACTGTCGAAATCGGAGTAGGCGATGTTCATCTCCACCGTAGCGGTCATATCGCCCATCTGCATCTCGCCCATATCCTCCAGCGCTTCGTCCATATTCATACTCATGGACAGCGTCATCTTCATCTCGGAGACGCAGTAGTCCTTGGTGATGGACATTTCGATCTCGATATCGCCCAGATCTACCTCGTAGCCCTCCAGCAGAGCCGAATCCATAGCGGAGCCCAGCAGATTGCTGCCTTCCTTCAGGCCGGAGATGATCAGCAGATAGCCGTCGTCGGAGGAATAGAGCTTAAAGGACTCGAAATAAGCGGGATCCAGCTCGGTGACCTCGGTCTCCTCGCTGACCATAGAATCCAGCATAGACTCGTTCATCTCGGCGACCATCTTCTGCCCGCCGGACTCCATGTAGTAGACCTCCTCGTCGTAATAAACGACCGCTTCGACAGTCTCGCCCAGCATGGTAGTGGTGGTCTCTCCGATGTAGCGTTTGCCCTCGGCGTCCATGATCGCGTCCACACTGACATTGGCGGTGATAGACATTCCCATCATGGACATATCCATCTTCATTTCGGCGGCCATGGAGTAGCTCTTCAGCGCACTCATTTGTTCGGTGACCTTGCTGAACACGTTTTCCTGGGTCAGCTTGTCGGTGACCTCGTCGCCGTCGGGAGTATTGTCCTCAACGTCGCTGACCGTGGTCTGGATCGTGGTGGTCGCGTCGCCCTCATGGCGGGAGGGTTCGTCCTCGTCGCAGGCGATCAGACCGGCGGAGCAGAGCAATCCTGCCAGCAGAAGCGCAAGGGTCTTGGTGAATTTTTTCATATCTGTATCATCCTTTCAGATTATTTTTCTGTTTTGCTACCATCAGTATAGCATAAAACGATGGATTTGTAAAGCCTTTTTTGCGAATTGCCCCAAAAAAGAGATCTCCCCGTCTCGATTTCAAGGCAAAGCAACCGTCCCTACACCTATAAATCCCCAAAAAGCCGCGATTTGTTGCAACGGTTTTCGAAAAACCGAAATTATTTTCAAAAACCTTCCCATCGACGATCTTAGCCGTCCCGTATAAAAATCCAGCTCCGCAAGCAATTGCGGCGCTTTTTGAAAAAGTTTTTGGTAGAGTTTGAGACCCCTTTTTCAAAAAGGGGTCTCAAGAATATTTCTCCAAGGCAGTACCTTGGAGAAATTCAAAAGAAAAACCGCACTGAGGTGCGGTCCTTCTTTTGAAAGTATCTATTAGCCAAGTCTTGCTTCCAAAGCAGCCAGCTCTTCCCACATTTCAGCGGGAACGTGATCGCCGACCATGTTGTAGAAGTCCTTGATGTTGGCAATGTCAGCCTTCCAGGACTCGGTATCAACCGAGAGCAGATCCTTCAGGGTGTCGAGGCTGAGGTCCAGACCCTCGATGTTGATGTCCTCGGGCTTGGGAACGTAGCCGATAGCGGTCTCAACGGCGTCCACCTTGCCTTCGCAACGAGCCAGGATCCATTCCAGAACTCTCATGTTGTCGCCAAATCCCGGCCAAATGAAGTTGCCTTCGTCATCGGTGCGGAACCAGTTGACGTGGAAGATCAGAGGAGCGTTGGGGATGATCTTGCCCATATCCAGCCAGTGCTTCCAGTAGTCGCCCATGTTGTAGCCGACGAAGGGACGCATAGCCATGGGGTCGCGGCGAACTACGCCCAGAGCGCCTGCCGCAGCCGCGGTGGTCTCGGAAGCCATGATGGAGCCGACGAAGGCGCCGTGCTGCCAGTTAAAGGACTGGTAAACCAG
Organism: Clostridia bacterium; assembly: GCA_017451585.1. GTDB lineage: Bacteria > Bacillota > Clostridia > Oscillospirales > CAG-272 > CAKSQF01. The sequence goes on from JAFTOC010000032.1 coordinate 10,940, forward strand.
AGGAGCGGTCTTTGCGCGTCTGCCGCCGAAGACGATAGCAGATACGGGAACGCCGGTCAGGCTGTCAAACTCGGAAGAAATGCAGGGGCAGTTCTTTGCCAGAGCGGTGAAACGGGAGTTGGGATGTGCGCCGGAGGTGCCCAGCTTATCCTTCTTGTCGTACTTTCTGTAGTCCCAAGGATTGCCCTTCCAGTCGATGGCGTACTCGGGAGCGGGAGGATTGTCGTTGAGGCCTTCCCACCAAACGGTGTTGTTCTTGGTGTCGTGCACCACGTTGGTGAAGATGGTGTCGCGCAGACAGGTGTGCAGTGCGTTGGGGTTGGACTTTTCGTTGGTGCCGGGAGCAACGCCGAAGAAGCCGTTCTCGGGGTTCACCGCATACAGCTTGCCGTCTTCCTTGTTGACGCGCAGCCAAGCGATGTCGTCGCCAACACACCAAACCTTGAAGCCCTTCTTGCGGTAGATTTCCGGAGGAATCAGCATAGCCAGGTTGGTCTTGCCGCAAGCGGAGGGGAATGCGGCGGTGATATACTTGATCTCGCCGTTGGGATACTCAACGCCCAGGATCAGCATATGCTCAGCCATCCAGTTCTCCTTGCGACCCAGGTAGGAAGCGATACGCAGAGCGAAGCACTTCTTGCCCAGCAGAACGTTTCCGCCGTAGCCGGAGTTTACCGACATGATGGTGTTGTCCTGAGGGAAGTGAACGATATAACGGTTCTCCTCGTCGATGTCAGCGCGCGCGTGCAGACCCTTGATATAGTCGGGGCTGTCACCCAGAGCTTCCAGCACGTTGGTGCCGACGCGGGTCATGATCAGCATATTCAGAACAACGTAGATGGAGTCGGTCAGCTCGATGCCGTACTTTGCGAAGTCGGAGCCGACAACGCCCATGGAGTAGGGAATGACGTACATGGTACGACCCTTCATGGAGCCGGTGTACAGCTTTTTCAGCTTGGCGTACATTTCGTTGGGATCCATCCAGTTGTTTACGTTACCTGCCTCTTCTTTAGTAGGAGTGCAGATGTAGGTTCTGCCTTCAACGCGGGCAACGTCGTTAACGGCAGTTCTGTGCAGATAGCAGTTAGGGAGGAGCTCTTCGTTGAGCTTGATGATCTCGCCGGTAGAGCAAGCCTCAGCGCGCAGAGCCTCAGCCTGAGCGTCGGTGCCATCGATCCAGACGATCTTGTCGGGCTGGGTCATAGCGGCCATTTCTTCGATCCAAGAAAGGACATACTTATTGTTGGTCATTTTTTCTCTCCTATATATTTTATAAGATTTAACAATGCTTCGGAACACGCCACAATCGTATTCCAGCCTTTATTATAGCGCAAAATCTACCACTTTTCAATAGACGAATTGATGATTTTTCAAAATTAACAGATCGTTAATATTGTTAAAAGTGCAACGGAGTTACCCTCTGCCGACCCTGACGAAATTTTTTCAAAATTTTTGAAACCGAGTGAGTAAAATCGGCTTCCCGTTCGTTTATATAGGTAAAGGGTGAAAGTTTGTCGCCCAAGTCGCGTCGCTTGCAAAATATTTACGAATTTCTCGCAAAAACGTGTAAGATTTTCCCCTGTCGATTTGTTATATAGGATGAAAGCTCTTTTTAGGACTTCGTCAACAGTTTGACGGCTGATCGCACGGAACCTTTAGAAAATTCGTCAAATTATCTGATTTTAATATTGACATTAGTCTGAAAATGTGCTATACTGACAGTAAGGAGGAGAGTCCGATGGGCCATTTGATCCGCATCTGAGTTCACCCGTGATCGATTTCCGATCACCCGCTTTGAAAAAGAAGGAGAAAATGAAATGAAAACCAAACTTTTGTCCCTCCTGCTCACCCTGTCCCTGCTGATTCCCGTGCTGTCTCCGCTGACGGCAATTGCGGAAGAAGGGACTCCCACCGTCGAAGCCAACGTCAGCGAGACGGTCGGCGAGACTGCGTCCACAGTCTCCGAGATCGAGCTTGCTCAGCCGATCCGAAGCGAGACACTCACCACCGACAATCTACCCTTCGCCATGACCGAGGCGGACGCCGCCTCAGAAGGGCTGGTCGGTCGCGTCAAAGACGCCGAGCGCGATCTGCACAGCGTCGTGTTCGAAAACACCGACGGCAGTCTGACTCTCTACTACTACAACGACCCCGTTAAATACGTGGACGAGGACGGACTCGTCCGCGACAAGTCCAACAAGCTGCAAGCCCGCACGGACGGTGGCTTCGAAACGGTGGCAAGCGATATTCA
>JAFTOC010000033.1 GCA_017451585.1 Clostridia bacterium
AAATTGCACCCACAAGGGCGATTGTCGCGGCACCTGCCCCAAATGCGAAGCCGAGGTGCTGACCTTGGAGCGGGAGCTTGCCCGCCGCCGTGCGCTGGGCAAGCGCATCGCCGTGGTGGGGCTGTCGGCGGGGATCATCACCACCGCCACTGCCTGCTCCGATCCCACCCCCATAGAGCACACGGCGCAGACGACGTCCGACTGGTTTGACACAGGGCGGGAGCTGGGCGGCGCCATTGTCGTGACGCCGGAGATCTTGGACGGAGACGTGGCGATCTCCTATTACACCTCTGATTTTGCCGCCTGCGAACCGGTCGGCTACGTTGCGGAGCGCATTTTATACCTGGAGCACCTGCAGGATTTCGACTATTCCGACGGAAGCGTTTGGGCGATCCCCGAAGGGGAACCGTTTGCGGTCATCGGCACGCGGAAAGACGGCGGGATGGTGCTGGTTCTCTACGGCGGACAGCAATTCGTAATGTGGGAAGACGATCTTCCGCAGTCGGAGACTGCAAAGTGATCCCCATCTTTCCCTCCATCGGCTACGATCGCCTGCGGATGGAGGTGGATGGAGAGGGCGTGACCACGCTGGTCTGCGCGCAGGGCTGTCCGCTGCGATGCAAATACTGTATCAACCCCGAAAGCTCCCGGGACTGCGGAAAGCCCCGCCATATCTTCACGCCCGCGAGTCTGTATAAGCTACTGAAGATCGATTCGCTCTACTTTCTTGCCACGGGCGGGGGCGTCACCTTTGGCGGCGGCGAACCGCTCCTCTACGTTGATTTTATGGAAGCGTTCGCCCGCCTTGTCCCCGACTGGAAGATCAACTGCGAGACCTCTCTTTGGGTGCATCCCCGACAGGTAGAGCGGGCGGCGCGGCTGATCGATCACTTTATAGTGGATGTCAAGGACACCGATCCTGAGATCTACCGCGCCTATACCGGCAAGGAGTTTTCCCGCGTGGAGGAAAATCTGCGCCTGCTCCTGAAGCTGGTGGGAGCGGAGAAGATCACCGTCCGTCTGCCGCTGATCCCGAACTATAACACCGACGCCCACCGCGATCGCAGTGAGGCACTCCTCAGAGAGTGGGGCGTGACGCATTTTGATCGGTTTGATTATGTGATAAAGGAGAAATAACCGTGAAAAAACTGCTTTCTTTCATCCTTGCGGCAATAACTGTCCTGTCGCTTTCTGCCTGTGCGGATCTGTCGGAGGTCGGCGGCACGCCCGCAGAGACGAATTCCGGAACCACAAGCGGCGCCAACTCCGACACCCACACCCCCGGTACCTATACCGTTACCGCTTCCTATGACTACAGATTCCGTCCGGGGTTTGCGACTATGCTCTACGATTCGAATAAACTCTTTTTCGCCCTCCCCGAGGGCTATGATCCGCCTGTTGCCGGAGACGAGTTTACGATCACCTACACGGGAGAGATGATTACTTTCACGATCTATCCCTCTGTCACGACGGTCAAGAATGGCGAGATCCAATCGATCACCGGTCGGCAAGCGGAAATGCGGCGCGTGACCTACTACGCGCCTTCCGAGGGCAATCCCGAACGGTTTGTGCAGGTGAACGACAACGGTACTGAGGAGGAGCTGAAGATCATCTCCCGCCCCGATTATTATATCACTACTGCGGACGGCGAATTTAAGCCTTTGGCGGAGGTGGGATACAGTATTACGCTTTTTCTCACTTACAGTCCCGTGGACGGCAGAACCGACGAGGGAATCAAAGTAGCGGGGCTGTATGCGTGGAATCCTCGCTATAAGGATCGGGAGATCGATACCGACACTTTGTCTGCCCTCCGAGAGCTGGCACAGAACGTGACGCTTCCGTTCGCGCTTTTGACCAAACAGACGGATATTGATCTTGACGGTTATACGCACGAGCCGGGCTTTGGTTGCGATCTTTATACCAAAGAGGGCGTCAGCCTTACCTTTTCCCATTATCCCGACGAGGCAAACGAGGACTGTCTGCTTACCGATCTGACGGTCAGCGGCGTGGAAACCGTATTCGGCGGCGGGATGAATACCAATGCCGAGGAGATCGCCAACCGTCTGCAGGATAACGGCTATACCGTGGCGGGAACGAGCTTTCCGCTGCGCGCCGAGAAATACGGCGTTCATCTCACCGTGACCGAGGCGGACGGCGTTCGCACTCTGCGCGTGGCGGTCTACTCCACCAACGATACGGGGATTATCTATTGATTGATTCGATCATAAAAAATAGGAGGAAAAACAATGAAAAAGCTGATTTCCATGCTCTTGGCAACCGTCACGACCTTTTCGCTGGCAGCTTGCGCGGATATGGGCGAACCTGCCGGCTCCGACGATGCGCCCGCGCCGAAGGAACAGACCTACACCGTTACCGCCCGCTATGACTACGGAATGCACCGTCCCAATCTGGCGACCATGCTCTACGATTCCAGTACCCTCTTTTTCACCCTCCCCGAGGGCTTTGATCCGCCCGTGGCGGGGGATGAGTTCACCGTCACCTACACGGGACAATTGCTGATCCAGGAGAGCTATCCCTCTACCGTGGTGATTCAGGGCGGCAAGATCACATCGGTGAGTGCCGAGCCTGCGGTGATCCGCACGGTGCGCTATAATGCGAAGGATAAGAGTCTCACTCTGTTGGATGAGAATGGTGAGGAGATCTCGCTTGCTACGGGTAGCATTCAATTTCCGGAGTATTATCTCATCGGTACGGCAGGTGAATTCGCCGAGGTGTCTACGCTGACCGAGGATACAATTTTGTACGGCTCTGTTTCCTATACCGACCGAATGAGCGATGGCGGGGTAGTGTTTAGTGGCTTGTACTTGGCGAATCCCCGTGAAGTTAACCCGGAGATGCAGGCGAAGATTCGGGCGGTAACCGATCCCTTGGTACGGGAGACCTACGGTGTTACCGATTGGTCGACCTATCGCATACAGATCGACTATGCGGAAAATCTCGATCAGTATTCCGTTGATTACGATTTGGAAATCTGCGGATATCACACCTATGAATCCATCTCGATCTACCTTACTCCCGCTCTGACCGTTGTTCGTCACAATTCCCCCAATGCAGGCAAGTATTCCTGCTATCTGAAAAACGCTACTGAAGAAGCGGTTTCTGCCGCGGAGGATCGGCTTCGGGCGAAGATCGGCGATCAGGAAGGCGGCTCCGGATTCTATCTGCAAATCGATCAGGAGGGCTACCTCTGCCTTGCGGTGGAGTTTATCGTCTCAATTGATCCTCCCGAGCCGGACGAGAACGGTTATGCGGTTGGCGGTTGTGGATACGATCACAAGCACGTCTTCTACACCGAGCGCATCTGCGGAGCAGATTGAGCAAATGGTTCGGGTGCAGAGAATCTTCACGGGAGTGATTGTCAAGAGGAAAACGGTTGATGCCGCCTACGGCGGCGCGGAACGGTCAAGACCGTTCCCTACAGCCAAAGGCGCACCCTCTGATTTCTACCATTTACACAGTGGTATTCAATCAACCGAATTGTAGGGAACGGTCTTGACCGTTCCGCGCCGATTGGTTTCTACCGATCGTCACCTTGGCGCAGACCGTTCGGGCGGACGGTCGCTCCGCTATTCCTACGAAGGCACCGTCCCCTATCGAGGTTGGTGCTAAGCCTTCCTCCGGGAGGGAGCCTTCCATAATTCGTGAAATCTCTCTGCATTTGTAAACATTTTGTAAATATCGCACGCTCCCTCTTCCGCCGCGCGCATTTTGTGCTATAATAGGAATCGCGAGCGCGCAAATTTGACTCGCGGAAAGAATCGGAGACTCGGTGAACGGGTTTGTTACCGACGGCGGCTTTCCCAAAGGGCGCAACTCCCCCTTCGGACGGTACCGTAAACGGTTTTTCACCTGCCGTTTTCTGAGTTTTTCGAAAATATTTTTATGAGGTGAAACACCATGCTTCAGAAAGAAGTAAAGACCGGCATCATTACCGAGTATGCTACCCACGAGGGCGACACCGGCTCTGCAGAAGTGCAGGTTGCCATCCTGACCAAGCGCATCAACGATCTGACTGCGCACCTGAAGAATAACCCCAAGGACCACCACAGCCGTCGCGGCCTGCTGAAAATGGTAGGTAAGAGACGTAACCTGCTGGGTTATCTCCAGAAGAAGGACATCGAGCGCTACCGTGCTCTGATCGAAAGACTGGGTCTCAGAAAGTAAGCCGAAGGCGTAGCCCTGCTACGCCTTTTTTTCCGTAGATAAGCGGGCTTGCCCGCTTATCTACAGTTCACCCTTTTGCGGCGATCCGGCGATTTCCGCAAAACACCGAAAATTTGCGAGAGGGCTTTGCCTCTGCAGTGCGAACACCTGCATCTCTGTTTCGCGACGGTACAGGGATGTGGCTGTTTGCACTATAGACAATCCCCTTTCGCCGTTCAGTTTGACGTATATTGAAAGGAAGAAAAAGTTATGGTAACGTCCGCTAATATGGAATTCAAAAACTACAAGGTATTTGAAACCACCCTCGCAGGCCGTCCTCTCGTGGTAGAGACCGGCAAAATGGCAGGCCTGGCAAACGGCTCCTGCCTGGTCAAGTACGGCGAGACCGCCGTGCTCTGCACCGCTACCGCATCCGAGAAGCCCCGTGACGGCATCGATTTTCTGCCCCTGTCGGTTGACTTCGACGAGAAGCTCTACGCTGTCGGCAGAATCCCCGGCGGTTATCTCCGCCGCGAAGGCAAGCCCTCCGAAAAGGCAGTGCTGACCTCCCGCGTTATCGACCGTCCCATCCGTCCCCTGTTCCCCAAGGATCTGCGCAACGACGTAGCCCTTACCCTCACCGTAATGGCAGTGGATTACGACTGCTCTCCCGAGATCACCGCTATGATCGGTGCCTCCATCGCTCTGTCCATCTCTGACATTCCGTGGAACGGCCCCATTGCAGGCGTTTACATGGGTCTCGTGAACGGTGAGATCGTGGTCAACCCCACGCAGGCACAGCGCAAGGTCAGCGATCTGGAGCTGACCGTTGCTGGCTCTCATCAGAAGGTCGTTATGATCGAGGCAGGCGCCAACGAGGTCGAGGACGACGTGATGTTTGAGGCGATCATGAAGGCTCACGAGGAGATCAAGACCCTCTGCACCTTCATTGACGGCATCGTTGCCGAGATCGGCAAGCCCAAGTTCGACTATCCCTCCGGCGATCTGGATCACGATATGTTCGACAAGATCTTCGCATTCTGCGAGGCTGACGTGATGGCGGCTCTCGACACCGACGACAAGAACGTCCGTGACGCCCGCATGGTTCCCGTAAAGGACGCTATTTTGGAGAAGTTCTCCGAGGAATATCCCGACCTGCCCACCATGATGGAAGAGCTGATCTACAAGATTCAGAAGAAGATCGTTCGCCGCTGGCTGCTGGTTGACAAGAAGCGCGTAGACGGTCGCGCAATGGATCAGATCCGTCCCCTCGCTGCCGAGGTCGACCTGCTTCCCCGCGTGCACGGTTCCGGTATGTTCACCCGCGGTCAGACCCAGGTTCTGACCATCGCAACGCTGGGCACTCTGTCCGACTCTCAGGAGTTTGACACCATCGACGAAGTGACCACCAAGCGTTATATGCATCACTACAATATGCCCGGCTACTCCACCGGTGAGGCAAAGTCCATCCGTTCTCCCGGCAGACGTGAGATCGGTCACGGCGCACTGGCTGAGCGTTCGCTGGTTCCCGTGCTCCCCTCCGCTGAGGAGTTCCCCTACGCAATGCGTTTGGTCTCCGAGGTCGTTTCCTCCAACGGTTCCACCTCTCAGGCATCCGTCTGCGGCTCCACTTTGGCGCTGATGGCGGCAGGCGTTCCGATCAAGGCTCCCGTTGCAGGTATCTCCTGCGGTCTGATCACCGCCGAGGACGGCTCTTGGGACACCATGATCGACATTCAGGGTCTCGAGGACTTCTACGGCGACATGGACTTCAAGGTAGCAGGTACCAAGAAGGGCATCACCTCCATTCAGATGGATCTGAAGATCGACGGTCTGACCCCCGAGATCATCAAATCCGCATTTGAAATGACCAACAAGGGTCGTCAGTATATCATCGATGAGGTCATCCTCAAAGCGATTCCCGCGCCTCGCGCAGAGGTTGCTCCCACCGCTCCCAAGATGATCACTATGCATATCAATCCCGAAAAGATCGGTGCGGTGATCGGCAAGGGCGGTGAGACGATTCGCAGACTGGTTGCCGAGACCGGCGCTACCATCGACATCGCAGACGACGATTCCGGCACTATTTATATCGCCGCTACCAACACTGCATCCGCAGATGCAGCAAAGCGTGAGATCGAAGCCATCTGCTTTGAGCCCGAGGTAGGTGCTACCTACACCGGTAAGGTCACCCGCATCATCCCCATCGGCGCATTCGTTGAGTTTGCGCCCGGCAAGGAAGGAATGTGCCACATTAAGGATCTGTCCAACCGTTTCGTAGAAAAGGTGGAGGACGTGGTCAAGGAAGGCGACGAGCTGACCGTTAAGTTCATGGGCGTTGACGAAAAGGGTCGCTACAACCTGTCTGCAAAGGCACTCCTGCCCAAGCTGGAAGGCGAAGAGCGTCCTCCTCGCGCACCCCGTGAGCACCGCGAAGGCGGCGATCGCTTCGACCGTCGCGAGCGCCGCGGCGACCGTCCCTTCGGCAGAAAGAACAGCTGAGTAATGCGGGGCTCCGCCCAAGACCCTTTTGAAAAAGGGTCTTGGGAAGCTCCTAAAACGTCTATAAAGGCGCTGTAAAAACAGCCACGAAAAGAAGCAAGTCGCGAGCTTGAGCTCGCGACTTGCTTCTTTAGTTAGAATTGGATGTCTGTTTTTTGCAGCGCCTTATGAAAAGTTCTGGGAAGTGCAGGAACCTTCTTGAAAGAAAGTTCCTGCCGGAGCTCGAGACGGAGTCTCGAATACGATTTAATTCTTTCCCAATAATTTCTGCTTATCTGTCTGCAGGCGATAGAGGTTGTAATAGCGACCTTGCTGTTCCAGCAGATCGGCGTGGTTGCCCTGCTCCACGATCCTGCCGTGGGAGAGGACGATGATGTTGTCGGCGTGCTGGATGGTGGAGAGTCTATGGGCTACCATCAGCATGGTGCCGATATTCATCATCTTTTCCAGTGAATCCTGGATCAGCAGCTCGGTCTCGGTGTCGATATTGGCGGTGGCTTCGTCCAGGATCATCACGGCGGGTTTGTGCAGGATGACGCGGGCGAAGGAGAGGAGCTGGCGCTGTCCTGCCGAGAAGTTGTTGCCCCGTTCGCGAACCTCTTCGTCCAAACCGTCCTTCAGTCGATCAATAAAGTGATCGGCGTTGACGTATTGGCACGCCTTATGGATCTCCTCATCGGAGACGCCCTCCAGCCCCAGCAGGAGGTTGGAGCGGATGGTGCCCGAGAAGAGGAAAACGTCCTGCAGCATCTGACCGAAGTGGCGGCGCAGAGAGGAGATCCTGATCTTCTTGATGTCGACGCCGTCGATGAGGATCTGACCCTTCTGAATGTCGTAGTTTCGGCAGAGCAGCGATAGAATGGTGGTCTTGCCCGAGCCGGTGGAGCCCACGAAGGCTACCGTCTGCCCTGCTTCCACCTTGAAGGAGACGTCCTTCAGCACCCATTCGCCCTCCACGTAGGAGAACCAGACGTTTTTGAACTCGATCTCGCCCCTGACCTCGGGCAGATCGATGGCGTCCTCCTCATCGGTGACGCCCGGCTCGATGTCCATGATGGTGAAGATCTTCTCCGCCGAGGCAAACGCCGATTGAAGCCAGTTGAACTGCTCCGCAAGGCTTTGGATGGGGTTGAAGAACTTGGAAATATACTGATAGAAGATCACCAACGTGCCGCTGGTGATAGTCTGCCCCAGGAACACCGTATCCTCGATATAGCCCTTGCCGCCCAAGTAGAGCAGGCAAAGGACGGAGGAGATGTAGAGCATATAGACCAGCGGGCGGAAGATGCCGAAGGTGAAGATCTGCTGACGCTTGGCGGCGCCCAGCTTTTCGTTTTTGGCGTCAAATTCCGCCTTTTTGCGCTCCTCGCGGTTGAAGATCTGGATGATCTTCATGCCCGACAGGTGCTCGGATAGGAAGGTGTTGATGTCGGTGGTGCCGTCCTTGACCTTACGGTAGGCTTTTCTCGAAAACTTGCGGAAAACCACGGTAAACCAAATGATGAAGGGCACGAAGCAGAGCACCATCAGGGTGAGCTGGTAGTTGACCAGCAGCATCGCCGTCAGTACGCCGATGATAACGAAGCAGTTTTTCACCAGATTCACGATGATGTTGGTGAACATCATGGAAACGGCGTTGGTATCGTTGGTGACGCGGGTCACCAGCTTGCCAACGGGGATCTCCGAAAGCTGGGCGTGAGAGAGCGACTCGATGTGGGTGAACACGTCCTCGCGGATCTTGGAAATGATCCGCTGTCCCGTCCGCTGCAGGACGATCGCCTGGACGTAAGAGCAGATCAGCGATACGATCAGAATGCCCGCGTAGACCAACACGCCTGCAATCAGTTGCGCCATTTCGAAATCGTCCTTGAGCATCTCTGCGATATTGCCCACGATCAGCGGCGAAATGATGTCGTAGGCGATGGAGAAGAGCATCAACAACAGCACAAAGACGAAGTTTTTGACGTAAGGCTTTGCGTAGCGGAGCAGACGGCGGGTGATCTCGCTATCCTTCATATTGCGGTCAAAGCCGATGGCTTCCTTTTGCTTGCGGATGGCGAGGTATGCGATCAGAAAAATGATGGAAAACACGCCGATCAGCGCGCCGACGATCAGTAATGGATAGTAGAGATACATCGTTACGCCTCCTTTTCCGCGTCGTCCAGCTTTTGCAGCTCGACCATGCTCCGATAAGCGTCGCAGGTGGAAAGCAGCGTAGCGTGATCGCCGACCGCAGTGACTCTGCCGTCCTCGATGAAGATGATCTTGTCCATCTGCTGAACGGTAGTGATGCGGTGCGCGATCAGCATGGTGGTCTTTCCGCCCCGCAGGGTGCGGAGATTGTCGAGGATCACCTTTTCGGTCTTTACGTCCACAGCCGAAACCGAATCGTCCAAAATCAGTATGGGCGCATTCTTCATCAGCGCGCGGGCGATGGAAATGCGTTGCTTCTGCCCGCCCGAAACGGTGACGCCCCGTTCGCCCAGGACGGTGCGGTAGCCTTCCTTGAAGCCGGTGATATTGTCGTGGACGTCCGCCATCCTGGCAGCCGCCTCGATCTCGTCGGCACCGCCGCCGTCGGAGGCAAGGGCGATATTATTTGCAATGGTATCGGAAAACAGGAAGTTATCCTGAGGCACGTACGCCGCGTATTTGCGAACCGTCTTGATGGGTATGCGGTTGATGTCCACCCCGTCCAAAAAGACGGTGCCGTCGGGAACGGCGTAGGTGCGCAGGATCAGATCCACCAACGTAGTCTTGCCCGAGCCGGTGCGCCCGATGATGCCCACGTTCTCGCCTGCCTTGATACGGAAGGAAACCTCCTCCAGCACGTCCCGATCGCCGCCGGGATAGCGGAAGGTCAGATTCTTGAACTCGATCTCGCCCGTAAGGGGAGCGGGTTCTGCGACCTCGGGGGCGTCTGCTACGTCCACCGGCGCGTCCAGCAGGGCGGAAATACGGTTCAGCGAGGCTTTGCCCCGGGAACGCATCTCGATGAGCTGGGAGATTGCCATGATCGGCCAAACGATGGCGGTAAAGTAGCCGATGAACTCCACCAGCTCGCCCGCGTCGAAGTCACCGTTATACACCAGCCAGCCGCCGTAGCCCAGGATCACGCAGACCACAGACTCCACGAACAGCGTAACGAGGATATTCAGCAACACCGAGGTTTTGGTGAACGACACGTTGGCGTCCTCGTTTTTCTTGTTGAGCTTTTTGAAGGACATCAGCTCCACGGTCTCCTTGACGAAGGCCTTGACCACGGCGATGCCCGAAAAGCTCTCCTGGGAGAAGTCGGACAGCGAGGAGAAAGCCTCCTGCCGCTCGTCCCACTTTTTCTCCATGGTGTGTCCCACCACCGTGGCAATCGCCAGCAGCAGTACCATGGGGATCAGGGTAAGCCCTGTCAACAGCAGATCCATCCGTCCCATCTTGAAGAGGGCGAGCACGCCCAACAGAAGCGCGTCCGCCATCATCATGATCCCCGAGCCGAAGCAGTCCTGCACGGTCTCCAGATCGTTGGTAAAGAGGGACATCAGATCGCCCACTTTATGGTGCTGGTAATATTGCTGGGACAGATCCTTGCAATGGTCGAACATTCTGCCTCTGAGATCGGTCTCGACCTTGATGCCCGAGCCGAAAAAGCAGATGCGCCACAAAAAGCGTCCCGCCACCATGAAGAGAATGACGAAGATCATGGGCAGGCAGATCTCGTCCAGCAGAAAGTCCATGTTGAACGCCACCTCTTTGCCGCCCATCTCCACGATCCCCTCGTTGAGTCCGTTGACCACCATACGGTAGAACTCGGGAACCATCAGCTGGAGATAGTCCACCACGATCAGCGCGACGATGCCCAGCAGCAGAGTCGGCGCGTAGCGGAGATAATAGCGGTTGATATGTTTTCCAAACAGCAAGCGGATGCACCTCTTTTCGTAAAATGCGATAGTCTTTTCATTATAGCAAAGACAGGAGCGAAAATCAAGAGGGTTTTAAGTCTTTTCCCGAAATTCGACGAATTCTCGACACGCACAACAAAGCTCCGACCAAAGGTCGGAGCGGGATGTATTTGTATTGGTAATCGTATTTGTATTTGTTTTTGTATTTGTTTTTGTAGCTTCGATTTGCTTCGATTTGCTTCCGTTTACTTCCATTGCAAATTACCGAGGGCGCGTTTGACCTGTTGTTGCCTGCCTTTCCGACGTTTGCTAATACGTTGCAAATACATTATCAATTCATTGCAAATTGTTGCAAACTCAAAAACTGACCTTCACCGCTCTGCTCGACAGCGCGATAATCTCGCTGCCCTCGGAGCAGTCGATACGGTTTTTCAGATCGTGGAAGCCATAGACCATGACAAAATCGCTCTGTACGTCAAAAACGGGATCGAAGGCGGCAGATTCCTGCACGCCGGTACGCTCTTCATTGCGAGAATATTCTTTCATAAGGGTGTGTCCTTTCTGTGAAGGATTGTTACTTTGATTATACCATAGTATTTTGCCAAATGCAAGCCTTACTGCAAAAAGAGGAACCGTGTTTCGGTTCCTCTTAAATGCGTTATGTGCGTTTTTTCTTTTTGTAGATGCAAACGCCTGCAATGGCCGCTGCTACGACTGCCACGCCTGCCGCCACACCGACGATGGCTGCGGTGGGAATGCCGCTTTCGGACTCGGCTGCGGGTTCGACAGAGTCTCCCGGGGTGGAAGGTTCTTTCTCAGTGGAAGGCGTTTCGGTCTCGCTACCGGGTTCACCCACGGACGTTTCCGGCTCCTCGATCACGGGAACAAAACGGAAATCGGTGTAGTTCATCAGATAGGTGGACTTGGGTCGGAAGACGAAGCAGATCTCCTGCTGTCCCGTCAGCGGCTCGGTCAGCTCGATCTCTGCCGTGCGAGTAACGAAGCCGGTCCACGAGCCGGTGGGCGTAACCTCCAGCGTGCCGATCACCTTTCCGCGGGCACTACCCAAACGGATCTCCATGGTGCCCCCCTGAGAATCCGCCTGATCGGGCGCCGCGATCTTGATCTCGAAGGTGTACTTGGTCATGTCCGTATTGCCGAAATCAATGTCCTTATAGATGGCGTAACAAGCGTTCTGCGTGTACGCCATATGATCGTCCTCCACCCGTGCGGTGGTGGCGCTGTAATCCAGACCGCTGATCCAATCGGTCGCGTAGATGGGCGGATAGAGTCGCTCCTTCACCACTACGCCCATGTTTTGGGTAGTGGACCACCACAGGAAGCGGAGCACGTCTTCGCCGTCGGAGAGATCGCCTTGGTAGGTGATGCTGATATTATAGTAGGTATCTGCCTCCAGCTCTACGGTGTAGACGAAAAGCTTGCAGCCTTCGGTAGGTCTGAACTGCTGGGATTCCACCGCATCCAGCGTGGTGCCGTACTCAGTGACGTCCTGACCGTTGAAGCGGAGAGTCAGATCGTCCTCGTCGCCGGTGTATTCGAAGATGAGCTGGTATTTCTGCCCGTAGCGGGGGAGGATTCTGCCGCTGAAGGTGACCGTATATTCGTCGGTAACGCCCTGAGCGGGGAGATTTTCGCTGTTCCAGCGGTAGTTGACCTCTTCCGCAGTGAAGGACTCGCTCTTGCCGTCAAATGTAACGGTTGCCGCCAGACCGTCGCCGTCGGCTACCTTACCGGGCGTGGGGGTGACGTAATCCGCAACGGGAGTCAGCAGCTTTTCGTGGGTCACGCCCTCAAAATCGGAGATGTGTGCCGACAGATCCAGCACGGCGCCCTCCTTGGCAAGGAAGGTGCTGTCCAGCTTGATGGTCTTGGCGGATTCAGTGGCAACACCCGCAGGAGAAGCGATCACGGTGTCGATTTCAATAGGAGATTCGCCTTCCTCGCAGAAGGTTTTGATGACGGTATAGGTAAACACGCCATTCTCAGGATCGTAGCAGACCTCCGCCCAGTATTTGGGATAATAGAGGGTAACCGTCAGAGAGTCGCCGATACCCACGCCCTCACTTGCGGGGCAGGAGGGGCCGAGGGTGATAGTCTTTCCCAGCACGTCCAGCGCCGCGCCTGCCAGCACGTCGTTAATAAACCAGGAAACGGGAGCGGTCATATAGGTGGAATACGCGGGATTCCACAGGTTCTGCGTCCACATATAGCCCATGTTCAGATGTACCAGCATAGTGTGCTCCAGCACTTCCAGACCGTCCTCCAGATAGCCCGCCTGAATGGCTGCCATGCCGCCGTAGCTGTCCAGATAAAAGGGCCAGCAACGGGAGCCGGAATTGTCCAGTCCCTGTCCCGTGCGGAGATTGTAGACCTTGGGGGCGTAGTAGTCGTTACTGCCCTGAATGGAGGTGCGCAGGAAGGTGTTCATGTGGGAGACGAACTGATCGAAGGGAATTACGTCGCCTCTGCCACTGTAACGGCTGATAAACTGCCCTGCCATGGCGCCCGAGAACATGATCTCGGACTTGACGCTTCCTTTCTCTCCGCTCGATGCAATATAATTCGCGTCACTTCCGAAGGCGTAATAGCCGCCGTAGCCCAGGGATTCGGAATAGGTGCCGTAGAGCTTATCTACATCGGCGTAGGAGAGCGCAAGTTCCGACGTCCACTCGGCGGCTCTCTCGTTATCGCCGAGAAGCATTGCCCAATCGGCGGCGATGTCCAGCATATTCAGCCAGACCGTACCGGAGAAGATGAGGATCTCCGGATGCGCGTAGTCGTCGTAGGTGGTGTTATAGTTGGGGATGTGAGTTCCCTTGGCGTATTTGGACTGAATGAAGTCCATCGAGGTGACCATTACGTCATAGTAGGTGGTCAGCCACGCATCGTCGCCGGTCTGGGTGTAGTAATTCCACATCTGTACCATCCACGCGCCGGCATTATCAATCATGCTGCCCGCAGGAGTAGGATTGACGGTATTGTCGGGATCGGAATCGGACATTCCGTGATAGTAATGGACGTCGAAATGCTGGATCTCCCCGTCCGCACCGGTGACGTTGGCAAACTGCAGGTTCTCCTGCAGATTCAGCGAGGGAAAAAGCTTCTCGTAGAAGGGGTGGGACGCCATCTTTTGATCCATGGTACCGCCGTAGCCGCCCATCTCGCCCTCCAGCGTGGAGAAATTGCCCCGCTTGTTCAGCACGCCGTTGGAATACAGGGTGTATCCGCTGTTGATCTGCTTGAAGATCAGCCAATCGGGGAGGGAACTTTCCAACATGGGCGTCTGCCACTCGGCGATGCCGTCTTTGATGGATTCTCTTGCTTCAATGGCGTAGGCGGTCAGCTCCTCGATGGTGGAGAAATAGTTGTGATAGTATTTATTGTAGTCACAGCCCTCCATCTTGTTCATAGAATCGTACTGCTGCTCGGTGATCTCGGGCATAAACCAGGAGACCATGAAGCGGACGGTCTTGGTGCTGTTTGCGGGAACCTCTGCCATCACCGATACGGCAGAGCCGCTTTCGGTACTGCGGGAGCCGCCCTTTACCGCTTTCGAGAGCGTCACTTCCTCCTCGTCGTAGGCGTCCAGCTTGCCGCTTTCGGTGTAAGAGGAGAGCGCGGAGGAGTTTTTTACGCCAAACTCCTTGAGAATGGTAACGGTAGAGTCATCGTCATTCTCAGCGAGGATCATAAAGCTGTTATTGTAGTTTTGAAAGGTTGCCTTCTCAGGCAGAATCTGCTCCTTTGCGTACTGCATGACACCGGTGTAAGTGACACCGCCCGCCTGCAGGGTCACACCCTTGGCGTAGGTGGCGGGAACGTCCATATCGTGCCATTCAGAGCTCTCTCCGTCCAAATTGGAGGGATTTTTCACCGAGGTATCCCGGATGCCACGTCCGATCACGTCTCCCCAGGTGAGAATGGCAGACATTTCCTTAGCGCTGTCGCTGTCATTGGTCAGCTCTACCTCGTAATAGACCACGGGGAGTGAGCTGTCCTTCACGTTCTGCGCTACCACGCCCGAAAAGGCGGAGAAGCCCATATCGGCAACGCCTGCGCGGCTGTTTTCAAAGTCGATGGAGACGGTAGGCCACAGCCCGGTATAATAGCTGTCGGAATAGCCCTTCATCCCGTATATCACCGAGCTGTCCCGTTGGAGACGGGAAGCCGTTTGACCGTCGTAAACGCCCACCACAAATCCGTCGGGGGAGTCTACGAAGGATTTGTGGATGTTGTTCAGGCAGTTGCGGGTGACCTTGCCGGTAGGATCGATCTCGTAGTATCCCACGCCCGCGCCCCCAGCGCAACGCCCGAGGGACCGTTCAGATTCTTGATTCTCATGTAGTTCACCGTCTCTTCCGTTTGATTTGATTGGGATGCGGACTCTGCCGCACTTGTCGGGAGCATTGCCAGTGGGGCGCTCCCCAGAATTGCCGCCAGCCCTGCGGACAGCAGCTTGGTTGTGAGTTTTGACATACAACTCCTCCGTTCATGTTGGATTGTAATTTGATTATAGCAAACGGGAGCTTGACAATGCAAGAAAAAAGTTTTATAATATAAGACAAAAATTTGGTTTTTCAACAAGGAGGGATCGGTGATGGCAATGCTTTACGAGCGTTCCCGCTCGGAGCCGCGGCGATATTTATACGTAGGCAAGGTGGAAAGACTCACCTTCGGCGATCATATGCACTCCAGCTTTGAGCTGATCGTGGTGACTCAAGGGGAGGTTCACGCCACGCTGTCCGGGGAGCGGTACACGCTACGGGCAGGGCAAGCGATTCTGGTGCTTCCCCATCGGGTGCACAATTTTTCCTCCTCCGAAGACGCGGAAAACCTGACCGTGATCTTTTCGCCCGATTACGTGAAGGAATTCTACTCGGCGGTGCACGGTTGCGATTTTCGGAATCCGGTATTTGAATACGCGAACTGGGAAGCGCTTCTGGCGCTGCGCGCCGACCGCCCTTTTCATTGCATGGGAACGCTTTACGGTCTGTGCGCCGTGGCGTACGACCGTTGCGTGCCGGTAGTTTCCAAAGAGCGGAATGACCATCTGGTGCGTCGGATCAGCGACTATCTCTACGAGCATTACGAGAGCGACATAAGTTTGGATTCTCTTGCCCGGGAGCTGGGGTACAATTATTGCTATCTTTCGGAATTTATCAATCAGAACTTCGGAACCAATTTCAGCACGCTGCTGAGCAGTTATCGGGTGGATCTTGCTCTGACCCTGCTGACCACCACCGAGCTGTCGGTGACCGAGATCGCGGGGAGATGCGGATTCGCCAACACCCGCAGCTTTAACCGCGCCTTCCGTAAGATCATGGGCAGCAGTCCCAGCGAATTTGCCCGCAGAAGAGCGGTGCACGCGCCCGACGCTGACCGCTGACCCACACGCTGTGCGCAAATCCAAGACTTCCTCTCCCAGCCCCTTGACTTTTTCCGCCGTCTGTGCTACGATGAGGGCAGCATTTCTTTATCAGGTGAACCATGGCAACACTTCTTTTAATCGTTATCTATATTCTCTTCATCGCGCTGGGCATCCCCGACTCGCTCTTCGGCACCGCATGGCCGGCGATCTATCCCGAGCTTTCGCTTCCCGTATCCTCGGCAAGCGTAGTGACCTCCTGCATTATCGGATGCAGTATTCTTTCCAGCCTGTTTGCGGAAAAGGTCATCCGCCGCTTCGGCACGGCGTGGACCGCCGCCGTCAGCACGGGTATGACCGCCGTAGGACTCCTTGTCCTGTCCTATTCGCAGAATCTGTGGTGGTTCTGCCTCTGTGCCATCCCGCTGGGACTGGGCGCGGGCGCTATCGATACGGCGATGAACAATTACGTCGCCCTTCACTACGGAGCGATGCAGATGAGCTTTCTCCATTGCTTCTACGGCGTGGGCGTGTCCATCTCGCCCTATCTGATGTCGCTGATGCTGGAAGGGAGCGGCGGATGGCGGGGCGGCTACCGTCTGGCGTTTTGGGTGCAGGGAGCCATCACGCTGATTGCCTTTCTCTCCGTCCCGCTGTGGACGAGACGGCGCGCCGTCGCATCCGAATCCGCCGCAGATACGGATGAAAGTAAAGTACCCGCATCTCTTTCTACGAGAGACGTGGTGAAGGATCCTGCCGTCCGCACCGCTTGGCTGATATTTATCGCCTCCTGCGGAATCGAATATATCTGCGGCTCCTGGGGCGCGACCTTTTTAGTCTGCGTAAAGGGGCTGACGGTGGATTCCGCCGCCGCTTGCATTACCTTCTACTATATCGGCATGACGCTGGGACGGTTTCTTTCGGGTCTGCTTACCGCACGATGGACACCCTGGCGGGTGATCGGCATCGGACAGATCGCCGTAGCCGCGGCGGTACTTCTGCTGTTCCTGCCTCTCCCCACCGTTGCAGCTACCGTGGCGCTGTTTCTGATCGGGCTGGGCAACGGCCCACTGTATCCGAATATGATGTATCTTACGCCCCAAAATTTCGGCGTTGCCGCTTCACAGGCGGTGGTGGGAACCCAGGTCTCTGCCGCATACGTCGGGATCCTGGTTCTGCCTGTGGGATTCAGCTTGCTGGTACAATGGGTGGGCGCAGAAACCATGCCCTTTGCGCTGGTTCTGCTCTTTGCCGTGCTGGTAGGCGCGATCCTTCTGCTGAGACGCTATCTGAGGGCGCGGGGCAGAGTGTGAATAAGCTTCTCCGAAAATTTTATGAAAGCAGGAATTGATATGGAAACCATCAAAATTACCGACAAAGGCAACACCCGTATGATCGCTCATCGGGGCGCGTCGGCGCTGGAGCGGGAGAACACCGTCGCCGCCTTTCTTGCCGCCGCCAATCGCAGCTACTATGGCATCGAAACCGACGTTCACCGCACCGCCGACGGAGGCTTCGTGCTGATTCACGACGACCGCACCGGCAGAGCGTGCGCCGCTGACCTCTCGGTGGAAGGCTCTACCCTTGCTGATCTGCGTGCGCTGACGCTTTACGATACCCATGGACTGCCCACTCGCGGCGATCTGGTGATTCCGCTCCTGGACGAATACGCCGTGATCTGTCGGGATTACGGAAAGATCGCCGTCTTGGAGCTGAAAAACGCATTTCCCCAGGAGGAAATTGCCAAAATCGTGGCGGTTTTAAGGGAAAGGGGCGCGCTGGAGCAGACCGTCTTTATCTCCTTTGACCTGCAGAATCTTATTGAGCTGCGGAAGCTTCTGCCCACCCATCCCGTGCAGTTTTTGACCGGTAAGCTGGACGAATCGGTTTTCGAGATCCTGGTACGGGAAAAGATGGATCTGGACGTCCATTACGCGGCGCTGACCAAGGAGTGGATCGACCGCCTCCACGCCGCAGGCATCGCCGTCAACTGCTGGACGGTAGACGACCCCGACGCCTGCCGCCGCCTCATCGATTGGGGCGTGGATTATATCACCAGCAATCGGTGTGAGTGAAGGTAAAAATCTCCCCTCGTCAGAGGGGAGATTTTGCGGTCAAGCGTTATTGCGCGGTTGCAGAAGGATCAGAGCATGTAATGACGCCGTCGGTAATGGTGATTTGTATCAACTCAACTCCGTTCGCGTGTCTGATCGAGCAATCGAAGGGGATTTTGTATTCCGATAACAGCGTCAAGTAGAACCGTTTGGCGGGATCGGGATACAAAGTACGGAGAATTACGTCGGTTTCATAACCGCCCTCACGGATCATAGACAGAGCCTTGTCGATTTCTTCGGTTCCATATATCTGAGGCAGAAAACCATTTACCAAAAAATCATTATACACCTCAAACACGGAATCTGCAACGGATGCGAGTCGGGGATCTTTATACAGTCCCGTTTCGACCAAGAATCCTCCGTTTGCTTGCATCAGCGTTTCGTATTCCTCTGCCGTAATCTGCGAACCGGTAGATATGAAGTGACTGCCGCCGTAGGTGTTTTGTAAATAATACTTACCGGTTGAAGAGATATATACGTCTCCACAGTAAAGCAGCGTTCTACTTGGCCCGTAAAGATTGATCTGCGCCACGCGGCGAACCGTCAAGGAAGAAAGACTGATCCGATTGACGGTGTATTTACCAATGATTCGCAAAACGCTCTCTAATTCTTCCGCAGAATAGCCTATGTCGGCACGGACATAGTGGGTGCTGATAAATTCGTAACTGTACTGATGGGCGTTTTTCAGATTATCGCTCCATTTGCCGTTTGCGTCATAACATTTGGCGTAATCAAAGTAAAACTCGTGCAGTTCACCCAGTGTGGGAAGCAGAGCACAGGTGGTGTCGTAATCCCCCTTCAGCGTACGGCGGAAGGTTTGCACCTTGTCCTCCCATGCCGAACGTGCTACCAAATTTCCCAGTAAATAAGGATTCTCAGAGGCATTGTAAAGGGTGTAAGTTCCGGAGCGGTAGTCCTCTACCACGTGATACACGCCCACCGAGCGGCTCAGAGAGTATCCGTTATTATGATAAGCAATCATATAGATCGCAAAATCGTCGTGGATATAGTAGCCGGTCCATTCGACCAGATGCGCGTATTGCTCCTTGACAGGGGAGAATTTGCTCCAGAAGTCGGGGATATTATTGGTTTTAAGGAACCCGTTCCAGATCGCGTTTCGAAGCTCGTCGATCTCCCGTTGCTTTTGATCCATATATTCCTCTACCGAGATCTTGTATCCCAGCGCAATCTTACTGCCGTCTGCGCTGACTTTCATCCGATAGATCGCCTTTCCCACGTCGGGATTGACGCCTTCCAGCAGTGCGTTGGACACGGGCAGCGTTACCGATTCGCCGCCAAACAGATCTGCCATCACCACGCCGTCGGCTTTGTCTACATAGTAGAACAGATATTGCTGATCG
Organism: Clostridia bacterium; assembly: GCA_017451585.1. Classification (GTDB taxonomy): domain Bacteria; phylum Bacillota; class Clostridia; order Oscillospirales; family CAG-272; genus CAKSQF01. The sequence continues at coordinate 19,424 of JAFTOC010000033.1, forward strand.
TCGCTGAGGTCATACGCGCCCACATCGGCAATGGTGGCTTCCACTTGCCCTGTGACGGGATTATAGATGGTCAGCGTATAGCGTTGACTTTTCTGATCTGCGTCGATCACGCGCGGAAGGGAAGACAGATCGTCGGGGGCATCTCCCGTGGTACAATCATAGATCAGAAAACCGTCCTGCGTGCGGGAAACGAGTATGCCGCTTTGCAGATAGAGAATCTGTCCTTTTCCACGGAAGGTAAATCTCGTTTGGGTATCGTACATTACCCATTCGCCGTATTCGTTTTTCTCCACCGAATCGCCTATGCGCAGATAGGTGTAGATAAACCGCTCGTCTGTAGAAAAGTAGGACATTCCGAAGGTATCGTAGACCGCACAGATCTGCTTTGCTTCCATATCGGACAGATCGATGAGCCAAAGATCGTCCAGATCCTGATTGTTCTTCCGTGCTTTTGCTACTACGACGAAGTTGCCGTCAGGGCTGTAGCTTATCGAATCGCTGTTTTGACAGTCAAACTCGATTTTCCGCAAGATCTTTGCCCGCCGGTCGTAAATGAAGTAGCCCAGTGATCCGGAGCTGTTGGCAGGTGCGATAATGTAGCGCTCCCCATCCTCAGTGGTATAACGGACGCTGAGTGATGATAGTGATGCGTAGTCAAGTCCGACGGTCTCCCACAGATCCTTCAACTCGTGCCCAAGGCAGATCAACTCGCCGTCGGACAACCTCAGATAGAAGCCGCGGCAATAGGACTCCCGATGATCAGCGGGAATGCCTTGAATCTGAATCAAATCGCCCGACAGAATGGAATAGGTGTAACTACCGATATTCAGATCGAAGAAGGCAAAGTCGTTGTAATGCTCCTCCAGCTGAACTGGCTGAAAGCTTAAAGTTTTCGATTCAATTACGTTTACCAGCTGTACGTTGCTCCCTTTATACCAAGCGGGAAGCAGAGGAGACAGTACGGGCGGCTGGGTCTCGGGCTGCTTGGGAGGATCGGTTATGGCGGGGGTAGTCGTTGCGGGCGGACGGAGGTCGGTCGTCGGGGGCGTGGTGGTCGGTGCACGGTCGGTAGTGACAGACGGCTCCGCCTGCCCCGCGGTTGTGGCAGAGGGAAGGATTGGCGCGCCGCCGTGCGTGCCGTTGCTACCGGGAGAAGCAAAATGAGCGGCGATTCCGGCAGTCATAGCCAGCAAAAGAAGCGTGAGAAGGGCGGCGACCGCCAGGATTGCCATTCGGCGTCCTTGAAGGATTGCTTTTTTTCTATACGTGAAGGGTACCGATGGCGTCAGTTGACCGTAGCTTGTCAGCAACCGCTCCAGCTCATCATCGGTCAGATGGTTCATCACAAAGATCACTCCTTAGTTTCAATTTCCCCATATGCAGCCGTGAACGAACGGTTCCCTCGGGAATATTCAAAATAGCTGCGATTTGGCTATCCGGATAGCCGTAGAAGTATTTCAGTACGATGACGCTCTTGTGCTCGGGGTCCAGCCGCTCGAGGGCATCGTACAGTTCTCCGTATTCCGCTCTTGCGGAAGGATCGGAGACGTTTTGTAAAAATGCATCCTTCTCCTCGTTGCTTTGAAATTCTGCCTGCGCTTCCCTCGACCTTTTGCGGGCGCGGTCGATGTACAGATTGATGCAAATGCGGGCGATCCAGGCTTGCGCGTACGCAATATCCCGAAGATTGCGCTTTTTACTCTCCTTCATCACCCGTTCCCAGGTGTCCTGAAAGAGATCCTCCGCATCCGCCCGATTCTGACAGAGGTGCATACACAGTCCCGTCAGCATGGGAGAATATCGCTCAATCAGATGATCCATAGAAATCGATTTCCTTTTTGAAAATTTTCAATATATATAACGAATCAGAACGCCGATTTACTCATTGGTTTTGAAAAAAATTTAATTTTTTTGAAAAAATTCATTTTCTGTCGTCTGCTTTCATTATAACACAGAATCGGCACACGCGCAAGCTACCGAAAAAACAGAAAACGCTCCGCACGAAGATCCTGACGGATCCTCGCACGGAGCGTTTCATCCTGCCGGGCAAGGATTTGCCCGACATTTATAAAAGTTCTTGAAGAGGTTTGGAGGGACTTCTTTCAAGAAGTCCCTCCAATGGGGTGTGGGGCAACGCCCCACGCTCAGCTGTTCTTGCTGATGAAGTTCCAGCTGTCGCGGCACATCTCCTCCAGAGACTTTTCCGCAACCCAGCCCAGCAGCTCCTTCGCCTTGTCGGTGGAGGCGTAGCAGGTGGCGATGTCACCGGGACGGCGGTCGGTGATCACGTAGGGGATCTTCACGCCGCTGGCGGCTTCGAAGGCTTTGACGATGTCCAGCACCGAACTGCCCTTGCCGGTGCCCAGATTGACGGTCAGCACGCCGGGGATCTTCTCCAGATAACGGAGCGCGGCAAGATGACCCTTGGCAAGATCCACCACGTGGATGTAGTCGCGCACGCCGGTTCCGTCGGGGGTGTCGTAATCGTCGCCGAAGACGTTGAGTCGGGGCAGTTTGCCTACTGCAACCTTGCAGATGTAGGGCATCAGATTGTTGGGGATGCCGTTGGGATCCTCACCCAAAAGACCGCTCTCGTGTGCACCGATGGGGTTGAAATAGCGGAGCAGGGCAACGCCCATGTCGGGATTTGCCGCCGCAATATCGCGGAGCATGATCTCCTGCATGAATTTGGTCTGACCGTAGGGGTTGGTGGCGGAGGTGGGCATCTCCTCGGTATAGGGAGCGATGTTATTGGCGCCGTACACGGTGGCGGAGGAGGAGAAGACGAACTGCTTGCAGCCGAACTCTCTCATCACGTCCAGCAGGACGAGGGTGCCGACGATATTGTTGCTGTAATATTCCAAAGGCTTTCT